>CAUVDV010000007.1:0-30387 GCA_963550755.1 uncultured Lachnospiraceae bacterium
GATAAGAGAACCTTGAAAATGAGGATATGTGGATAAATCTGCGGAAACTCAAGAAGTGCTATAATTGACATAATTAGGATGTTATGCTATCATAATCAAAATAAGATTTGATTTTAACAAACAACTGGATTTTAAAAGGTGGCGAAGAAAAGGACAGATAGAATTTTTATCACAAAATAGTATGAGATGAATGTGAGATAAGAATCAATTTCAAGAGAATTTAACAATGAAAGAGGGAAAAAATGGGACTTTTTCACAGTGATAATGTTAAAGAAAAACAGCACAAGGGTATTTTGGGAGCATTTGCTGTTGACGTAATCAAATGGGAACCGGAGGGAGACGCAGCAGCTTCTTTAATCGTTCATAAATTTGAATATGAAGATTTTCCAAATGGTTCGTATTTGATTGTCGCACCTAGTCAGATGGCAGTATTTACCAATAATATGGCAGCGGGGAGTTCCTTGGAAGAAAGCGGGGGGAATAGTCAAGTTTCTATTTTCACAGGGCCGTGCAAGATAAAATTAGATACGGGAGATTCTCGGTTTGCACCCTTTCGCAATATTGCACATGCCTTAACGGGTGGCGATTCAGAGTTTCATTCTACCATTTATTTTGTAAATACGACCTATATGAATGAGCTTAGGTGGGGAACCCAGCAGCCGATTCTTATTCAAGATCCAGAGGAAGAAGTCAATATCCATGTCAGAGCAAGCGGGCTTTTTGGGGTGCATATTGAGCAGCTTGATACCAGTATTGCCGCTGCCTGTGTTAGAAAATTTTTGCAAAAAGTTGTTGGCACAAGGGCAAATTTTACACGAGAAGAATTGATGTCTTATATGCGGGCAAAAATATTAGAGTATGTTCCAGATTTGTTGGCGAAAGCCATGATTGATAAAAATGTAGGCATTCTCAAAATAAGCGGATATTTATCTGAATTTTCTGAAATTATGTTTGAAAAACTAAAATCTCATTTTGAAGATTTTGGTTTAGTGCTTGATAATTTTTCCTTTCATTCGATCAATGTTCCAGATGAAGATTTGGAAGAAATCAATGAGATGAAAATCAAGCGAAAAAGAGATCAGTTAGACGCCGAGGGTAACGCCAAAAGAATGGATATAGAATCGGCAGCCAGAGCCCGAATGAGAGAAAGAGAGGGGTATTCCTATCAGCAGGAAGAAGCCTTTAAGGTCATGCGTTCGGCGGCTGAAAATGAGGGAATGTCCTCAACCTTTATGGGCGCTGGCATGGGGCTTGGTATGGGCACTATGATAGGTGCGGGCATGGGTGCAAGTATGGGCACGATAGCGCAAGGAACGCTGCAAAGTGAAAACATGATGAACCCCGTAGGGCAAGATGGGGCGATGTGTCGAACTTGTCATCATGTCAATAAAGCAGGAGCGAAATTTTGCCTTAATTGCGGCGAAAAGTTGGGGAGCACTTTTAGTACATGCCCAGACTGTGGACATGAAATTGTTGCAGGAGCAAAGTTTTGTATAAATTGTGGAAAGAAATTAGCGCGGATTTGCCCTAATTGTAGTCAGCCGCTGGAGGGAGAGGCGAAGTTTTGCGCAGAATGTGGATATAAATTATAGGAGGCGGCATGAATAACATTAAAAATAAAAATGCAGTTATCGTTTCGGGGCTACTATTTGTGGTGTGGTTTACAGCGATGATAAGCTTTGGTACAGCAAGCTGGCTGCCCCTTAATTTTTATACGGCATTGGCGTTTGGCAGCTTTTCTTTGACAGTAAGCCTTATCTACTTGCTGGTTTTTGCAACGGCAAAATCAAAAACAAATGAGATACGATATATACCAGTGGTATTTATAATGGCGTATCTTGTCATTTCACTGGCAGTGAACTTTTTATTTTGTTTTTATATCACAGGAATCCAAACTATTTTTTTCCTTAATGTCCTACTTCTTTGCACAGCAGTAGGCGGAATCTTTTTTTCGGAAAAGTATGTGCGGGGAGTGGAAAGAAAAGTTGGAATATTGGAAGATAAGCAAAGTATACAGAAGTTTTTATCACAAAGAGTGGGGAAAGCGATACTACTTTCTAAGGATGAAGAGGTAAAGAAGAAACTTTTAAGTTTAAAGGAATTGGTAGACTATAGCAATGCCTTGTCTATTCGTGCCAGTGAGGAAATAGAGAGGGCACTTTGCTTTCAATTCGATACTTTAGAGAACATGCTTTTGCAAGGAGCAGATAGAGCTAAAATTTTAGAAAGGATAGAAGAGATTATAGTAGATGTTAAGTACAGAAATACTATAAAAGCGGTTTGAAAAATGGAATTTAGTGGTTTAAAGTGCTCCGGCTGCGGGAGCAGTAATGTGGAATTTTTGCCGCCGACAAGAAAACTGATTTGCCATCAGTGCGGAAAGGAAGAATACTATTCCAGAGCGACACTTAATAAAAATGGCAAGGTGATTTTAGCCAAAGACAATGCGATGAAGTTTTTTGTGAGCGGGGATATGGACACGGCAAAACATTATGCGTTAGAGGTTTTGAATATTTTTGTGGATAATGTTCCAGCCAAATACATTGTAAGCTATCACGATGAAGTTAGAAATGCCAAAAACAATAAATTAAAAGATTTTTTTGATTCGATAAAAAATATTGCTTTGGAATACGATGAAATTAGGGATTTACAGTCCTTATTTATCGCTAGTGCAAAAGTATTAAGCGACTATGAGAAAGAAATCATTGAAATCTCGGCGTATAATATGCAATCAGACGAGGACAGAAAAGAGCTGGAGGGATTCCTTGATAAGATTTGTCCCTATTTTATTAAAAATCGGGTTTCTATTGATTTTTTAAAGGAAGAAAAGGCAGCGTATTATGAGGAACTTGCTAATCGGCTAAACATACCCAAAACTTGTTTTGCGCTGATTAAGGCAATCGAAGAAAATCCAGATTCGCCTTACGAGGGAAAGACTTTTTTTCTTGAATCAAAAACACGGTATTTTTATGAGAATTTTGTGTTAGTTGTTGGGAATATTTTGAAAAATATGAAAGAATCGGACTATAAACCGAAACTGCTGGCGGCTTATCAGCAAAAAATGATGCAGTTCCAAAAAGACGCTGGATATTAAAAAGGAGAATAATATGGCAGAAAACGTGGTCAGATATGTTGACATTTTACCGCTCAAAAATAGTGTGGAAAATATGCAAAGAGATATTGCCATGCTAAACGATAAGGTTGATTATGTAAATAATAGTGTAAACCAAGTGAGCAGGGAACTTGAAATCTTAAATCAAAAGTTTACAGCGCTGATGGATGACCGAGTAAGAGCCGAGGCTCTCTCGCAGGCAACCACGGAACTTGTCAGAGTGCGGCAAGAGATAGAAAAAGAATTCGGAAGCTACGGCTTAGTCAGAGAAACGATGTTAGGTATTTTACAGGCAACCGATTTGGCACTGGTAAAGAAAACCACAATATCAACCGTATCAGAAGAACTGATGATTTCTACACCAAACTATTGGCTTTCGCCCTGCTTGATTGCGGTTTCTGCGTGGATCAATAATGATAGGGATTTGGCGGAAAGAGCGATAAAAGAAGCCTTACGGCGGGATGAAGAAAGAACAGCGCTGACGATGGCGCTGATATGCCGAAGAAACGGAAGAACCACCGCTTGCTATGAGTGGCTCAATATCTATTTTTCCCATCTTAATGCCGGCAATTTTTCAGAGGGTGGCTATACTTTTGTTGATGCCTATATTAATGGTGTTTTTGGGGCGGACGAAAAGCATGTCTGCACGGATTATGTTGTGCGCTGGCTTAGCCAAGTGAAAGAGAACGATAAAGAACTGGAAGCCAAGCAGGAAAAGACATGGCAGGATTATTGCGTTTTGAAAACTTCTTCACATGAGAAGATGTATCCGGCGCTGCGAGGCTATTCGGAAGATTTTGACAATATTATGGCGTATACGGATAGGGTATATAGTGCCGATGATTTAATCAAAGAATTTGAAGACATCAGCAGCAGTCAGGTTGATGTTGAAAAAATAAAAAAACGGGTAGACGAAAATTTGGTAGAAGTGATTAGCAATTATGCTGTGGAGGAAATTAGGCTCCGAGACGAAGAAGCTTGTTTCCAAAGAGTGAAAGAAAGTAACGGTAAAATCAAGTACGAGGAGATGAAGCAGCATTTGTTGGCGCAAAGAGCGCAGAAGCAAAGGCAAAAAATTAATTTTGTCGAACAAATGACAAAGGCTATTATCCATAAAGAAAACTCTTCTTTGTCTGAAAGGAGAACAGCTATCTCAATATTGCAGCCATATATCAATAAAGGCTACAATAAATATATAGATGAGAAAAAACCTTTGTTTCCACAGGAAATAAACATAAATGTTAATGGGTACAAGATGAGAGCAGCAACAAACTCGAATGTTGACATGCTAAAAAATGAATATGAAAATTATCTAAACGGCAAGAAAGAATGGGAAACCCAAAATTATAAAGACACTGCTGGAAAAAAGAATATGATCATAGCTTTAGTCCTTTTTGTTTTGGGGATACTTACCGCTGCCATATATATAGGCTGGGTATTTTTAGCAGGAGCGGCTTACTTTGGCTATAAATTCTATCAGCTGGAGCATAATCCTCAGGAATACTTGGCAGAAGCCCAAAAGAAATACGATTATGAGCGAAGCGAAGGCTACCGAATCATTGACCAGTGCGTGGGAGAGTGGAAGCATATTAATGGCAGAGTAGACGAGTTTGAACATAAGCAAAAGTATCTGGTAGCATAGGAGGAGAAAATGGAAGACAATTTAATGGATGAATTAGAGAATTTATTTGGCGAAGAGGATGAAAGCATCACTCAAAGTGAGAAAATTGTATTGAAGCAAAATTTAGAAGGCTTTGCAAGCTGTTTTCCAGACTGGGATTTGCATCCGCCAAAAAAATAATGACCCGATAAGGAGAAAGGATAAAATGCTAACCTATCAAAGTACCAGAGGCGGAGAAAAAGGAATTTCCGCGGCCGAGGCGATCGTCAGGGGAATTGCCGCCGATAACGGCCTGTTCGTGCCCGAATCGATCCCGAAGCTTCCCCGTGCGGCTGAAGAATATGCTGACTACAGTTATCAAGAGCTGGCGGTGGAGATTTTGGCGTTATATCTGCCGGATTTTACCGAGAAAGAAATCGGGCTATGCGTTCAGCGGGCTTACGGCCGGCAGTTTGATACGCTGGAGATTGCGCCGGTGGTAAAAAAAGGCGGCTATTATTTTTTGGAATTATTTCACGGGCCGACGTATGCTTTTAAAGATATGGCTTTGCAGATTTTGCCTGAGTTGATGAAAACGGCTGCGGCCAAACAGGGCATCGGGAAGCAGATTTTGATTTTAACCGCTACCTCCGGTGATACCGGCAAGGCGGCGATGCAGGGCTTTGCCGATGCGGCGGGCACGAAGATTATGGTTTTTTACCCCAAAGACGGCGTTTCCTTTATTCAGGAATATCAGATGCGCTCACAGGAAGGTGCGAATGTAGAGGCGGTCGGAATCCGGGGCAATTTTGACGATGCCCAGACCGGCGTAAAAAACTTATTTCAGGATGTGGATTTTCTTCGGCGGCTGTCCGAGCAGGGATATTTGGCCAGCAGTGCCAATTCCATCAATATCGGGCGCTTAGTACCGCAGATCGTTTATTATATTTATGCCTATGCGCAGTTAATCAAGCGCGGAGAGCTACAGCCCGGGGAAAAACTGGACGTGGTAGTGCCGAGCGGTAACTTCGGGAATCTCTTGGCGGCTTATTATGCCCGGAAAATGGGCCTGCCGCTGGGCGCTTTGCTGGCTGCTTCTAATGAAAACAAGGTGATTGCCGATTTTCTGACCGGCAACATTTACGATAAGAACCGGCAAATGATTTTAACCAAGTCGCCGTCGATGGATATCCTGGTGTCCTCTAATTTGGAGCGGCTCCTTTATGATATTGCCGGAGAAGCGGAAACCAGCCGTTTCATGCGGGAGCTGCAGGCGGAGGGGCGCTACCGGATTAACGCCGGGCAGAGGGCGGCGATGGGCGAATTATATGGCGATTTTGCCGGAGAAACTGAGTGCAGCGGGGCCATCCGCGCCTTTTATGAAAAAGAAGGATATTTACTGGATCCCCACACCGCGGTAGCGGCGGCGGTGGCGGCCAAAACAAAAAAATTAGAACATAAAACGCTGATTGTATCAACGGCCAGTCCGTATAAGTTTTCAGCGGCAGTGCTGGAAGCGTTAGGTGGCGGGCGGCAAGCCGAAAGCTTTGCCTTAGCCAGGGAACTTCATGCCAAGACCGGCGCGCTGATTCCGACCGGGATTGCCGGTTTAGAAAATAAGCCGCTGCGTTTTAGCGAGGTAATTGGCCGGGAGGAAATGAAAGCGGCGGTGCTGCGCTTTTTGTAGGCCGCAGTCAGCCAAGTGCACAGAGGCAGTTTTTTAGCAAATCAGGCTAGTTTTGTTTGAGCCTGCACGGCTAAGTGAAAAATACAACTTTTAGCGAACGATACAGACCCGAACATGGTACGCCGAGCAGCCGCAGGCTTTGCTGAAAAACCGAGTTAAAAAAATAACAAAAAAAGCCCTTGCTTTAGGGCACGAGCAGGCAAGAGGACAGTTGTGCAGGCGGGCTGCTTTTAAAAGATAAGCTTTAAAGCAGCGCTGAAAGGGATAGATAGATAAAAGCGTATGTGTACTGGCTTTAAATAGCAGATCACGAAAGTCAGCGCGGAAACTGGAACAACATAAAAATAAGGAGAGAGCCAATGAGTTTAAAAAGAGTAGAATTTAACCGTTATTTAAAAGACGCCGTTGAGCAGTTCCCCAAGGGCGCGTTTTTATGCACCAAGGACGGAGAAAAAGAAAACGTGATGGCCGTCGGCTGGGGTGCGTTCGGCTCAATGTGGGGACGTCCGCTGGCTGTGGTTGGCGTTCGGCCGTCCAGGTACAGCCGGGAACTGATTGATAAAACCGGTGAGTTTACGCTCAGTATTCCCTTTAACCAAAGTCAAAAGGATACGCTCAATTTTTGCGGCAGCTACAGCGGCCGGGAAAAAAATAAGTTTACCGAGCCCAGCCTGATTAAAGGCAAAGGGCAAACTCTGGATGTACCGGTAATTGAAAACTGCCAGCTCTTTTACGAATGCCGGGTTATTACCAAGCAGCAGTTTGATCCGGAAGCACTGGACGCTTCGATTAAAGAAATGTACTACCCGCACGGCGATTATCATATGGTATATTATGCAGAAATCGTAGATTCCTATATTTTGGAAGATGAATATGTAAACTGATCCCAGGGTCAAACGCGTAAACAACCGTTACAAGCTTGCTTGCAAATGGATTTTTACGCGATTGACCCGCCCAACAGCATGAGTAAGGAGCCGTTTTTTTGCAAAAAAACGAGCGGATTACGAATGTTTTTGAGGATTGCGGGAATTCCATATCTTATCCTTACTTTAAATAATCCCTTTGCGGGTGAGTTTGCGCCGGATTTAAGTGGATTAGCACGTCGGCCACCGGTTCAAACTTCATGATGGCTGCTTTAACGGTATCGGAAATATCATGCCCGGCTTGAACGGTCAGATTGCCGTCAACTGAGATTTTAATCAGCATTAGAAATTTTTCGCCAATCGGGCGGGCAACAATCGAGTCCAGATGATCGACGCCCTCCGACGATAGAATTCGCTCCCGCATTTGGCGAATGATTTCCTCATCCAAAGTGCGGTCCATCAGCACATGATAAGAAGCGATCAGCACCTTGATCCCGGTGTAGCCAATCCACAAGGAGATTAAGATGCCGACGACCGCGTCAACATAATAAACTTTAAAATAAGAACAAATAATACTGATCAAGGTCAGATTGGTGATAAACAAGTCGTTCCGGTGGTCGGCCGAATTGGCCAGAGCCAAGAGGCTATGATATTTTTTGCCGATTTGATTGGCGTAGAGATAGAGAAAGGTTTTGACGACTAAGGTCGCGGCCGCTACGATAATCAGCCAAATCGAATATTTCACCGGCTGAATGGCAATCAGCCCTTCCACACCGTTTTTTAAAACGATATAAGCCACGAATAAAAAGGAAAAGCTGATAATAAAAGCAAAAATATACTCGGCTTTGCCATGGCCGTAAGGGTGGTCGGTATCATCAGGCTTAGCGGAGATTTGATTGCCGATATAAGTCATCACCGAGGAAAACACATCGCCGGAGCTGTTCAGGCCGTCGGCAATCATGGCTTGGCTGCCGGTGGAAAGGCCAATGGCCAGCTTAATAATCAGTAAAAATACATTTCCTAAAAAACCTAAAATGGAAATCCGCCGGACGGCGTTGGCACGTTCCATAAAATACTCCTTATGCTTTATAAAAATTGTTCAGGCACGTCTTTTATTATACTCCACTTAATGATAAAGGTAAACAAGTACAAAAAATTTACTTAAAAAATATACCAAACTTGCCTTACCCGGTGAGATGATTTTGGCAATGGTAATGTGCCATAACGTGCGTTTCGATCTGTTTTCAAAAAAGAAAAATACAGGCTAAGATTTACCAAATCACTTTTTTGACGGGAAAATTGCGAAAATTGCTTCCGATTGGCTCAAAATTAGGCTTTTCGTTTTTCTTTAAATATGATATACTAAAAATTATTGGATAAGAAACGAATGATATCATTATAAACTGATGTGGGTGTTAAAAGTCGTGTTTGAGTTTTTTGTCTACAATTAGATAAAAGATAAATTATATTACACAATGACGGTGGTTTAAAATCATAAAAATAACTTTTGACACGCACAGCATAAATATGATAAAGCTCACGAATAAAGGAGAAAAAAATGATACAGGATATTGCGCCGTCAAGATTGGAAAATAGTTATCAAGCGGCAAAACCGGACGATGACAGCCGGATTTTGCTGTTTGCGGCCGAAAAGCTGTTGGTTTTTTACGATCCGGATAAAAAAAACCTGCGCTTTCCGGAAAAGCGTTTGTTTTCGGAAAGCGCAGGTTTTACCTATCTTTTTGCCATCGACCGGGAAAAGTTTTTTTGGCTGGAGCAGGCGGAGCATCTTCCGGCCGGCTATTATTTTTATACCATGGAAGAGCTAAGAAACTTGAAATTATGCTCCAATACAGAAATTTTTGCCGTGTTTTGCGCCTATCATCTGTGGAAATGGTATTTGGCCTCCCGGTACTGCGGCAGCTGCGGCGCCAAAATGACACATGCCCCGGCTGAACGGGCGCTGGTTTGTCCGGTGTGCGGCCACCGGATTTATCCGCGGCTGAATCCGGCGGTGATTATCGGCGTGATTAACGGCGACCGGATTCTGATCACCCGGTATCAGAGCGGTTATCAGCATAACGCATTGGTGGCCGGTTTTATTGAGTTCGGCGAAACACTGGAAGAGGCGGTCAGGCGTGAAGTCATGGAAGAAACAGGACTGCGGGTCAAAAATATCCGCTATTATAAGTCGCAGCCATGGGGGATCAGCGCTGACCTCTTGGTTGGCTTTTACTGTGAGGTTGACGGAGCGGATACGATTTGTATGGACAAAGCGGAACTAAAGTACGCCGAATGGGTGGCCCGGCCGGATATCGTGCTGCAGCCATCGGATTACAGCCTGACCAACGCGATGATGAAAGCGTTTAAAGAAGAGCAAGAGGATAAAGGCTCATCCTTTCACTGCGCCAGCCATGGAACTTTTTAAAATCATTTTTGAACAGAACAGGAATAAAATTAAAATCGGAATGACGGACAGGGTAACGCCCAAATAAATGACGCCATAGTCCGTTTTATAAACGCCCTGCATTTGCTGTACCAAAATAGGCAGAGTCAGCTTATCCTGTGAAAACAGCAAAATCGACGGCTGGACATAAGAATTCCAGCAGCCGACAAAGGTGAAAATTGCTTGCGTCGCAACGCCCGGAACAATAACTGGAAAAATAATTTGATTAAAAATCTTAAACTCATTGCAGCCGTCTATCCGTGCGCTTTCTATCAATTCGTTCGGAACATAGGCATCAATGTACTGGCGAATCCAGTACACCATTACAGGTGTCGCAAAGCTGGGGGCTAAAATAGAAATATAGTTATCCAAAAGCTTTAATTCATTCATTTCCTGAAAATAGCCAATAATTCCTAATTGTCCCGGCAGCATCATTGTGGCCAATACCACCCAAAACAAAATCCGATTGCCGCGAAATCGGTATTTGGCAAAACCATAAGCAGTCAATGCGCCGGTATAGGTTGATATAATGGTAAACAGTGTTGATAAAAAAACACTGTTGGCAAGTCCCCGCCAAATATTTACATTATCTTGCAGGCGACGGTAGTTGTCCGAGAGATGTATGCCCGGCAGCATTTGAAACGAAGTGGCAAGAGCTGCGTTATCATGCGTGCAGCCAATAATCATATTGTAAAATGGCACAATACTGATGATTGCCAAAAAAGTTAAAAACAGATAGGTTATTATGCGGTGCGCTTGATTTTCTCTTTTATTTTTATTCATTTTTCATACCGCTCCTTTTTGCCAGTCGTATACTTCATGAAAAGAATGGAAAATATAATCATAATTACAAATAGACCGTACGAAATGGCCGCACCGTAACCATAATCCAAATTGGTAAAGGCAATATTATACATATACATAACCATTGTCAGCAAGGATGCCTTGATGCCGCCGGTCGCGCCGCCAAAAGTATAGGGAATATCAAAAATCTGAAGTCCGCCGATAATGGAAGTAACAAAAGCAAAGGTCATGATTGGCCGCAGCAAAGGCAGCACAATTTTAAAAAATACCTGCGTTTTAGACGCGCCGTCTACTTCAGCGGCCTCAAAAAGTTCATAGGGAATCCCGCGGATGCCAGCCGTAAAAATAATAGTATAATAGCCGAAATACTGCCAAAACAGTACCATGGCGACAATTAGCTGTGCCAAAAGAGGAGAGCCTTTCCAGTTAATCGGCTCTGTAATTATATGAAGCGCACTTAAAATTTGATTGACGCTGCCAACCTTCCAGTCGAAGAGCAGGCTGAACAAAACACCAAGCGATACGGCTGTTACCAGATTGGGGAAATAAAAGACGGTCTTGAAGAAATTGCTTCCCGCCAATCTTTTTTGATTGAGCAAAAACGCCAGTACCAAACCGAAAACCATTTGCGGCAGCATGGCCAGCAAGGCTATAAAAACAGTGTTGCCAATTGATCCGAGAAACATGGGATCATGAAGCAACCGCTGATAATTGGCTAGTCCCACGAATTCTGCCGGATGAAATCCATCCCAGGACATAAAGCTTAATTGAAACGTATACAGAATGGGATATAAGACAAATATCAGAAATACAATGAAATAGGGGGCAATAAAAAAATATCCCGCATTATTTTTGTTCAATTTACTTCTTTTTAATTTTTTGCTTATCACCGGCACTTTTTGCAGTCCTCCTTTTTGACAGAGAAAGCCGCTTCTGATACTGATTTTTTGTATCTTCTTAAAGCGGCTTTTTCTTCTCATTCGTTTTTGCTAATTAACGCTGTTTTTCCATTTTGCCGTAATTTTCTGCTGTATTTGCCGTATGCTTATGGTTTGGCTTGATTATCTGCTGGCCAATATCTTGACCATGGGAAAACGGATCAATCAATTTTAATTTCGGGATAGATATTTTTCATTTCTGCTTTAAAATCCTGTACCGCTTTTTCTGGCGTTGTTTGTCCCGTTGCCACCAAATCCATTTGAGCGCCGGCACTAATCCAAGCCTGCCGATCGTATTTGGTCATGGGATCGCCCTTGACTTTTTTGGCAGTTTCATAGAAATCGGAAAAATATTGCTGGTCGCCGGTTACGATATCGGTATGGCCTTCCTTGATGCATCTTTCAATGGCTGGAATATATCCCGGAAAATCTCCCCAAGTATTAGCTAAACCATTTACCAGATAGTCCTCGTTGGCCGTCATCGTTTTAATCCATGCCCAAGCGGCGTCTTTATTTTTAGAATTCGAATACATACCGTACCAAGTGCCGCCGTTTTGATAAGGAATCGGTGCTTGCATATATCCCCATGTATTAGCGGCTTTTTCCATTTCATCTGCTGGGATTCCCGGTTTGATACAGAAATTTAATCCCCATGTCGGCAGACAAGTTAAAATGAACATATCCTTTGCATACATGCCGGAAGTCCAACCGGCCGACCACATATCGGATTCGGCATCCACTTTATTAGAAACCACAGTATCCATCATTTGGAACATTTCCAGCATATAGCTATCGTCGATAATATGGCCGTTTTCATCAACCCAAGGCTTTCCTTTATAGGAAGCGTATAGCTGCAATACCGACTCAACATCATCTAACAGAGCGATTTTTCCGTTTGATTTTGCATAGACCTGCTTGCCGACCTCAATGATTTTATCCCAATCCGAGAGCATATTATATAATTCGTCTGGATTGTCTGTACCCAGATATTCCTTGGCCAAAGCTTTTTTATACCAGAAGCCGCCAGGAGTTGACTGCCAAGAAAGTCCTCTCAGCTGCCCGTTTTTATCTCTTGACAATTCGTCAACATAGGGAATCATATTTTTAGAAAGCTCTTCCGCCCCGTACTGCGCCTGACTTAGATTTTCCAGCATATCCGTTTCCTTATATACGCCAAGGTCAGAAATCTCAAAGGTAGCTACATCCGGCGCGTTTGTTCCGGTACGAAAGGCATTTTGAAGTTTGGTTCTATATTCTTTGGACGGCATAACCGTAACATTTACTTTCACGCCCGGTACAATTTTGTTGAATTCCTTAACATAAAAATTCATTTCATCTTGGCTTAAATTAGTCCAAATTTCAATGGAGCCTTCGGTTTTAGCGGTATCTTGCGTAATCTTTTGTTCTTCTGTTTTTTCGGTGGTTTTCTGCCCAGTACCCCCGCAGCTTGCAAATAAAATCGTTATTGCTGTTACTACCGCCAGAATTCCTGCAAAATTTTTTTTCATTGCTGCAACCTACCTTTCCCTTTTAAAATTGAATATTTTCATTGCGGTTTTTTTGTTTTTGTGCTATATTACTTTTTGTAATTGAATATCATCATCTCCTTTTTATATTTTGCACAGATACTTTTTAAAGCCGCTTTAATAACTTGGCTTTATTATATAACTAACCGTTTTTATTGTCAAGGCTCAATTTGCTTCTGTAAAGCTTTGAGGCTTACCAAATATCATTTTAAGGAGGAGAAAAGCAATGAGTGAAATTTTTAAAACCATACCGGTCATTCCTTATGAGGGGGCGGCCAGCCGGAATCCGCTGGCGTTTAAGTTTTATGATGCCGAGCGGGTGGTGCTGGGAAGGCCGATGAAAGAGCATTTGCCCTTTGCCATGGCCTGGTGGCACAACCTGGGTGCGGCCGGCACCGATATGTTCGGCCGGGATACCGCCGATAAATCCTTTGGCGCGGAAAAAGGAACAATGGCGCACGCCAAAGCCAAGGTTGACGCCGGTTTTGAGTTTATGCGCAAATTAGGGATTCGTTATTTTTGCTTCCATGACGTGGACTTAGTACCGGAAGCGGACGACATTAAGGAAACCAATCGGCGCTTAGATGAGATTTCCGATTATATTCTGGAAAAAATGAAGGGCACGGATATTAAATGTCTGTGGGGAACGGCCAATATGTTTTCCAATCCCCGTTTTATGAATGGTGCCGGTTCCAGTAATTCAGCCGATGTTTTCTGCTTTGCGGCGGCCCAGATTAAAAAGGCATTGGAGCTGACGGTTAAGCTGGGCGGCCGGGGCTATGTGTTCTGGGGCGGCCGCGAGGGCTATGAAACGCTGTTAAATACTGATATGAAGTTAGAGCAGGATAACATTGCCCGGCTGATGCGGCTGGCGGTTGATTATGGCCGGAGCATTGGCTTTACCGGTGATTTTTATATTGAGCCCAAGCCCAAAGAACCGATGAAGCACCAGTATGACTTTGATGCGGCTACGGCCATTGGCTTTTTGCGGCAGTATGGCTTGGATAAGGACTTTAAACTAAACATTGAAGCCAATCATGCGACGCTGGCCGGGCATACTTTCCGCCATGACCTGCGGGTAGCGGCCATTAACGGCATGCTGGGCAGTATTGATGCCAATCAGGGCGATCCGCTGCTGGGCTGGGATACCGATGAATTTCCGTTTGACGTTTATGAGGCGGTATGGTGCATGTACGAGGTCTTAAAGGCCGGCGGTCTGACCGGCGGGCTGAACTTTGACGCCAAGAGCCGGCGCCCCAGCTATTTGCCGGAAGATATGTTTGAAAGCTATATTTTGGGGATGGACACCTTTGCCCTCGGCTTATTAAAGGCAGCGGCGCTGATTGAGGACGGCCGGCTGGACGTGTTTGTGCGCGAGCGCTATGCCAGCTACCGGAGCGGGATCGGTGCTAAAATCATGGCCGGAGAAGCGACGCTGGCGGAGCTGGCGGCTTACGCCGAGCAGATGGGCGCGCCAAAGCTGCCCGGCAGCGGTAAGCAGGAGCGGCTGGAAAGTATTGTTAATCAGCTGTTGTTTAACGGCCAATAATTATTTCTGCTTTCCCGTTTTCTTGTGCTTGCGTTGTTTTTGGTTTAGGGACTGGCAAAAAGCGAAGCGCTTAACATTTTTGCTTGTTCGACTTGTGTTTTCAAGCGGGGTGATGTCTTTTGCCGGTGGGCAACATCACCGGAACAAGAAATGCGCGGCGCTTCGCTTATGGGAAAGATGGCAAAAAGAAAAAAACAGCGGTTTTATTATCTTTGTTTAAAAAATATCAAAAAAATCAAAAAAGCAGTGTTTGAGGTTGGCTTGACGGTGAATCCGGCAGTTGATTTCAGTTAAGAACGGAGGGATTATGTACTATATTGGAATTGATTTGGGCACGTCGGCGGTTAAACTTTTGCTAGTGGCAGAAAACGGACAGATTAAAAAAACAGTCAGCCGGGAATATCCTTTGCTTTTTCCGCAGCCGGGCTGGAGCGAACAGCGGCCGGAGGATTGGTGGGCGGCGGTGCAGACCGGTTTAGCGGAGCTGCTGATCGGGATTGATCGGACGCAAGTAGCCGGCATTGGCTGCGGCGGGCAAATGCATGGTTTGGTTATCTTAGATGAAAACGATGAGGTCATTCGGCCGGCTATTTTGTGGAATGACGGCCGGACGGTGCGGCAAACCGATTATTTAAATCAGATAATCGGCCGGGAAAAACTGTCGAAGTGGACGGCGAATATTGCTTTTGCCGGATTTACCGCGCCGAAACTTTTGTGGCTGAAAGAAAACGAGCCGGAAAGCTTTGCCCGGATCCATAAGATTATGCTGCCCAAGGATTATATTAATTATCGCTTGACCGGCGTACACAGTACCGATTATTCCGATGCGGCCGGCACGCTCCTGCTGGACGTAGAGGGAAAAAAATGGTCGCCGGAGATGCTGGCGGTTTGCGGTATCAGTCAGCACCAGCTGCCGTCGCTTTTGGTCAGCAGCGCACCGATTGGCCGGCTGCTGCCGGTTGTGGCCGATAAGTTAGGGCTGCTGGAGTCGGTTCAGGTAGTGGCCGGAGCCGGTGATAATGCCGCCGCGGCGGTTGGCACCGGTACGGTTGGAGCAGGCGGCTGTAATATTTCGCTGGGCACTTCGGGCACGATTTTTATTTCGATGGAACGCTTTGCTGCCGATCCGAACAATGCCCTGCACAGTTTTGTTCACGCCGACGGCGGGTATCATTGGCTGGGCTGTATGCTGTCGGCAGCCAGCTGCTATAAATGGTTTTGTGAAGATATTTTACAGACGGCCGACTACGCAGCCGAGCAGGCGGCGGTTTCCGCTGCCCGGCTGGGACGCAGTCATGTCTTCTTTTTGCCTTATTTGATGGGGGAACGCAGTCCGATTAATGACGCCGGTGCCCGCGCCTGTTTTCTGGGCCTAACCATGGACAGCAGCCGGGCGGACATGGTTCAGGCGGTGTTAGAGGGGGTGGCGTTTGCTATTCGCGACAGCTTTGAAGCGGCTAAGGCGCAGGGCATTGCCATCCAGCGCAGTACATTATGCGGCGGCGGCGCCAGGTCAGCCCTATGGCAAAAAATCTTAGCCAATGTCTTGGGGATTCCGCTGGAACTCCCGCAGACCGAGGAAGGGCCGGGTTATGGCGGCGCCATGCTGGCCATGGTCGGCTGCGGCCGGTATGATACGGTAGCGGACTGCGCGGCGGCTTTAACCGGCGTAAAGGCAGTTATCCGGCCGGAAGCAGAGCTGACGGCCCGTTATGAGGAACGCTACCGCAGCTGGCGGCAAATTTACCCGGCCCTGAAAGAGTTGTTCCCCAAATTAGCGGTTTTACCAATTAAAGAATAAAAAAAACGCTGGTCAGCGGCTGGATGCTGGAAAAGGAAACATAGCGAAATTTAGCGGAGAAATCGCCCGGCCAAAAAATCTGAACAAAATTTATAAAAAATATTTTTTTGTTCGGAAAATTACTTGATTTTTTTTCCGTTTTCGCTTATGATAAAAAACGCAGAAACCCAAATGGCAGGAATTCCGCTTTTGCAGAGGAAAGGCGGCTTTTTCGCGGTCAGCCGCACGAGCGGGAAAAAGGCGCGGCTTAAGGTGCGCCGCGGGGAAGGCTACAAATGTCAGGCCAGGGAATTAAAAGCGGAATCCATTAAAGAAGGGTCAGCGTTCAGGCGGGTTTTTGGCATATCAGGCATAGTTAGCTGCCTGCCCGAACGGAATCAGGAACGGAGGTTATGATGAAAGAAATTTATCGCGGCAAGACGAAGGATGTTTATGATTTGGAAAACGGCCAATATTTGCTGAAGTTTAAGGATGATGTCACCGGTACGGACGGCGTGTTTGATCCGGGCGCCAATACGGTTGGTCTGACGATGGAAGGCGCCGGGGAAGCCGGACTGAAGCTGACACAGTTCTTTTTTGAAAAAATTAACGCGGCCGGCATTGCCACGCATTATGTTAGTGCCGACATCGCCAATCGGACCATGACGGTGCTGCCGGCGGCGGTTTTCGGCGAAGGCGTTGAGGTGATTTGCCGCTACCGGGCGGTCGGCAGTTTTTTGCGCCGCTACGGCCGATATGTGACCGAGGGGCAAAAGCTGGACGCTTATGTTGAAGTGACTTTAAAAGATGATGAGCGGAATGATCCGCTGATCACCGAGGAAGCGCTGGATATGCTGGGGATCATGACCCAGCAGGAGTATCGGACGCTGACGGAAATGACCCGGCAGATCGCTGCGCTGGTCAAAGCGGAACTGGCGAAAAAAGATTTGGAATTATACGATATTAAGTTTGAGTTTGGCCGGATTGGCGCTGACCGGAGAATTGCTTTGATTGATGAGATTTCCGGAGGAAATATGAGAGCCTACCGCAATGGCGAGTACATCGAGCCGTTGCGGCTGGAAAAACTGATGCTGGAAGATTAGGCCGGCGTAAATACCACCGGCATAGTTAAGTTGGCAGAAAAACACTTGCTAAACTATCAAAAATCCTCGAAAGAGGATTTTTTTGCGCAGAAAAATAATTTTTTTGGAAATACAGCGCGCGGCGACACAGCGGCGAGCTTGACAAATTGCAGCGGCTTCTTTTTAAAATTTGGGAGAAAGGTGGAATCTGATTTACTTTTAATCGGGGCTGTGCTAAGATAAGAATAATGCTTGAAGCGGCAGGGTTTACGCGCCGCCGGGCGGCAACCAAAAAAAGAGGCCGGCGGGCAGTCGGGAAAGGATGCGTATGGAACATAAATATCTTCTTGTTACTGTGGAAAATAATGTGGCAGTCGTGACATTTCATCGTCCGGAAGCATTAAATGCTTTAAACTCCGCTGTTTTAGCCGAACTGGATCAGACGATTGATGTTTTGGCGGCGGATCCGGCGGTGCGGGTAATCGTTTTTACCGGCGAGGGAAAAAGCTTTATTGCCGGCGCGGATCTGGATGAGCTCGGAAATGCCCGCGGCTTTGAGGTAATTGAATATTCCCGGCGGGGGCGGGATCTTTTCCGCAAAATAGAATTATTGCCCAAAGCGACGATCGCGGCAGTTAATGGCTATGCCTTTGGCGGCGGCTTTGAGTTTTTGCTGTGCTGTGATATTCGGATTGCTTGTGAAAAAGCGAGCCTTGCCATGCCGGAAGCAACTTTCGGCATTACCCCGGGCTTTAATGGCAGCATTCGGCTGCCGCGGGAAGTGGGTCTGGCCAAAGCAAAAGAATTGCTTTTTACCGGCAAACGGATTAAAGCGGCCGAAGCATTGGAGATGGGAGTGCTAAATCAAGTAACCGATATGGAAGGCTTTTGGCCGGCGGTTATGGCGATGGCCGGTCAAATTGCCGATAACTCAGCCACCTCGGTTGAATTAATTAAAACGCAGATAACCGCCGGACTTGACGCCGGCTTTGACGCAGCCAAAGAAGTGGAAATGGGCTATATGGCAGCCGCCTTTGGCACGAAAGATCAAATCGAGGGCTACGCTGCCTTTAAGCAAAAGCGCAAACCGGTTTATCGGTAGACAAGTGCTTTCGCCGGACGGCTGCGGCGCTTATTGCCGGTACCGGCGGGCGCCGATTAAAGCGGACAGAGCCTCAAAAGCTGGCTGCCGCCGTCGGAAGGTGCTTCAGGCAGGGGAAAACGGAGTAAAAAAATGAAAATAGAAAGGAAAAACGGCGCAGAAAATGATTAAGCTGATTTTAGCGGATATGGATGGAACGCTTTTAAATAGCAGCCATCAGCTGCCGGAACAAACAATGGACACGATTCGTCAGCTGGCGGCTCGGGGGATTCGCTTCGGGGTGGCCAGCGGCCGGGAATATGACAACATCAGAGAATATTTTCCGGAACTGGCCGATGAAATGATTATCGTGGCTGATAACGGCACTTTGATTTATGATAAAACCGAGGAGATTTATCTTGATGTGCTGCTGGGCGAGGAAGTGGAAAGGATCGTGCGCCGGCTGCGGGAAATTCCCGGAACATGGATTGTCCTGTGCGGCAGGAAAATGAGTTATATTGAGTGCCAGGCGGAGAAACGGGAGATTATTGCGGCGATAGCCCATAATTTTTATGAAAACGTGGAATTGACCGAAGATATTTGCGCCCGGACAAAGGATGAACAAATTATGGAAATTTCACTGTTTTGTGAGAACGGCGCCGCTATGGTCGAGCCGGAGCTAGGGTGGCTGACCGGGGACTATCAGATTTTTGTGTCCGGCTCAAACTGGATCGATATTTTAAACAAAAGCGCCGGCAAGGGCAACGCCGTCAAACGCCTGCAGGCCAGGTATGGCTGGCGGCCGGAAGAATGTATGGCCTTTGGTGATTACTTTAACGATATGGCAATGCTGGAAAATGTGGGAGAAAGCTACGCTATGGCTAACGCTCAGCCGGAGGTGCAGCTGGCGGCCAAATATATTGCGCCGACCAATGAAGAGGGCGGCGTGATTCAGGTACTGCGGCAAAGATTTGAGCTGTAAACGGGCAAAGTGCAGCGGCAAGGGGTAGAAAAATGATTTGGTACTATTTGATGATATTTTTGGTGAAGGTTCTGGAAGTAACCTTAGGTACGGTCCGGCTGGTGCTGATTACCAAGGGAGAAAAAGTCAAGGGCGCGATTCTGGGCGTGGTGGAAGCTTTTATCTGGCTGGCTCTAGTGTCGACGGTACTGGATAATGTAACGGAAGATCCGATCAAGGCGGTCCTATATGGAGTCGGCTTCGGCGTCGGTAATTTTTTAGGCTCGCTTTTGGAGGAAAAGCTGGCGCTGGGGACCAGCCGGATTGAGATTATCGTTTTGCAGGAGCATGAGGCGGAACTGACAGCGACGCTCAGGGCGGCCGGGTTTGCAGTAACAGTGATGGAAGGATATGGCAAGGACTATGCCCGCAAAATCCTGATTAGTATTGTCAAACGCAAGCAGGTCAAGCAATATGTGGAAATTGCCAAGAAAAATCAAAAAAATGCCGTGATTACGGTGTCCGAAAGCAAACCGGTTTACGGCGGCTTTGGGATTTGTAAATGAATTTACCGCCGGTGGGTAAGAGCCTTTCTGTTACAACGAGCTACATTGGAGTTAAGGCATAAAATTTGAGTAAAAAAATAGAAAATAAAAAGAAATATATTGCAATTCTTCTTAATATACGTTAAAATAACATTAAGAAATTTATTAATTTCGAAAAAAACACAGTATAAATATACAAGACTGACCGGGTTACTTTAGTTAAACTGCTTAAAGAGGGAGTGATGAAATGGTGGCAAAAGAAATGATCGGCTTACTATTGGCCGGAGGACAGGGAAGCAGACTGGGAATTTTAACATCATCGACCGCCAAGCCGGCAGTGCCGTACGGCGGAAAATATCGAATTATTGATTTTCCGCTGAGTAACTGCGTAAATTCAGGAATTGATACGGTAGGAGTTTTTACCCAGTATCAGCCGCTGGAACTAAACGCGCATATCGGCATCGGCAAACCGTGGGACTTAGACCGGATCAACGGAGGAGTGACGATTCTTTCGCCCTTTACCAGCGAGGAAAATAACGACTGGTTCAAGGGGACAGCCAATGCGGTTTTCCAGAACATTCATTACATTGACAAGATCAATCCCCAGTACGTAGTAATTTTGTCAGGCGATCATATTTATAAGATGAATTATGCCAAAATGCTGGAAGATCACAAGAAAAACAAGGCGGACGGAACGATTTCGGTGTTTGAGGTACCGTGGGAAGACGCGCACCGTTTTGGCATTATGAATACGGATGAAAGCAGAAAAATCGTGGAATTTGAGGAAAAGCCGCAGCAGCCGAAAAATAATCTGGCCTCGATGGGCGTATATATTTTTACCTGGAGCGTTTTGCGCGAATACCTGATCCGGGATAATCAAAATCCGAACTCGGATTATGATTTCGGCAAAAATGTCATTCCCATGATGCTTGAGGAAGGTCGGGCGATGTATGCGTATCCCTTTGCCGGATACTGGAAAGACGTCGGAACGATTGACGCTTACTGGGAATCAAATATGGATTTGATTAAACTGGTGCCGGAGTTTGATTTATTTGACCGTTCATGGAAGATTTACACCAATAATCCGGGCATGCCGGCACACTATGTCGGGAGCTCGGGAAGCGTTAAAACTTCCATTGTCGGCGAGGGCAGCCAGATTTACGGAGTGGTGCGCAATTCCATCATTTTCCCCAATGTTATGGTTGGTGAGGGGGCGTATATTGAAAACTCAATTGTGATGCAGGGCTGCGTGATTGAAAGAAACGCCAAGGTGTGGAAATCTATTTTAGCGGCGGGCGTCACGGTCGGCGAAGAAACAGAAATCGGCATTGGCGAGGATGTTCCCAATAAATTAAAGCCCAAGCTGTACTATACCGGCATTACGGTAATCGGCGAGGACGCGGCGGTCCCGGCCGGCAAAAAAATAGGTAAAAACGTGGCCATCCACCACGGAGCGGGGGAAGAAGATTTTCCGGCGAATGAAATAGCTTCTGGCGAAACGATCTTTAAAGGAGGCGTAGCTCATGAATAATATTTTTGGCATCATTACCACCGGTAATCAAAAACCGCTGTTGGGGGAATTGGCGATGAAACGTTCGATTTCGGCATTGCCGATTGCCGGCAAGTACCGGGCGATTGACTTTGTTTTGTCCAATATGGTTAACTCCGGCATTGATAAGGTCGGCGTGGTGACACAGTACAGCTTTCGCTCTTTGACGGATCACCTGGGTGCCGGTAAGGAATGGGATCTTGATCGGCGTAATGAGGGGCTTTACCTCTTCCCGCCGTATTTGTCGATGGAGCATAAGGGCTGGTATCAGGGTACGGCTGACGGTATGTATCAGAACATGTCTTTCCTGAAGCGCTCGCATGAGGAATATGTGCTGATTACAACCGGCAACTGCATTTATTCCACAACGTATAATGATCTTCTGGAAAAGCATATCGAATCCGGCGCCGATATTACCATGATGTACTATGATATGGCCGGCGTATCGGCGGAGGAATTGAAAGAATTCGGCCTGATTCGCTTAAACGAGGAAGGACGGGTGATTGATCTGCAGGAAAAGCCGCTTTCGCCCAAGGGGAGTCTGGTTTCGATGGCGGTGTATGTTTTAAGGCGGGAGCTGTTAATTGAGCTTTTAGAGGAAGCGTTTGCCCATGGTCATTATGACTTTGTTAAGGATATTTTGATCCGCAAGCTGAATGATTTAAAAATTTACGGCTATGAGTACAAGGGTTATTGGCGGGTGGTTAATACTATCAATTGGTATTATAAAGTTAATATGGACTTTTTAAGGCCGGAAGTCCGGCAGGATTTATTCGGGCAGGGCAAGACGGTATTTACCAAGGTTAAGGATGAAACACCGGCCAAATACAATCCGGAGGCGGAAGTGAAAAATTCGATTGTGGCTGATGGCTGCATCATTGAGGGCTATGTCGAAAACAGTATTTTGTTCCGCGGCGTCAGGGTCGGTAAAAATTCGCGGGTAGTCAACAGCATTATTATGCAGGGCTCAATCATTGAAAACGACGTTAGCCTGGAGCACGTTATTTTTGATAAGGAAATCGTCATTACGGCCAATCATTCGCTCAAAGGCGAGCCGGGCGCACCGGTGATTGTGGCCAAGAAAAGCCGGATTTAAAGCACTTTGGCTGGATTGGCAGCCGAATCTTAAAAAAACCCCTGATGCGGCCAGCTTTAGGGGTTTTTTCAAGGAGAAGATTTTATGAAATGTTTAATTATTGACGACGATAAGTTTGAGCGGGACGGGCTGGTTTATCTGCTGCGGCAAATGGGCTTCGGGCTGGAGTTCATTGATGTGAAAAACGGCCGTTTGGGGCTGGAGGTGCTGGCCAAGGAAAATATTGATATTGTTATTACCGATATTAAAATGCCGGTCATGGACGGCATGACTTTTTTAGAAAAGGCCAACGTGATGAAACCGGACGCGGCCTATATTATTTACAGCGGGTATAATGATTTTGTCTATGCCAAACAGGCGCTGTCGCTTAATGTCCTTGATTTTTTAGTCAAACCGGTGGATGAGGAAGAATTAGATAAAGTGATAAGGCAGGCACTGGCTGCTGTGCAGGGGAAGCGCCAGGCGGAAATGCAGACAGGTTTAAACCGGTCAGGAAACGAATCCCGATTTGAAGTTTGATATGATGCCGTTTGTCGGCACCAAGGGCGGCAATGAATATTTAATCGGCGGCCCGGGAGTTACTTTTGGCATTAACGCGCATTCTCAAAATCAGGCGGCGGCGATGGAAGTGCTGAAGCTGATGGCTACGCCGGAAGGACAGCAGGCGCTGTGCGCCGGTTCGCCGGGCAGCGGCTCATTTATGGAAGGGGCGGACATTAAGCTGCCGGAGCAGTTTGACGGAGTAAGAGACGTGTTAAACGCCGGCCATGTCTATTGCCCGTGGTTTGTCTGGAAGAGCAACGACACCTATAACGAAGCGCTGGGCAAAGGACTTCAGGAAGTGCTTCAGGGCAATATGACCGTTGAGCAGGTGATGCAGGCGATGGATCAAAAGGTAGCCGAGCAGGCCGCCCAAAAAGAATAATACAGAATAAGCTGCAGTTCAGGTAAGTTGCTTGTAATTTGCGCAAATGCGAAATAACAGGATCACTTTCACCTGAACGGTAAACACATGACCGGCCGGAAAGCTCCTGACTGCGGGCGCAGTCGGGAGCAGAAAAGCCGGATTTGCTTTATTGGCGTCAGCTTTTGACAAGGGCATCAGGGAAAGGAACAAGATGAAAGATCAAAAAAAATGGATGCGCTGGAAGAAAGACTTGCAGTTTCAAAGCTTGCTGGTGCCGTTTGATTTTTTAAGCAGCGCCAATGGTATGAACTCAATTATTTTGACCCAAGTCTGGCAGTGGACGGGCTGGGCGGTCGTAATTTATTTGGCAAACCTACAGACCATACCGGAGGATATGCTGGAAGCGGGGCGGATTGACGGAGCGAGCAATCTGCAAATGTTTTTCCGGCTGATCCTGCCGCTCCTTTGTCCGGCAGCGACCGTAGTTTCGGTCAGTTCCCTGGTCGGCGGTCTAAAGGTCTATGATATTGTGCAGGCCATGACCGGCGGCGGGCCGGGCTATGCGACCGAAACCATTATTACGGCTATGATCAAAACCGGTTTTACCGATGGCAATTATGCTTTGGCGGCGGCCTTCAGCGTAATCTTTTTTGCCTTGGTGATGCTTTTTACCATGGTGCTTTTGGCGGTTTTGAAAAAGTGGGAAAAGGCGGTGTCTTAGCATGAAAAAAGAAGCGGGTAAGAACATTATTATTTCATTGCTGCTGTTTTTGGTGGTTTGTTTGTGGATGATCCCGGTTTATTATATGCTGATTTCAACCTTTAAAATCGGCGCGCAGATTGCCGCGCATCCGCTGGCGCTGGCGGTTTTGGGAGCAGACGGCTTTAAAATGGACGGCGGCGACAGCTGGTATTATCGGCCGGAGCACGGGCCGGATCGGCAAAGCTTTTTGTGGGCGGAATTGGCGTCAGAGTATCCGTTTAACGAGATTCGGGCGGATTTTAATACGGCCGGCCGCAGTATTTTTGAACGCTTATCGGATAAAAGGCACAGTTGGGGCGAGGAGGGCATCGGCGCTTTGATCCCGGACGCGCTGGCGCTGGGACTGGCGGGGCATCCGTTTTTTGCCCCCGATATGATTGGCGGTGGCGAGGTCAAGGATTTGCAGGACGGCTGCAAGCTGCGCAGCGATATTTTTTTGGCGCATTGTCAGGCGGCCTTGCTGATGCCGAGTATGCAGTTTTCGGTATTGCCCTCGCAAGTGCCAAATGTGTGCGAGGAGCTACATTCTCTGCTGCGGCAGCGGGAGGAGTATTTGCCTTATATCATGGAGCTTTTTGGCCAGTGCAGCGACAGCAAAGAGCCAATGGTTAGGCTGCTAGAATATGAGTTCCCGCAGGCGGGCTTTGGCCGGCAGTTGGACTCTTTTATGCTGGGGGATCGGTATTTGGTAGTGCCGGTGACCAAAGAGAATGAGCGGGAAAAGGAAATTACTTTGCCGCCGGGCAGCTGGCTGTTAAACGGCGAGCGGCTTTCGGGCGGCAGGACCGTAACGCTGCCGCTGACCTTAGAGCGGCTGACCGTACTGAGAAGAGAGCATGAAAGAGAATAAAAGAATAAAAGAAACCTCCGTGTAGGCGCTTCGGCGCTTGGCGGGGGTTTGAAATCAATAAAATCGGGATAAATCTTATTAGAATTAGATTTGTGGATATGTTGAAAATTAAATCAGTTATGGAAAAGGTTAAGAGAGGGAAAGATAAAATGGATATTGAATTTTATACTATGGAAGATCTTCAACGCATTCATCAGGAATATATTAAGGGAAATGCGATTGAATTTTCATTGCCTTGTGCAATTTCAGAAGATAAAAATACGATGATTGCATACCGCACTTGCAGAGCGGACAGGCAGAATGATGGAAACCTTAAAAATGTGTTTCCCAATCAGCAAGGAAAAGGCAATAATCAGATTGGCTGTCTGATTGTTTCAAAAATTTCAGATGATTGTAAGAGTACTTGTGGGCTGCCACTACCAGATGATTTTCCATTTAAGGAAATGTACTTTGAAAACCAATTGCTGACGCTAATTAGCAGTGCGGATGAGTCAATTTCTCTGACGGTTAAGGAGCTGCTCCAGCGGCTTAGAATGATTGGATTTCAATTCAAAATGGAGGATTTATCTAAAGCACTCCGTACACCTATAGAGGATATGGATCAAAAGAAAGAACAGGGTAAACTTCCAAAGACAATTTCTATTTCCGGAATAGGAAGATTTAAGTATGATGACAGGGGAGGCTACCGGGCGAGGATAAAAGGAATTGATGTTTCGCTTAGCTGTGAAGACAAAAGGGAGATAAACGAAGTAAAAAAACGATTTGTTGATTTTTTTAATTCAAGAGAAGATATAATCGATAAAGCAAAACAGTATTGTGCAAAAGAACTTTTGAACTTAAAGAATGAAGTCTGGCTTTCTGAGGGAGAAGAAGCTTTGACAAAGGCAGAATTTGTAGAACAACTGGAGTTGCATTTTATTCAGATGTCAGCAGATAGCACACTAATTTATTTTTGGGATGGAGATATCTTCTGGGGGCATGAAATTGAAGTGAAAATGAATGGGGAGGGACAATTTATTTCCGGAAATATTGTTGGATAACCTAGGTAGGTTTATTATAGATACAATCTCTCAAAAATGAAAAATGATACTCTGGCTTTTAAGCAGCCGATGGAGAATTTTTATAAGGCGCCGGGCGCGCTATGGGATACACTCAATAATTTCGGAGAAATCGGTGAATACCGTGTGCCGGAAAATGCGAAAATTTCTTATTTTCGCACAAAAGTTTTGGAACTGCTGGTCTGCCTTTCCGTAATGGACGCGAGAGATGCCAAAGACGGCGGAACGTACTTCTATAAGGATAAAGTTGAGAAAACACGGGCAGTGCAAAAGTTAATTTCTGAAAATATGGCTCAGGATTACACCATCGAAGGTTTGGCGGCGCAGTTTAGCATCTCGCAGACGGCACTGAAAGGTTGTTTTTGTGCGGCATGACGCCGAATGAATATCGAAAGCAGAAGCATTAAGGGCAAAGGAGAGATTTGATCATGAATGCTGAAAAAAAGAAACAAAAAGGAATCTTGGATTATATCTTCCAATTTGCGGGAGAATATAGAAGCGAGTATATAAAAAGTGTTGTCTATGCTGTGATTGGCGTAGCCCTTTCCCTTGCTCCCTATATTCTGATGGGGGATATGGTAAAGAAGCTTTTGTCGGGAGAACGAGATTTTGACGTTTATCTGGCAGAAGGAGCGGCGATGGCTGTGTTTTGGACTGGACGTGTGATTTTTCACACACTGTCCACTAAGACTTCGCATAAAACGACTTTTAAGCTGATTGGCAATGTGCGGACAACACTTGCTGATAAGCTGTCGCGCCTGCCGCTTGGTACGGTGCAGGGCATACCTTCCGGTGCTTTGAAGAACATCATCTGTGAGCGAACGGATTCAATGGAGCCGGTTTTGGCACATGTTGTGCCGGAGTTTACCGCCAACATCTGCGCACCGGGAATGCTTTTTATTTACATTTTGACAATTGACTGGCGGATGGCGCTTCTCTCACTTGCTACGCTTCCGGTTGCGGGAGCGGCCATGGCATGGCTGTTCCAAGACAGCGGCAGGCGATTTCAAAAAACGCAGGATACCACGAAAGAACTAAACGATACGGCGGTAGAGTATATAAAGGGGATTGAAGTTATTAAGGCTTTCGGAAAAGCGGAAAGTTCCTACAAACGATTTACGGATGCCGCAAAGGAAAACGCAAACAGTTTTATTGACTGGATGCAGAGCTGCATTATTCCGTTTTCGTTCGGTATGGTAATCGCTCCGGCCACATTACTGTCGATTCTTCCCATCGGCGCAATATTTACGATGCGCGGTTCGCTTTTTCTGCCGGATTTTATTATGATTGTGGTTTTATCCTGCGGACTGATTACCCCGCTTATTACCGTGATGAGTTACAACGACGATATCACCAAAGCAACTTCTATTTTCGGGGAGATTGATGCCCTTTTGGAATTGCCGGAGCTTAAACGTCCGGAGCTGAGCAGGAATTTTCCAAAGGATCATAGTATCGTTCTGGATAAGGTTTGTTTTGGATATGATGAAAAGGAAGTTCTTCACGGCATCGACCTGATGATTCAGGAGGGAAGCGTGACGGCATTGGTCGGCCCATCCGGCAGCGGAAAGTCAACGGTGGCCAGACTGATTGCATCGCTATGGGATGTGAAAGACGGCAGTATCAGAATCGGAGACGCTGACATCCGGGATATGTCGCTGGCGGATTATAACGCCCAGATCGCCTATGTGTCGCAGGACAGTTTTTTGTTTGATACTTCGGTACGGGAGAATATCCGCATGGGAAGGCCGTCCGCTACAGATGCTGAGGTGGAAGAGATTGCAAGAAAGAGCGGCTGCTATGACTTTATTATGGAGCTTGAAAACGGCTTTGATACGATCGTAGGGGGCAGCGGAGCACACCTTTCGGGCGGAGAACGGCAGCGTATTTCCATCGCCCGGGCAATGATGAAAAACGCACCGATTTTAATTCTTGATGAAGCAACCGCTTATATGGATCCCGAGAATGAAGCTGTCATTCAGAAAGCGGTTTCTGAGCTTTCCAAAGAGAAAACACTGATTGTGATTGCGCACAGGCTCTCAACCATCATTGATTCGGATCAGATTGTTGTGATAAAGGACGGAAATGTGGAGGGAAAAGGAACACATACAGAACTTCTTGATTTCTGCGGTCTCTATCGGAAGATGTGGGAGGCTCATGTTTATGCAAAGGATACCGATGCAGAGGAAGGAGAAGTATTCGCATGATCACTACCTTAAAGAAATTCTTTGATTTTTGTACCGATAAGAACCGGCACATGTTTTATTGGGCGCTTGTTTTTGGCGTGCTCATTGCTGTTTGTGAAGCGGCCAAGTTTCCGGCAATTTATTTGATCCTCGATAGCTTTCTGTCCGATACCATATCCGGAAGCAGGATTTTAGGGGGATTTCTGATTCTGCTAATTGCCGTGATTTTAGAATCGTTCTTCCGCGGCAGATCAACGATGCTCCAGTGCAAGGCCGGGTACCGGGAGTGTGCCGGAAAGCGGATAGAAATTGCGGAGCATTTGAGATATCTGCCGATGGGCTATTTCAATGCAAACAGTCTTGGCGAGCTCACAACCATCACCACCAATGTTTTGGAGCAGCTTGGCGACGTGGCAACGCGGGTGGTAATGCTGACGACACAGGGTATCTTAAATACGGCAATCATCGTTCTCCTGATTCTGATATTTGACTGGCGGATCGGTCTTATCGGCATCTTTGGAATTATTATATTTGCCTTTATCAACCGAGCCATGCGCAAAGCCAATGAGGAAACGTCCGGGGTCAAAGTGGAGGTCGATACAAAAGTGATCTCCGGAGTTTTGGAATATATTCAGGGCATTTCAGAGGTAAAAGCCTACAACCTGATCGGCAAGTCAAGAAAAAAATTAGACGACACCATTCGGGAAGCAGCCGATACCAATACGAAATTGGAAATGATCTGTAACCGGTATATTCCTTTTCAAAATATCGTGATGAAACTAACCGGTGTTTCTATTGCGGTTGCATCCATTGGCTTTTATCTGAACGGAACAATGGAACTGCTCACGGCAGTTATCATGCTGATTATGTCATTCACGGCATTTACCGGTCTTGAAACGATGGGCTCTTATTCATCGCTTCTTAGAGTAGTTGAACTGTGTGTGGACCGCGGCAGGGAAGTCCTCAATATTAAGGCGATGGATATTTCGGGAGAAGAAGTTTCGCCAAAGACAAGCAATATCGAAGGGAAGGGGATTGATTTTGCTTATGACAAAAAGAAGATTATTGACAATGTATCGCTGACTATACCTGAGAAAACAGCGGCCGCCTTTGTGGGGCCGTCCGGCGGAGGCAAGACCACGCTGTGCCACTTGATTGCTCGGTTTTGGGATGTGGACAAGGGCGAGGTGTCCCTTGACGACAGGAATGTCAGAGAATATTCCATGGACTCCCTGATGAAAAATTTTAGCTTTGTTTTCCAGAATGTATATCTTTTCCACGACACGGTTGCAAATAATATTCGGTTCGGACAGCCTGACGCACGGATGGAAGATGTAATTAATGCCGCTCAGAAAGCCTGTTGTCACGACTTTATCATGGAACTGCCGGCTGGATACGACACCATTATTGGAGAAAACGGCGCATCCCTGTCGGGAGGGGAAAAACAGCGGATATCCATTGCCAGAGCCATTATGAAGGATGCGCCTGTTATCATTCTCGATGAAGCTACTGCAAATGTAGATCCGGAGAATGAAAAGGAGCTTATAGAAGCGATTCAGGCGTTGACCAAAGAGAAGACGGTTTTAATGATCGCCCATCGTCTGAAGACGGTGAGAAATGCAGATCAGATCTTTGTCATAGATAAAGGCCGGATTATACAGCGAGGAACACACGATGAACTGGTGAAGCAGGATGGTATCTATCGGCGATTTGTCGACTCCAGAGGGCAGGCGATCGGCTGGAAGATTTGACAGGGAACTAAGTTAAAAAATTTAAAATTCAAATCTCCCTTGACAAGGACTTCTCCTTTATAGTATAATCAGTTGTCAGCAGAAAGCGGCGCTTTGGCGATGGCATGGATTGACGGTTGGCCAAAAGGAAAAGGCGGACGTTTTTTAAAGATAATGGGAAGCCGGACGGTCGGGAAATGAAAACCACATAACAGGCGGGAAAGCATGGAAGAGTTTGTCAGAAAATCATTGTTATTTGACTTTTACGGAGAGCTTT
>CAUVDV010000008.1:0-27571 GCA_963550755.1 uncultured Lachnospiraceae bacterium
TCTCCCGCCTTTTTTTCATAATGTCATTGATAAAAAACTTAAAAAAGAGGGATAACTGTCTGGACAGAGCCGCACTTCGAGTCAAATTGGCATCGGACTGTTTTTCGTCCTTGTGCCGGAAGCCGGAAACAAAGGTTGTCCCCAGATTATCGACATCCGCCCGAAAAACTGCTATTTTTTTAACCCCTTCGGCACTTTTCGCCAACTCATCAAACACCTGCTCTGCCGAATAATCTCCAACCCACAACTTCGTTACCGCTCTAAAATCAGCCGCCGGCCGATTTTTGACATATTGCCGCAAAATACGGGTTTCCGGATTTGAGTCGTCATAATCCCGCTGAGCGATTAATTGCCGGTCAAAGGGAAGCGGCAGCCAGCCCCTTCTCTCACCGGCAGCGAAACCGGCACCGGATTGGACTACCAGATACACCGGACTGTCTCCGCTTTTACGCCAAAAAGGATCGATAATATGTTCGGAAAAGTTTTTAATTCCCGAACAAACCGAACATAAATCATCGTCCATTAACTGATCCATTCGCCGACAAACGCTGCATTCCCGATCGCCCTGATGTGTCTTTTGGTTTAACCCGATAATATCTTCCGCCGTGTAGCGATACATTTTCTTGGCTGAAATCTGTCTGGAAATCTGCCGATACAAATCCGAGTAACTCCCCTGCGGAAAGTCCGTCAAATCATTGCCGCTGCACGCACAATATCCGCCGCCCAGATACAGAGCATTACCAAAGACTTTTAAAAACCATTGATTGACTTCTTTTTCAAAGCTGTCCAACCTTGCCTTAACCGTATCGGTATTGGGCAGCACCAAATAGCAGTGCCCGCCGCCGGAATACATCAAGTTGACTCTGGATAAGCCTAAGCTCTCCAAAAGTTCATCAATGATATGCTCCATCACGATTTCCAGATAAAAACTTCTGGCTCGTAAGCCTTTCAATGCTCCCTTACTGCTAATCATATAAATAAACTTTTGAATACCGGAAATATCAAGCGAATAAAGCAAAAATGCTTTTTCCTGATAAATTTCCGCATCTTTTTCCAGTTTCTCCTTAGCCTCCAGATTTTCCGCCAAATACATTGCCAGTGAGCTGCTCAAAGCCGCCGCCATCTTGGCTTGGTCAAACAGCGAAACATTATTCAGCTCATCCTGATACATCGCCGGAAAATAAGAAAAGTTTTCCTCAAGCGTATTCAACAGTAGATCCAAATCAACCTTTTTCGGTGTATCCGGCGGCAATACCGCCTGCAATTTGCCGGCACCTTCGATTAACACCTGTTTTCGCTCTCGGGCTTCCCCTTTTTCCATTTGTGGATAAATGGGGGCATTGTCTTTCGGTTTTAATAATAACTCTGCCGGATAAAAACAATGTTTACGCTCCGGCTCGTCCGAACTGCGATTGACAATATTAAAAATACTGTTTAAAGCGCTATCGACATACCGCTCTGCCGGCTGCGGCAGCTTTTCCGCTGCATTCTTCCCGGCTGCAATCTTAGCCGCCGTACGCAGGATCTGAATATTCTCATCTTCTTCCGCTGCTGCCCAATCCGTAAAAATCCATTTTTTCACATTTTCGCTAACAAAATCACTTTCCGACAAATGCTCCGCCGCCTCATATTGGCGCAAAGCCCAAGTAATCGGATGCAGCAAACTGCTAATTGTCAGCTCTGCCTTCTTTTTTTCCACTTTTACTCCCTCCTATCGACAGTGATGGCACCCATTCCCAAGCTGCATTTTATACCAATTCCGCTATACCGCCCAAACTCAAATAGAGCATGTGCAAAATTAACCATTGTCTGCGCCCCTTTTATTTTTAGAGTCACCCTGCCCAAAAAGCCGGGAACCCGCACGCCCTCCAAATAAAATGGAGCAGTCCGCAGCCGGTAGCCGATAATCTTCGTGTCTCGACATAGCTGCTGCAATGTTTCCTCGTCCATAACCTCTATATTATCCGAAGCTGTACTGTATTTATTGAGCAGGCTCTGATAAATACAGAAAATATCCGGAAAAAATAAATATTCTCCCCTTTGCTTAAAGGCAGTTGGTGTTAAAAATTCCAGTTCTACCGTCCGGCTTTTATTCTCGCCATGGAAAATATCCAGCAACTGTCTTTTAGGCATGACAATTCGGGATACTTCCTCCAGTTGCACGGTCATATCCTTATGTTTTAAATAAATCTCATGAATTCCAGTCAGACTTTCCTGAATAATGATGCGATACGCTTCCTGAGTAAAGGTTGAAATCTCCCAATACCAATTCCCTTCCCGCTGCTCCAAATGCTGCGAGAATGGGTTTAATTGAGAAAGATGAAGATAAGACGCATACTCCGATGGCAAAAGCTCCATTAGTGCGCCATGAAAAAGGGACGCCATCGCCTGTGAAATGTCGCCGTCTTTGACTGACAGTTGGTATCTGATTTTGACTAACATAAATACCTCGCTTCAATGAAAATTCCGTTTTTCCCGGCAAAGTGTTTTTGTAATTTCTATAATAAGGTATTTCGCTTAAAAAATCAATCCCTATTTTAAATTTTTTATTTATTTTGTTTAAAAAATATGTATAAAAAAATAAGGCGCCAAAAATATTTGACAGCCCTGTTTTAGCCGGGCAAAAGAAAACAAATCCTTGGCCGGATAAACTCCGCCCCGAATTTTCATGTCTTTGCCCTTATATTCAAATTTCAACTTTCTTTCAAAAAAATCCGTTCTAATCGGCCGGTTTCTGTATAAAAAATCACATATCCGGCTTTATCGCCGTTTTTGGGCAAAATCGGCGACCCCGGATTAATAACTCGTATATCGCCCATTCTGTCATCACGGAAAACATGGGTATGCCCGTGCAAAACTACCTCCGCTTTGTGCCGCCTGGCCTCAGCCAGCAAAGCGGCTCCGTCTTCCTTAACGCCAAACCGGTGGCCGTGCGTCAGGAAAAAACGAATCCCATCCAGCTCCAATACCATTGTGTCCTTTATCCCCGGCATTTCCATGACGTCATCGGCCGAGTCCATATTCCCTTTGACCGCGTAAACCTTAAGTTCCAGCTCCTCTTTCAGCAGCGCCGCCTCCCGAACCCCATCGCCCAAATGAATAACGCAGTCCGGAGCCTGCCGCCTTAAACTGGCAACCAATTTTCCCAGCACTTTATGCGTATCGCTGATAATCGCTATTTTCATTCGTTCTCTCCCCAAGCATATTTCTTAAATCCTGAAAAATATCCATAAAAATCACCTTCAAATTATTATAGACATATTATAATATAATATGTCTATAATTGCCATGTTTTTTTTATTATTTCTGTTTTTTCCTATTTAAGTGTCAGCAGCAGCGCCATCTTAAATCGACCGTTGGCTGTCACGCTGTGCTTTCCGCCTTTAGCAAAGAAAAAGTTTTCCCCGGCCTGAATCGGATGCTCCTGCCCCTCATAGCCGATAACCGCTTTTCCTTCCAGGGCGAACACCAGCGCATCGCCCGGCGCGCTGTGCGGCGACAAGCCGGTTCCCTCGTCAAAAGCCATGATTACAAACTTCATCGCCTCATTGGAAGCCACATCCATATTAACAATGCTGCCCGGCTCATAAGCCACCAGATCCGCCAACTTAAAAACTTCGCCGGCTTTAACCGCCTGATTCATGAAAATCTCCTCTCCCGGAATAATTTCCGTATAAACTGATCCGTCCCCGGCCGCCATGCCGCACAAAGTTCCGGCCGGAACCATCAGTATTTCGCCCGGCCGAAGCGCGGCTGGCTTTCCGTTTTCCCGGCCGCCCAGCGTGAATACTGTCGTTCCGGCCGCGCCGATATACAGCTTCGGCGACGGATAGGTTTCGGCACTGATATCGGTGCCCGCTCCCAGCGAAAAATAAACAATCTCCGCCTTCGCCCTCAGCCCGGATACTGTCGATATCGTCATGCCGCTTCTCGGCGGCCGATCCTTAGCAATTGAAAAAACTCGATTCATCTTTATTCCTTAATCTCAAAACCATGCGCTTTAAACGTATTAATTACCGCTTCCAGACTGGCGCCTCTTTGGCTGACGCCCTGCGGAATCGTCAGCCGCCGGCCGATGGTTTCTAAAATCATCGGGTTATTGACGTCCTTTAAGCCAACGCTGCTTAATACCTCGGCTACCTCCGGGTTTTCCTGCACCAATTCAAATACCGTTTTCTTCAAATCCAATATTTTAGCCATGTTATTCCTCCGTTTTTGCTTATGATAAACTATTTTCCCTTTGCCTGATCGCGCTTTCCCCGCTGATAAAGCCGCCCTTTTTACTGAATGACCAGGGAATACCCGTCACATTCGGCCTGACCGGTCGCCTGCCGGCCGAAAAAATCTTTCGCCATTTAGCTCCGCCAAAAACCGTGTTTTTTCGCTTGGCGGCTGCTCGCTTAAAGGAAAGTCAAGTCACGGACTGACCTGCGCCAGCCACTGTTGATGCTGTTAATATATCACATTTATTCATCCAAAAAATTGATTGAAATCAAATTTAAGTTTTTTCTTATTTTTTTCCTGAATTTTAACCGGACTTATTCTATGTTTGGGGGTCATTATAAAATATTTTTTTATTGGCCGGATTGAACTTTCCCCGCCCGGCAGACTTCTTTTTTACTTAGCGGCCACAAAATAGCCGGCACATTCCGCCTGACCGGTGCCCGCCGGCAGAACAGCCTTTCGCATTTACCTCCGCCGCCAGACCGCGTTTTTTCGCTTGGCTCGCCGCTTATTCCTGAAAGAGCCGGCGCAAACCTTCCCGGTCTAAAATTTGAATCCCGCTTTGCCCGCTTTTGGCGATCAGGCCTTCTTTTTCCATCTCTTTAATCTTACGACTGACCGTTTCCGGCCGTAAATGAATCGAGGCGGCAATCTCCTCCAGCCGTAAAACAACCATGTTCTGGCCAAGCTGACGGCTTCTTTGCAGGAGAAACCCGGCCAGCCGCGCTTTGGGTGAGCTGGTAGCCAGCAACAGGATCCGCTCATTGGCGTCATACAGCTTTTGGCTTAAAAGCCCAATCACCCGGAGCGCCACCGCCGAATCCCGCATAATACTTTCCACGTCCCGGCGGTAAAGCTTGCAGCAATCGACATCCGTAACACAAACCGCCCCATACGGATGCCTGCTCTCCTCAGTAAAAATTCCCTCCCAAATGGTATCGCGTTCCGAAAAAAGCCCGATAATCTGCTCCCGGCCGTCCCTGTCGCAAACGCTCAATTTAACTTTCCCGCTGTGGACAATATAAATAGCGTCCACCGGATCCTCCGCCATAAAAAGATAACTGTCTTTTTTATATTGTTTTCTAACCGCGCTTTTCATGATTTTTTGCTGCTTCTCCTCAGTCAAATCCATTAAAAACGCTATGTTGTCGGTACACCGCTCCTGACAGAAGCGGCATTTCGCCGGAATTGCCATATCACACCTCGATCTTCCCGGAAAAGAGCCGGATTTTCCCTGTTAAGCACGAATCTCTGCCTATATTATAGTATCTTCCGCCATGGGTGTCAAAAAATATTTGGCCTTTTTCGTTTGCCAAATATCTTTCCTGCCCGCGGGGGTTTTCGCCTTCCTCCTGTCTGATAGAAGGTGTAAAGTAATACTCTGCCATAAACGGGACATTTTTATTTGCGGGCTACCAGGGCATTATCATATATGACTTATAACCTTCTTTTCACTATGGCTGATAAATTTGACTTATCCGCCAAAAGCAATTATAATAGTAGAAATTCGCTCATTTTTTCCGCCAAGCCCGCCATTTGGAAAATATTGGCCGCAGGAAAAAGGAAAAAGGCGTGCCTTTCTCTTTAGAAAAGCGCGCCGCCAAAATCATAAGTTTAATCTTTGTTCAAGGAGGAAGATAAAATGTTTCATCCCATTATTTCATCGGAAAAAGCCCCCAAAGCCATTGGCAGCTACTCGCCTGGTCTTTGCCTGAACGGTTTGGTTCTGCTGTCCGGCCAGCTGCCGATCAATCCGGTCAGCGGTAAAATCGAAAGCGATGACATCAGAGAGCAAACCAAACAAGTCATGGAAAACATCGGCGCACTGCTTGAGGACGCTGACCTGACTTACCGTGATATCGTCCGAACCACTATTTTTTTAGCCGATATCAATGATTTCGCCGCCGTTAATGAAGCGTACTCTCAATATGTTGAAGAACCTTATCCGGTGCGTTCCTGTGTTCAGGTCGCCGCTTTGCCGCTGGGCGCAAAGGTGGAAATTGAGGTTACCTGCGTCCGGGGCGCTATTTCCTACGAATAAATACATCGCCAACTCCCCCTGTTCCTTAGACTCAGTTTTTATTCGGCGGCTCGCGGCAAGCGGCGTTTTCAGCCGAGTATGTGTTTTGGAATAGGAAAATGAAACCGCAAGCCAATGGAGAAAATAATGAATAAAGAAAACGATCAGGGAAAATTAAAAAAAGTTCTGACCTTAGGTGATTTAATGGGCATCGGCGTTGGTCAAATCATCGGCTCCGGTATCATGGTGCTGACTGGGATTTGTATCGCGCTGACCGGCGCCGGAACGCCTTTTGCTTTTATTGTCGCTGCTGTTTTGGTGATTTGCCCGAATATGGTCTTAGCCGTCCTCGGCTCAGCCGTACCGGCTACCGGCGGCATGTACACCTATGTCCGGGACTACATCGGCAAAAAAACCGGCTTCTTTTATTTAGCTCTGCTGGTGGCCGGTCAGCTCGTGCTTTCCATGTTTGCCATCACTTTTGCTACTTATGCCTGCAGCCTTATTCCGGGAATGAGCGAAACGGCCGTTGCCTTTTTGATTTTAACCTTCTGCTATATGATGAATATTTTGGGCGTGGAAATGGCCGCTAAGTTTCAAAATATCTTAGTTATTATCCTGGCCGCCGCCATGGTGCTGTTCATCGGCTTCGGCCTGCCCAAGGTCAACTGGTTTATCTTTCACGACGGCCTAAACTCGATCATGCCCAACGGTTTTATCAATTTCTTAACAGCCGCCAGCCTATTGACATTTGCTACCGGCGGCGCTGAATTTTTAAGCGAGCTGGGCGGCGAAATGAAAAATCCGGGCCGCGACTTGCCGCGGGCAATGATTTTATCCACTGTCTTAGTGGCTGTTTTATACGCTTTTATTGGCGTGGTCGCCGTCGGCGTGCTGCCGGTCGAGCAAGTGGCCGGTGAAAGTCTGGTATTAGTAGCCGACGCCATTTTCCCTAAGCCGCTGTATTATTTCTTTATTGTGGGCGGCGGTATGTTTGCGGTTGCCTCTACCTTAAACGCCACTTTTACCTGGTGCACCAAGGGGCTGCTAATCGCCGCCGAGGAAGGCTGGCTTCCTAAGCAAGCCGCCTATATCAGCAAAAGAGGTACGCCGGTCGTCTTACTGACCGTTTTTTATATCATCGGTGCAATCCCGATTTTAACCGGCATCAGTATTGAAACCATCTCGCGGCTGGGCAATGGCCTGAGCCTGATTTATGTACTATTCCCGATTTCCGCCGGCTATTTGATTTATCGGAAAAACCCGGCCGCCATGCGGCAAAGCAGCTTTAAAATCAAGCCGGCCGTTTTATTTATCTTAACCACGGTTGCTATCATCGGCTACCTGATCGCCGCCGTCCTTAACTTCGGCGATATCAAGGAAGCCTGGCAGCTGATGGCCGGCTACAGCGCCATCGTTATTATCTACGCCTTTATGCGCGAGAAAAAAGTGAAGGCCTAGGCGCAATCAAAAAGGGGCTGTTGCATTTTAAGATTTTGTACAAGATGTAGGATTGCATTTCCCGGAAATGCCACTACATATTGCGCGCAGTCTCTATTCTGCAACAGCCCCTTTTTTAAAAATCATACTGCCCGCCAGCCATTTAGCCCGGCCAATCCTCAAAGCAAACGGCCAGCTCCTTGCCGTAAAAGCCCAGACCAACGCCGGTTACCTTTTGATACCCTTCCGCCAGCAAGGGCGCGGCGTATTTTTGCCGCCTAATCTGACGCAAGGCCTCCTCGGCGGCGTTTTCCATTTCCTCACTGCTCTTCGCTAGCTTTAACTCAAAGACATAGCCCTGCGCCTTTTTCTCATCTCCAGCCAAAATATCCAGCCGCCCCTTACCGGCTTCTCGATTGGAAACCGGCTGAAACCGCGGATTAGCTAAGGCTGTCAATATGCCCAGCAAAAACACATGATAGGAGTTTTCATTCGTAAAATCATAATAACTGGCCGAGTTTAAAAAAATCAAACGCAGTTCCCGCACAAACGCTTCTCTCTTTTCTTTTAACAAACCGATTAAATTGGTCGTGCTGCCCTGCATTTCATAGGCTCTGGCCAATGTTTTTTGAAAATATTTCTTAATTTCTAAATTAGGAATCCGCAAACGGTATAAGTCCAGGTCGACTTCTTCCTCCACCGTTAAATATCCGGCAAACAGCAGCAACCCCCATAAGTCATTCATTGTCCTGCGCTCATCCAGCGCCTGCAAAGTGATGTTTTCATCGACCCCAACCGTTACCGTCCGCCCGGCAAGCAGCTCTTCCAAGTATTCCACCGCGCTTGCCACGTCATTGCGTAAAGTTTTCTCAATCAAAACATCACTGCCGGTATTGACCCAATACGCCTGCAGTTTTTGATATTTTAGGCAGGATAATATACTCCACGGATTATACAGCTCGCAGCCGCTAACCGAATTGCCAAAATAATAACCATCGTACCACTCTTTTAAGCCCGCTGCCGAAATCGTCCCCTGTTCGGGCTGACCCGAAGCGTTAAAGCCCTTTTCCGCCGGGCTCTGATACTCGGCTTTTAACTGTTCCACTTCTTCCGGCGTAAAGCCAAACTTATCCAAATACAAAGGCTGCAAAATGGATGCCACCTCTAAATTATTCAGGCCGGAAAAAATACTTTCCTTGACCACCCGCAAAATTCCGGTCAGGACAGCCATTTTCAAATATTCATTGCCTTTGAGCGCCGCTCCGTAAAAATTACGGAAAAAGCCAATCGCTTCTTTATAATAGCCTTCTGCATAAGCGCCAATAATTGGTGAGTCATATTCATCCAGCAAAAGAACCACCTTTTTTTGATAATGCCGATACAGCGCCTCCAAAAGAAAACGCAACGCATCGCCCAGCGCAGCCAGCGGCATGTTCATGGCCATGACTGCCTGATACATGCTTTCCTCCTGCGGCCACAGCCGTTCCCGCACCACGGCGTAGTACTTCGTATAAAGCGAGGCGATATGCCTTTGCACGACAATTTCCATATCAGCGTAAGTATTGGATTTTAAATCCTTCATACTGATAAAAACAACCGGATACTGCCCCTGCTCCTGATAATACGGACTTTTTTCAATTGTCAGCCCTTGAAACAAATTTTGGTTCGCCGCCTTTTTCTCAATATTAAAGAAGCTTTCCAGCATGCTCATATTCAGGGTTTTGCCAAAACGTCTGGGCCTAGTGACTAAAGTAACCTCTGTCTGATTCCGCAAAAGCTCGGCAATCCAGCCGGTTTTATCAATATAGCAGTAATTGCGCCGAATGATTTCCTCAAAGTTATCTATCCCCAGCGGCAGCGGCCTTTTGTTTTTTTCTGCTAATCCCGACATAACAGGCTCCTTTCCGGCAGCTAAAAAATTTGTTTTTTTCAGTATACCATAAATTTAGCCTTTCTGGAACATTTCTTTTAATTTGAGTTTCCCCATTCATAGGCCAGGCAAACAAACGATCCCCTCCACAAAATGCTTCTGCATGATTAAAAATACGATCAGAACCGGGATCAGCGATAAAACCGAAAGCGTAAGCTTTTTCTTTTTTTATTTTTCTTGTTTTTGCAGATATTCCATTAAAAACTGCCCGTACTCCTGACCAGTCATACCATCGGCTCGGCCGGTTAAGCGGCATTTGGGGTCTTTAGCCGCCGCTTCCAGCGCCCGGACAATCGCCGCCGCCTGATCGGCATAGCCAATATGCGCCAGCAGCATCGCCGCCGCCCGAATGATCGATGACGGATCTGCGTATTTATCCCGCCCCTCGGCCACCATGCGGGGCGCCGAGCCGTGAATCGCCTCAAACATCGCATATCGGCTGCCGATATTGGCTGAACCGGCCGTCCCGACGCCGCCCTGGAACTCAGCCGCTTCATCGGTCAAAATATCACCGTACAGATTCGGCAGGACAAAGACCTGAAAATCCGTCCGCCGCTTGGGGTCAATTAACTTAGCCGTCATAATGTCAATGTACCAGTCATCAAACTCAATTTCCGGGTATTCTTTGGCCACCTTTTGGCAAATTTCCAAAAACTTGCCGTCCGTCGTTTTAACGACATTGGCCTTGGTGACGGCCGTTACTCTTTTTTTCCCATTTTGACGGGCAAAGGCAAACGCCGCCCGGGCAATCCGCTCGGCTCCCGGGCTGGTAATGACCTTAAAGTCAAAGGCCAAGTCCTCGTTAATCTGAATGCCCTTGCTGCCCAAAACATATGCGCCCTCGGTATTTTCCCGAAAAAAAGTCCAGTCAATCCCTTCCGCCGGTACGCTGACCGGCCGGACATTGGCAAACAAATCCAGCTCTTTGCGCATCGCTACATTGGCCGATTCGACATTGGGATAACCATCGCCCGCCCGGGGCGTGGTAGTTGGACCTTTGAGCAAAACATGACACTGCTTGATTTCCGCTAAAACCGCTGCCGGAATAGCTGCGTTTTCCCTGGCGCGATTTTCAATGGTTAAACCCTCAATCGTTCGGATCTCCACCTTACCGGCCGCAATTTCCGCCTGTAAAGAATATTCCAAAAGCTGCTTGGCCACCGCCGTAATCGCCGGACCAATCCCGTCGCCGCCAATCACGCCGATAACAACCGGCGACAGCGCCGCATAATCAATCGCCGTTTGATCGCTTTTCATCCGCTCCACCCGGGCTAATTGTTCCTTTACTAATCCTTCAAAATGCTTGCTGTAATCCATTTTTTCCTTTCTCCCACTGCCATTTAAGGCTTTGTCGGCCACCAAACCAACCAGATTATTCCTTAACCACTAAGTTTACAATCTTGCCCGGCACATAAATTTCCTTCACCAGCGTAACCCCGGCCAGCCGCCCGGCCACTGCTTCTTTGGCTTTGGCCAGCACTTCTTCCTTGTCCGCGTCGGCCGCTACTTCTACCATACCGCGCATCTTGCCGTTAATTTGAATCGGAATATTTAAGACATCTTCCTGCATATGCTCGGCGACGTATTCCGGCCAGCTTTCCTCAAAGATCGAGGCTTTATGCCCCAGCTGCTCCCATAGTTCCTCGGCAATATGCGGCGCAAAGGGCGCCAGTAAAATCAAGAGCGTTTCCATGGTCTTTTGATCCAAGGTTTCTTTTTTGGCGTAATCATTCAGTTTATTGGTAAATTCCATAAAACTGCTGACCACCGTATTCATCCGGAAAGCGTTAAGCCGCTCGGTAATCTCATAAATCAGCTGATGCCGCAGTTTTAAGCTTTCTTTGGTTTCCCGGCCGGACTTGCCGATATTGGCGCTGAGCAGGTTCCAAACCTTATTTAAAAAGCGGTACACGCCGTCAATCCCTTTATCGTCCCACTCGGCGTCAAGCTCCGGCGGACCGACAAACAGCTCATACATACGCAGCGAGTCGCTCCCGTAGTTTTCTACCAATTCATCGGGCGAAACGACATTGCCCTTAGATTTGCTCATTTTTACGCCGTTCCGGCCAATCATGCCCTGATTAAACAGCCGCGTAAACGGCTCCTCAAAACCGACCGCCTGAATATCATATAAAAATTTAGTATAAAACCGGGAATACAGCAGGTGCAAAACCGCATGCTCAATCCCGCCGACATACATATCAACCGGCAGCCATTCCTTTAAAATAGCCGGATCAGCCAAAGCATGATCGTTTTTGGCGTCGGGATAACGCAGGAAATACCAGGAAGAACCGGCCCACTGCGGCATGGTATTGGTTTCTCTTTTGGCCGGGCCGCCGCACTTAGGACAAGTTGTATTCACCCATTCGGTAATCGCCGCCAGCGGGGATTCACCGGTGCCGGTCGGCTCATAGGAGCTGACCTCAGGCAGGCGAACCGGCAGTTCATTTTCCGGCACAGCGACCGCGCCGCATTTGGCGCAGTGCACGATCGGAATCGGCTCGCCCCAATAACGCTGCCGGGAAAAGACCCAATCACGCAGCTTATAGTTAATCGTCTTTTTGCCGATCCCCTGCTTTTCTACATAATCGGAAATCACCGCCTTGGCTTCTTCCGAATCCAAACCGTTAAACTGCCCGGAGTTAATCATGATGCCCGGCTCGGTATAAGCCGCCTGCAGTTCTTCGGCCTGGCCGTTTTTAGCAATCACCGGCGTGATTTTTAGGCCAAACTTTTGCGCAAAAGCAAAATCCCTTTCATCATGCGCCGGGACGCACATAATTGCGCCCGTACCATAATCAGCCAGGACATAATCGGACAGCCAAATCGGCATTTTCTCATCGCTGAAAGGATTAAGCGCATAACTGCCGGTAAAGACGCCCGTCTTTTCCTTGCCCTGCATCCGGTCAACGGATGAGCGCATGGAAGTTTCAAAAATATATTTCTCAACTGCCGCCCGGTTGTCCTCGGTCGCTAAATCCTTGGCAAGAGCATGCTCCGGCGCCAAAACCATAAAAGTCGCGCCGTAAAGCGTATCCGGCCTGGTGGTAAAGACCTTTATTTTCTGCTCTTTGCCCTCAATCTGAAAATCGACCTCGGCGCCGAAGCTCTTGCCGATCCAGTCGGCCTGCATTTTTTTAACCTTCTCCGGCCAGTCCAGCTGTTCCAAGTCCTTCAGCAGTCTTTCCGCATAAGCGGTAATTTTAAGCATCCATTGCCGCAGGTTCTTTTTAGTTACTTCCGTGCCGCAGCGGTCGCACCGGCCTTCTTTGACTTCCTCATTGGCCAAACCCGTTTTACACGACGGGCACCAGTTGATCGGCATTTCCTTTTCATAAGCTAAGCCGGCCTCGAACATCTTGACAAAAATCCACTGCGTCCAGCGGTAATATTTGGGATCGGTCGTATTGACCTCCTTTTCCCAATCATAAATCGCACTGATATCATGCAGCTGCTTTTTAAAGTTGGCAATATTGGCCGCCGTACTGACTGCCGGATGCTCGCCCTGCTGAATGGCGTAATTCTCCGCCGGCAGTCCAAAAGCGTCCCAGCCCATCGGATGCAGGACATGATAGCCCTGAAGCACCTTATAACGGCTCCAGGCGTCGCTTAACACATAGCCCCGCCAGTGTCCGACATGCAATCCGCTCCCGGAAGGATAGGGAAACATATCCAAGCAGTAATATTTCTTTTTTCCCGCCCCCGGCTGATTAATCGGATTTTCCTGCCAACGTTTTCTCCATTTTGCTTCTATGCTTCGATGTTCGTATTTCATCATTTTTTCCCCTTTTTCTTTTCTGAAATTCCTTAATTTATCTGCTTAATTTTTTTGGTTGAAACCCTTCGTATTTCTATCCGCGCAGGTAACCAGCCTATCTGCTAAACACCGCCGTTTTCGGCAAGCAGAAAACTGCCAAAAGACGCGTCTTTTGATAAATACTTATGCTAAAAGCAGCGCCCGAATATCACAATTATTGCGCGGTATCCGCCGGCTGCTCTGCTCCTTCTTTTGGTTGTTCCTCAGAAGGCGCCGGCGTTTCGCCGGGATTTTCGGGCTGCTCGCCGTTGTCCTGGTACTGGCCGGGAGTTTCCAAGCTGTCTTCGTTTTCGCTTGGATTGCCGACATCAATCGGATTGCCGCTGACAAAAGCGGCCGGATCGGTAATCATTTGATATTTTTTTAAGATATAGCGATCATCCAGCGCCTGAAACTCGGCCTTAACCTGATGGTCAATTTGACCGATTTCGGTGTTGTTGCCGTTTAAAACCGCCGAATACACTTTGGGCGCTGTTTCCATCACCGATAAAATATCCAGTCTGGTCGGCCACTCTCTTAAATCAGCCTTAATCACGTAATTATCTTCCTCAAATAAAATCTCATGCTGGCTTAAAGAATGATGTTCCTCAATTCTTTTATCAAAAAAGCGCAGCACCACTTCTTCCATTTGCTTTTTGGGGATATACAGACGGAAAGTATCGGTATCAAAACGCAATCCCCGGCTTTCCATCTGCATAATATAAGAAGCGGCAAAACTAAGCATTGCGTCCGGCGAGATCTCACCGGTTTCATTATTCAATTCTTTATCAAACAGATTGTTATAATAAAAATACTCCAGCCAGGACTTCATGTTTTTAATCTCGGCAATATCCTTAACCGGCGCCGGCACAAAGCTTTTGGAAATTACCTCATCTGTGCTTTCATCGGTTTTTACCTCCTCATCAGCGGCTGCCGCTTCTTCCTTCGCCGGTTCGATCTCGGCCGCCGGCTCCGTTTTCTGACCACAGGCCGTCAGCATAACCGCCAGCAAAACCGCCAAAGCCAAAAGCTTCCTTGGATCAGATAAAAAATAATGCAAAAAAATTGCCCCCTTTCATTCGCTCTCAACTTTTGCCAATTTCCACGTCTAAAACAGGAAAATTCGCCTTCAGACCCCGCCGCGGAAAACTTCATCTTATCCCGCGGCTGAGTCTATTCTTTTATTTTTTTACATAAAATACCGCAAATACGCCGGGCCCCGCATGTGTACCAATGGTCGGCCCAATCTCGGAAATAAAAATCGGTTTTTCCCAGTTTAGTTCCTCCCGGATGGCTTGTTCCAACTGCTTGGCGATCGCCGGATCAGCGCCATGGCCAAGACCGATAAACTCGGTCCGCTCCCGGTCAAGATTCTCCTTCATATGTTTAATGTAGTAAGGAATGACCCGCTTGCGCCCCCTGACCTTGGCGATCGGTTTGGTCATTCCGTCCTCCACGATCAAAATCGGCTTTAAGTCCAGCAGCTCGGCAACAAAGGCTTTCGCACCGGTAATCCGGCCGCCGCGTTTTAAAAACTCCAAGGTATCGACCGAAAATAAATGCTCAATTTGGTTTTCGGTGTAAGGTTTGGCCAGCTTTTCAATCTCCGGCAGGCTTTTGCCCTCCCCAATCCAGTCCAAGATCTTAATGGCCAGATACGCTTCGCCAATACACAGCATATTGGAATCAATCAGCAAAATATTTTCTCCGCCGCCGACTTCTTCCTTGGCAATCATCGCCGATTGGAAAGTACCGCTGGCTGCCGAGGCAATGGTCAGGCAAACCACCTGATTGCCCGCCGCCAGTTCCTTTTTAAATTCCCCGGCAAAAGCCTCCGGCGTTACCTGCGAGGTTTTCGGCATTTCTTTTTCTGTTTTTAGCTTCTGGAAAAATTCATCCGGGGTAATGGTTCTCCGGTCAAAATATTCTTTATCGCCAAAGTTAATGCTCAAGGGCAGTATTGTTACTCTTTCATCATTCACTACAAAATCCGGACAATCTGCCGAAGAATCCACTATCAATTTAATCATCTCTGATTCCTTTCCTCTTGGTTAGTTGCTAAACAAATATAAATACATAACTGTTGCTTGCCGTTCAAATCCGCGGATGTTTCCGCTTGATCCTTGCCGCCGTTTGCCCGCGCGAAAAGTGTCTGGTATAAAGATGGATTTGCTTAACACCCGTCCGCGCAATTCGGCAAAATTTATTTTCAGCAAATACTTATTTTACAGCTTAAAAAATTACAAGCCGCTTACCGAAACCATTTGCTCCCCGCTTTTTTGCCGGCCGCCGCTCCAGCATTTAAAACAAAAGTTCCTTTAACTGTTTAATATGCCTGATGCCGATTAACTCTACGCTTTTATCGGTGTTGGCTTTTACCAGATTGGCCTGCGGGATAATCACCTTTGCAAAGCCCAGTTTTTTGGCTTCCTTGATTCTTTGCTCGCCAAAGGGAATCCCCCTGATTTCGCCGGTCAAGCCAACTTCCCCCATGACCAGCACCGTCTGCGGCACCGGGATTTCCAGATAAGCCGAGTAAATCGCCGTGGCTACGCCCAAATCAATCGCCGTTTCGTCCACCTTTAAGCCGCCGGCCAAATTAACAAAGCAGTCCAGCATATTCAGCTTTAAGCCGCCCTTGCGCTCCAACACCGCCAGCAGCATCAGCAGCCGATTATAGTCATAGCCGGTCACCGTCCGGCGGGCAATGTTAAAGGCCATACCGGCCAGCAGTGCCTGCACTTCAATAATCAGCGACCGGCTGCCTTCCATCACACAGGCGGCAACGGAACCATATTCATTGACCGGCCGGCCGTTCAGCATATACTCTGATGGATTCAGCACTTCCTGCAAGCCGGTTTGCTTCATTTCAAAAATGCCGACTTCATTGGTTGCGCCAAACCGGTTTTTAACCGCCCGCAGCAGGCGGTAAGCGGCGTTCTTATCGCCTTCAAAATAAAGCACCGTATCGACCATATGCTCCAGCACCCGGGGACCGGCAATCAGTCCCTCCTTGGTAACATGGCCAACGATAAAAACCGCCATGCCCGTCGTTTTCGCCAGCCGCACCAACTCGGCCGTTACTTCCCGCACCTGGCTGATCGAACCGGCAGCTGAACTGATTTCCGGCTGATAAATCGTCTGAATCGAGTCCAGCATTAAAATATCCGGCTTTTCCCTGCTAATCGTATCTGCGATCGCATCAAAGCCGACTTCCGAATAAATCAGCAGATTTTCTTCGCTGACGCCCAGCCGGTCGGCCCGCAGCTTAATCTGACGCAGCGCTTCTTCCCCGGATACATATAGTATTTTTTTATTCTGCCGGCCCAGTCTTTGGCAAATCTGCAGCAGCAAGGTGCTTTTGCCAATACCCGGATCACCGCCGATCAAAACCACCGAACCTTCCACCACGCCGCCGCCCAGCACCCGGTCAAGTTCCTGCAGACCGGTACTGATTCGGATTTCCTCGCTTAAGGAAATATCCTTCAGTTTTTCCGGCTGGGACGCCTCTAACGCCAAGCTCCGCCTGACCGGAGCTGCCTCCTTGGCTTTGGCCTTCGGCTCCTCGACATAACTGTTCCAAGCCCCGCAGGCCGGGCACTTGCCCAGCCATTTGGGGCTTTCGTTGCCGCATTCACTGCAAAAATAAACAGTTTTAGCCGCTTTTTCCTTGGCCATTTATTTCTTTTCCATTCTAATCTTCTGCGCGCCGGTATCAAAGCTCAAGCTAAAGCTGATCTTGCCGGAATGATTGGCGCTGACCTTCCCGACCTGCGTGGAGTTAATCAGCAGGCGGTACTCCGCGTCCGGCTCCAGACCCAGCGTAACCTGAACCGGTTCCACACCGTTTACCGTAAAGCTGACTTCATTGGCGCCAACGGAAAAATCCGTTACCACCGTTCCCGGCACCGACTCATATAAAAGATAGGAATTCTTTTCCAGCCGCGTGATCTCCTTATGGCTTTTGATGTTATAGGTGTTTCCGCCCAGCTCAAAACCTTCCTGCTTCTGTTTGTCGACACTTTCGCAATCTCCGAAATCAAGTAAACCCTTAGCCGAACTTGAGATCAATTTTTCCAGTTTCATTTTGTCCTCCTAATTTTCTTTTCCTTGTTTTATCGTAAAGCTCAATTTCTCCTTGACGGCCCGAATGCTGACGGTATCGCCGGCTTTAATCCTGCCCTCTAAGATCTGATTGGCCAGTTCATCTTCGATATGCTCCTGAATTGCCCGTTTAATCGGCCTTGCACCATAACTCTTATTATAGCCTTTCCGGGCGATAAAACTAACCGCCGTCGGCGTCAGCCGCAGGAAAATCCCCCGACTTACTTCCAGCCGCTTGGCCAAGTCCTCAAACAGCAAGCCGACGATCCGTTTAATGTCATCTTCGGATAAGCTGTGAAAAACAATCAGCTCATCCAAGCGGTTAATAAACTCCGGCCGGAACAGGCGCTTGACCTCGTCCATCACCTTTTTTTTCATGGCCTTATGATCCTGCTCCCGGTTTTCCGTAGTTTGAAAACCCAGCGCGTTTTGATTGACCAGATTTTGCGCGCCTAAATTGGACGTCATAATAATAATCGTATTTTTAAAGTCAACCCGGCGGCCGTGCGAATCGGTAATATGCCCGTCATCTAAGACTTGCAGCAAGATATTAAAAACATCGGGATGCGCCTTTTCAATTTCATCAAATAACAGGATGGAATAAGGCTTCTGCCGGATCTTCTCACTGAGCTGACCGCCGTCCTCATGCCCGACATAGCCGGGCGGCGAACCGATAAACTTAGCAACGCTGTGCTTTTCCATATATTCGGACATATCCACCCGAATCAGCATATTTTTATCGCCGAACAAAATCTCGGCCAAAGCCTTGGACAGCTCTGTCTTGCCCACGCCGGTCGGCCCCAGGAACATAAAAGAACCTACCGGTTTGGCCGGATCCTTAACCCCGACCCGCCCCCGCTTAATCGCCCGGCTGACGGCTTCGACTGCTTCATCCTGGCCAATGATTTTTTGCTTTAAGCGCGTATCTAAATGGCGCAGCCGTTCGCTTTCTTCCTCGCTTAACTGCTTAACCGGAATCCCCGACCAATCCGACACCACCTCGGCAATCCGCTCGGAATCAACCGTATAGCCGCCGGCAGCGTTTTGCTGAAAGCTCTCCTTTTTTCGCTCCAACTTACGCTGCAGCATTTTAACCAGCGGCAAATCGCCCCGGCGGAGCGCCTCGTCTCTTTCCGCCTGCCACTTGCGAATCTCCCGGCTGCCGGTTTCCGGCGACAGCTCCCAGCGTCCCATTTTGGTTTTGGAAGCCGCCTCGTCTAAGACGTCAATCGCTTTATCCGGCAGCAGCCGATCGGAAATGTAGCGAACCGACAGCCGCACCGCATCCGCCAGCGCCTCATCCGTAATACTGACCTGATGAAAGCTTTCATAAATCGGTTTTAACTCGCGCAAAATCTGAATGGTTTCCTCTTCGGTCGGTTCCTCGACGGTTATCGGCTGAAAACGCCTTTCCAGCGCGCCGTCTTTTTCAAAATATTTCCGGTACTCTTCCTGGGTAGTGGCGCCAATCACCTGTAAGCTCCCTCTGGCCAGCTGCGGCTTTAAAATATTGGCCGCATCCAGGGAGCCTTCCGCCCCGCCCGCGCCAATCATGGTATGGATCTCATCAATAAAGAGAATGATTTGGCCGCTGTTTGTCACTTCCTCCAGCACCGCCCGAATCCTTTCCTCAAACTCGCCCCGATACTTTGAACCGGCCACCATCGATGCAAGATTTAAAGCCAACAGCCTTTTCTTTTTTAAATTATCCGGCACTTCGCCGGCCGCAATCCGCTGCGCCAGGCCCTCGACGATCGCCGTCTTGCCCACGCCCGGCCCGCCGACCAAACAGGGATTGTTCTTCGTCCGGCGGCTTAAGATTTGAATCAGCCGGTTAATTTCCCGGCGTCGGCCGATAATTGGGTCAAAGGCCTTGGCTCTGGCTTCTTCCGTTAAATCCTGGGCGTACTTTTCCAATACGCCGCCCTCTTTTTTGTCCCGCGTATATCTTAATTTCTGACTGCGGTAATCCTGACCGATCGACTTTAGCAGCGCCTGATAAACATTAGTGCCGGACACGCCCAAAAGATCCAGCATCCGGCTGCCCATGCTGTCCGCATCCTGCAAAACAGCGATTAAAATATGCTCCGTTCCTGTTTGTTGGTTTTTCATTTTAGCGGCCAGTTCCCCCGCCGCCGCCAGCACCCGTTCCGCCCCGGGCGTATAGCCCTTGGCTTCTTTGCGGATCACCGGCTCCTTGCGCTTCATTTCCTTTAATTTTTCTAATACCGCTCCATAGGTCAAATTATGAGCTTCCAGCACCTCCGAAGCCAGATTGGCGCTGTATAACAGTCCAAGCAGGATATGCTCTGTGCCGATTTGACCGCTGCTTAAGCTTTGCGCCGCGGCGGCGGCATGCTCCAAAGCTTCCTGCGCTTTTATTGTCATTGCTTTCAAGGAATTTTCCTCCTGTTTTCCCGTTTGCTCCATCCGGCTCACCGACTGCTGCCGCCGGCACCGGCTCTTATTTTTTCATTTTCACGCTTTGGACTGACTGCTAAGCCGGCTATCCCGGCCGGACGCAGCCGCCTGCGCGGTTTTGCTGTCAGCCGGCCTTTCTAATGCGCCTAACTTCGCAGCTGTCAAAAAACCGCTTTAACGAACATAGAAAAGTTTATTCCGCGGCTGCCATCAGATCTTCAATAATTTTGCTCTGGACAAAATCAGAAATATGATCTTGGTCATGTCTTTTAATGTAATCAATGACCAGCACCGGCTGATCAATGATTTTTACCTTTTCGCTTTCCACCTCCAGCCGTCCTTCCCCGGAAAAATAGAGGATCGGAATCGCCCGGTAAGAATGGCCGCGGCTGGCCAAAAAGCTGTCAATTCCCTTTTTATGGCCTAAGATTTGCAGAATCGGATTGTAAATTTCCGATACATATTTGTCCTTGCTTTTACCGATCTTGGTTTTTTTCAGCATTTTATCATTTTCCTTGCCGCGGATAATGCCCCGCATATTTTTGGCTTCCATGATAAAGATGCCGTTCCGGCCAATAATCACAAAGTCAATCTGGCTGGATTTATTGCCGCTGACCAGCTTCACATCAGTTAAAATCTTATACCCCCTGGGCAGCCGGTTAATCAGCTCAAACACCTTCTTTTCACCGCCCAACCCGGTTTTTAAAATTCGGTAATTGTTCAGGCTGTCCAGTATCTTTAAGAAAATCAACTGGAGACCTAAAAAAGAAAACATTTGCGTCATCTCAAGCAGCGCCAGGCAAACAGCGGCCAATATCCCATAAACCAGCCATTCCAGATACAGCTTTCTGATTTGAGAATGCAAATGATTGGATTTTTTTATAATCTGTGCCATGTTTTCTCCTTTTGGGGTGGTCTTAGTATATCATAGATTCCCCAAAAATAAAATAGTTTCCGGTGTTTTATGAATAAGCGTTAAAAGTATGAAACGCCAAGCAGAAACGCCAAAAAGACTTTTTTATTTTTGCCGCCTTCTTCTTTATTTGGCCTGCAGCAGAATCGGCAGCACCACCTGAACCAGTTCCTTATCCCGGGCATTGGCGTACACCGCTAAATAGCCTTGAAAATCAGCGGGCAGGATCCGCCCGATCGGGCTGTCTTTTTTGACCGGCAGGGCTACTGCTATCTTGTTCCCGTCCTTCGATCCGTTTATCAGTTCCCCGCCGGCATACTCCATCTGTTCAGCCGCCGTTAAATAATCGGATAGGGGCAGCAGCACCTCATTTTCTATAAAATAGTCCAAATGCTCCTGATCCAAGATCAAAATATCCAACTCGCCGGTACTGGCCTTGCCCATCAGCTTAGCAGTCATCGCCATCTGCATCTGCGGATCATTTTTTTCGGAAAAATATAGGATCTCAAGCAGACCGGTTTTATTCGCTGTTTTTTCTTCAACGGCTTTTTTGACCTCCGCCTGCAATTCCTCAATTCCAGCCGGATCAGCATAGGGCGCGGTAATCGTCACGTCAACGATCACCTGCTTCGGCGGATTAAAAACATAATGATTGAGCAGCGAAAACAGGATTATCAGCACTACCAAGCCGCCCAGAATGTGAAACTTATAATATTCGATAATATATTCTTTTTTTTCCTGATTATTTAATTCTTTAAAGCTTTTGCCGTATTTTTCCATGCTTCCTCCGCCTGATCTGCTTTTCGTATCTGCCGCCCTGTCTTCAGTATATCCCTATCTTAAAAAAAGCTGCTTAATTTATTTAATTATATCATAACTTTGGCGAGCGTGCATGAGAAAATCTTTTGAATTTTCTTTCCGCTTTTTTTCGGTTTTTTCTCACGCCTTTTTAGTTTTGACGTGAGTGCATGAGAAAATCCTTTCGGATTTTCTCTCCGCATCGCCGCTCATATAAGCTGCTCGAAAAATGTGCCTGGGCATGCAAGCATGCCCGCCCATTTTTCTCACACCTTGCACTCACGCCTTTACTGCGCAACATTATACCATAAAATCAGTGGGCGCGCGAGAAATTATTTCTTTTTTAGCATCTTTTAATGAAAGAGGTAACTCAGCTTTCCCGTGTCTGCCTGAATCGTCTTTTTTATTTAGCGGCTCGTCAAAAGTCTGCGTTTTTCGCTTGGCAGATCGCCGGCAGAAAAACGAAAGCTTTTGCCAGCAGAAAGTTAAGCCCATAAAAAAAAGACGGCGGCAGATTTTCATCCTTTGCACGTCTTTTTCCTTTTCCGGCATCCATTTGCCTTTTGGGGCAAAGCTGCCAATATTTTACAAATCCAACTGCCGGGGCTTTTCCTATTTTGCCTCCACGATTTGATAATATACCCGTGACGTCCACAAATAAACCGCCAAATAAATGACCGCAAAAGCCGCGATCGTCAGCGCCATATACGGGATCACCTCGCTGGTCAGGATGCCAAAGCTGACCAGCAAAATCCGGCCGATAATGACAGTCGCCACGCTGACATGGACAATCGCCGTCACTAAGGGCAGGAAGAAGATCATCAGCAGCTGCCGACGAATCACCTGCTTGGCCTCCCGGCGCGATAAGCCGACCTGCTTTAGGATGCTAAAGCGCTCCCTGTCCTCCTCGCCCTCGGACATTTGCTTAAAATAAATGATTAAGACCGTCAGCAGCAAAAACAAACTCCCTAAGAAAATACCGATAAAATAAAGTCCGCCGTTAGCCCCATAAAGCTCCGCCTGATAGGCTTCCCGGCCGCGCAGCCAAAGCTGTTTTTCCCTATCCGGCAAAATCGTACTGGCCTCCGCTTTTTGCTCAAACTCGGCAATCGCCGCCGGAGTGCCTTCCAAGTCAAAAAACATCGTCTGCTCAATCCGGTACGGATCGCCGCCGGATTCTCCTGCCGCCGGCCGCGCCGCCTGTGATTTTCTTAAATCAGCCTGCATCGCCTGCATTTCCGTCTCACCGGCCACCAGCAGCACAGTTTGACCGGAAAGACCAACCATCCGGGCATCCGTCAGTTTTTCCATATTTAACTCTGCTTTGACCGGATAGGTTACGCCCTCAAGCGTAAACTCCGTCAACTGCTGGCCGCTTTTTCCGGCAGACAAAGCAATCTCCTTGCCCTGCAAGGTAAACGGCAGCGTTTCGCCGGTAATTTTCGTATAATCTTCCTGCCGCAAAACGGAAATATACCGGTAAGAGTCCGCTTCTTCGCTGTTCCATTCTTGAACCGTCACAAACTCGCCGTCTTTTTCCCGGGCCATCAGTCCTAACCTTTCGGTATCGTAAAACTTAGAGACGGCAACATGACTTTCCGCGGCATATTTCTCCACCAAATCGCGGTAAATAGAAAGCCAGTCTTTTCCTTCTTCCCATTCCCATGATTTGACATAGGCGGTCGGAAACTCCGCCTGCGTCCGGCGCTCGGTCATATGGTAGACTGCCGCCGTCCCGGCCACCGTTACCATTACCATACAGCTTAAAATACAAATATTGGCTAAACCGGTAGCGTTTTTCCGCATTCGGTAAATCAAGGCCGAAGTTGAGATAAAATTGGACGGTCGATAATAAAAATGCCGATTCTTTTTGAGCGCCCCTAAAACTACGACACTTCCCGCCCGGAATAAATAATGCGTCGCTATAATCACCAGCAGCACCGCCACGAAAAAGAGCAGCAGCGCCGTCAGCGGAGCGGTGACGGCAATGGCGATATAATAGCCGCCGCTTAGACAAAGCAGGCCAATCAGCGCCGTCAGCTTGACAAAGCGCATTTTTTTCTCACCCTGATTTTTGCTCTTTAACAGTTCAATCGGTTCGGTTAAGTGCATGGAAATCAAATTAAAAATCAGCATCGCCAAAAAAAGCAGACCAAAAACAACAAGGCTATAAAAAATAGGCTTACCGTAAATCGTATAGCTGACCCCAACCGGATAACGAATCAGCCTGGCCAGCAGTAAGAAGATGAGCTTACCGAAAACAATGCCCAGCAAAAGCCCGGCTGCAATGGCACTGACCGCCACCGCCGCGCTTTCGTAAAAAAGCACTCTGGCGATATGTCTTTTTTCCAGCCCCAAAATGCCGTACAGGCCAATTTCCTTTTTCCGGTTGCGCATTAAAAAGCCGTTGGCGTAAAAAATAAAAATTGCCGCCAGCACCGCCACAATCGCCGTGCCAAAGCTCAAAACCCCAGCCACCGTGGTATTGCCGTAAACATGCTCCGCCGCTTTTATCATTCGCTGCAAATTAGCCAAATTAAAGAAAAACGCCACTACCACCACGCACGACAGCCAATAGGGAATAAAATTGCGCTGATTTCTTTTCAGATTATTGCGCGCCAACTGAAGGTAAAAAAATCGTTTATTCATTTATTCCCCTCCATTGGTCATCACGGACAGCGTATTCATAATTTTCTGATAAAAATCATCATCGGTCTGCTCCGCCTTATAAATCTCGTTAAAAACCTGACCGTCTTTGATAAACAACACCCGTTTCGCCTTGCTGGCCGCCCGCACGCTATGCGTTACCATTAAAATGGTCTGGCCGTTTGCATTGATTTGCTGAAATAATTTTAAAATCCGCTCCGATGCTTTCGAGTCCAGCGCGCCGGTCGGCTCGTCGGCCAGCAGCAGTTCCGGCCCGGTGATAATTGCCCGGCCAATGGCTGTCCGCTGCTTTTCACCGCCGGAAATCTCATAGGGAAACTTTTCCAGCAAATCGCTGATCCGCAAAAGGGACGCCACTTCCGTTACCTTTGTCATCATTTCTTCGTACGGTCTTTGCGCCAGCACCAGCGGAAGCAGCATATTGTCCTTCACGCTGAAATTGTCCAGCAAATTAAAATCCTGAAAAACAAAACCCAAATGATCCCGCCGGAAAGCCGACAATTGGCTGTCCTTAATCTCCGCCATATTCCGGCCGTTTAAAAAAATCTGACCGGAAGTCGGCCGCAAAAGCGAAGCAATGATATTGAGCAAGGTACTTTTCCCCGAGCCGGACTCGCCCATAATGGCCACGAACTCCTCCGGCTCTACCTCAAAGCTGACGCTGCGCAGCGCCTCACATTTATTTAAATTAAATCTGGTCGTATATACCTTTCGCAGTTCCCTGACTTCTAATATTTTCATACATTCCTCCATTTTTGTTTGGCTTTTGAGCTTACGCCCATCTTAAGAAAAGCGCCTCCGCCGCCAGCCGCCTAAAAGCAGCCTCTGTTTACTGCTTTTGGACATTCTTTCCAGCGGCCTTACTTAATCACTTGGCTTTTCTTTCTGTCTGAAAATATTATAGCCGATTTTGGCTTTTTTGTCCTTGCCGCCGCCTTACAAAAAGCCGTTTAAACTTACAAAATCGTAAGCTTAAGTGGCTCGCTTAATACTCCTGCAAAAACTGCTCCGGAAAACGCAAAAACACCTGCGTTCCCTGCCCCTGCACCGACTCTAAGCCAATCTCATGCCCCAAAGTCCGCATCACCTTGGCGGACAAATACAGTCCCATGCCGCTGGCTTCTTTTTGCCGGCGGCCGTTATCGCCGGTAAATCCCCGGCTGAACAGCCGCGGAATATCCTCCGCCCGAATGCCCAGTCCGGTATCGGCAATCACCAGCGTCCGGTCTTTTAGCCAAATCCGAATCTCACCGCCGGACGGCGTGTATTTCAGCGCATTGGTTAAGATCTGCCCCAAGACAAAAGCCAGCCATTTTTCATCGGTGATAACAGCAAACTGAAACTCGTCCAATTCCAGCCGAATTTTTTGATTGATAAACAGCAGCGCATATTTTTTTAACTGATTTTTGACAATATTTTCCAAATGATGTTCCTTTAGATCCAAATCCGCCGCCATGTCCTCGGTCCGGATATATTGCAGCGCCAGCTGGGTATAATCCTTGATTTTTAAAAGCTCCGCCTCCATCTGCGCCGACAGCCCCCGCTCGCTCACCCCCCGCAGCAAAAGTTCCAGTGCGAAGATGGGCGTTTTGATCTGGTGCACCCACAGGGTATAATATTCCTGATAGGATTTGAGCCGGTTTTTTTCTTCCTCTTCCTGCCGGCGGAGCAGCTGATTGTGTTCTTCCAGCACCTCGTCGCAAAGCTGAAACAGTCTTTTGTCCGTCAGCCCGATCCGGTTTTCCAGCCAGTCATTTTTATCGCGCAGCTTTTTCAAATAGCGGTACTGCCGGCGGTAATTACTAAAATCCAGGCCAAAGGCAATCCCCCAGAAAAATAAATGCAGGAGCAAAAGATAATCCCGAATATCGGCCGCTACCTCACCCAGCCACAGCAACAGCGCCGCTATGCCGCCCTCCGCCAAAAACAGCAGCACGCCGCTTCGATGGTCAGCCAAATACGCCCGCAGCGCTTCTCCTCTTTCACTCATTTTTCCTCCGCCTTTCTGAGCCGGTAGCCAATTCCCTTCTTAGTTTCAATCATTTCCGGAATTTGCTCCTTTTCCAGCTTTTTCCGCAGTCTGGTCATATTCACGGTTAAGGTATTGTCGTCAATGAACAATTCGCTTTCCCACAGCCGACGCATTATATCCTCCCGGCTGACCAGCCCGCCATTTGCTTCAAATAAAGTCTGTAAAATACGGTACTCATTTTTGGTCAGCTCAATGCTCTTATCTTGATATAAAAGTTTGGCCTCGGCCAGATTTAGGATAAAGCCCTGATATTCCATAAAACTGCTGCTTTCGCTAAAATCATAAGTCCGGCGCAGGAGCGCGCTGACCTTGGCCGCCAGCACCGACAGGTCAAAGGGCTTAGCGATAAAGTCATCGCCGCCTTGATTGACCGCCATAATGATGTTCATATTATCCGCCTGCCCGGAAATAAAGATAATCGGCACTTTCGATACCTTCCGGATCTGCTCGCACCAGTAATAGCCGTTATAATAAGGCAGCCCAATATCTAACAGCACCAGCTGCGGCAGCTCCCGGCAAAATTCCGTCAAAATCGCCGTATAATCAACCGCCAAAACAACTTCATAATTCCAGCTTCTTAAAAACTCGGCTAATTGCCCGGCAATCACCGGATCATCTTCAATCAGCATTATTTTGTACATAGTTGTTCTCCATTTTTCGTAGATTATTTTTTTGTATCGTACGGCATTTGGCAGGAAATGTCAAGAACTTCGGAATGATTGACATTTTCCCATGAGGAAGTCTGGTCAGATTAGCCCAGCCGCCCATCTTTTCAGATAAAAAGAAAGCTTGCCGTCAGTCGGAGATAAAACCAACTGGCGGCAAGCCAAGAAAGCCCTGTCAGCCATTTTACATCGCATTTTCTTTTGTAAATGTTAATAATTCATCAATCGTTGTAAACGCCACACCGGTTACGGTATCGGCGCAGCCATAATATATCGCCATCCGGCTGGTGGCGGCGTCTGTCAGTGCGGCGCAGGGAAAGACCACATTCGGCACATCGCCGACACATTCATAATATTCATGCGGCGCCAGCAAATAATCCCGGCTGCGGCTAAGCACTTTCCAAGGCTCCTCCAAATCCAGCAGCGCTGTTCCCATCCGATAGACAAAACCATTGCAGGTAGTAATGACACCATGATAAATCAAGAGCCAGCCCTCATCGGTTTCCATCGGAATCGGCCCCGGTCCGATTTTAGTTGACTGCCAAGCCGACACATCCCCTT
>CAUVDV010000009.1:0-26828 GCA_963550755.1 uncultured Lachnospiraceae bacterium
TCACCATGTTTAAAACAATTTTCCGCAGTGATAAATCCCTGATAAACGATTTTCCTGATCTTTTCCAGCCCCAGCCTTTGCATTTCTTTTATAAAAAGATAGACCGCAAAGACCAGCACAACGCCTAAAAACACATACGCAATCATCGGATAATTGGTAAATAATTGATTCATAAGTCCCTCCTTATAAACTGATTTTGATATTCTCTTGTTTCTTATATGCGTCAAAATACAATTCGCCCTTGTCTCCATTATGCGTAACTTCGTAATACATACCGTTTGAAATCGTTGTGCTTAACAGTGCTTTATTGTTTTGCAGTGTCTTGCATACCCAGACTACATATGTATCTTCCTTTGTAATCTTCGTGTCAAAATGGTCATTGTGGTATGCGACTACTTTCTCCTTACAAAGTTCTTGAAATTCATTATTTCCCATACTCTTAATCCTCCTTTATTTTCATCTCATTGATTTCCGGCTCGTACTTATGCTTCACAAGTCCATTCCCGCCAAGCTCATAGTAAATAACCAAATTAGCATGAAAGTTCTCCAGCTGCCGCCTTGTGATATACCCCTGCTGCTTGGCGGAATTATAGCAAACAAAAAGCTTATCCCGTATACTACCGAGTTTATACTCCCTGTCGCGCTGGATATGGCCGTCAATCTTTTCTGTTAATTTATCAATGCTGCTTTGATTTTTCTTTATCATCGCAAATAACGCTTCTTTTTCCTGCTGCTTGTCATGAAAGCCGGTCACTGCCTTATAAAAACGCTCTACGACTTTATATAGGCCATACAGCGCACAACAAAACATGACCACCTGTTCCACGCTAAAATGCCCAAAAACATTCATTAACTCTTTCACCATTCACCACCTTTGATTGGGGCAGCCGTAGCCGCCCCATGCCCTTATCCCTTATTCTTCCGCCAGTTCCGGCAGCGGATTGCCGTAACCGTCAAAACCAAGTTCTTTCAAATCCTCTAAAACTAACCGCTTCAGATCCGGATCCTTGATTTTGTCGATGGTTCTCCGCTTCGCGATAATCAATTTTACATAAATATCACGCCACACCATTTCTTCACCCCCTTCCCTCAATAGTATTTTTATGAGAAATAGAAGTAATCTATCTTTCATCTTATGCACCGCCTTCCTTCATTTCTGCCAATGCTTCCATAAGATCAAGTATTTCCTTTTGGAATTCTTCTTTTAGTTTTTCTACTTCTGTTTTTTCCTGCTGTTCATAGCAAACAATAACCTTACCCTGTTCGTTGATATCATATTTCCCAACCTCGCCGGGCCGGTCTTCTATTGCCGGCGGATTATCGATTACTTTCCATTTCACGGCCGCGTTCTCTACCAGCAGCCGTGATTCTATTAACCTCGGCTTTTTGCCCGGCAATTCTTCTACACACATCAATAATCTTTTCATTTTCTTTTCCTTTCCGGCACGACAAAAAGACACGTTTTTAGCGTGCCTACGCGCATGTTAAATGAATGGTTTTTTATGCTATCCTGTTATATTCGTTTCTTATCTTTTCCATATCCTCTTTGGCATATATCTGAGTAGTTGTTATGCTGGAATGACCAAGTAGAACTTGAATTGCTTCCAAGCTCATCCCATGTTTCCGGCCATTCGTTGCAAAAGTATGCCGCAATAGGTGCGGATATAACTTAATATGAACTCTTTCTCCAATTTCTTTGATAATGGATTGGATTGCTGATGGCTTTAGCCTTCCGTGTGGCTTTTTGCTGCTCCGCAGCAGCGCTCCATCGGTAATCTTTTCTTTTTTCATATATTCTTCCATTAATAGTTTACATTTTTCGCTACAAAATACGGTTCTTTTTTTATTTCCTTTCCCGATCACCTCAATGCTTCGCTCTTTCGGATTCACATCTTTAATATCTATTTCCGCTATCTCCGATAGCCGGCATCCGGTAGAAACATATAATTCAAGGATCAGCTTTTCCCGTAAATCCTCACAGGCATATTTGACCGCTTCCAGCTTCTCGCCGTCTAAGCCTACCCGATTTCTTTTGGGCTTAAAATTATTGATTTTTATCCGGGCAACGGGATTTTGGTTGATGTAACCTTCCACAATGCACCATTTAAAAAAGCTTTGCAGAATATGCAGGTAATTATTTACCGTACCATCTGCATTTTTTCGAGTATTGACTAAATAGCTGATGTATTCCCGGATGTCGTCTGTACTTATCCGGCGAATATCCTTATTTACTCTTTCGTTGAACTTAGCAATTTGTAGCCGATAACCGGCAAGTGTCTTTTCCGACTTCTTTTCTGTTCGCAAAGAAAAAATGAATTTTTCAAGCAAAACCGGTATTTGATATTCCTTTTGTTCTTTTTTAGGGATTATCTCATATTTTTCCATCACCTCTTTCGTTAGTTGCTTAAACTCTCTCCGGCTTAAATTGGTAAACTTCTTAATTGCTTTGTAAATCTCATCCGATAGCTTAATCATTGCGATTTTCTCCTTTTTGCAATGATTATAACACGCTCGCTTTCATCTGCTTTAGAATAATAAAGTCGGTGAAGTAACATGGCAATCAAATGTAAATTGCTGGTACTACGAATTGACTAAAGTTGGAAAAACAGTGTTGTTTAGCGGTTTTTTGCAGAATGAACAAAAAATTGAACAGGGCGACCATCTAATTGGAATGATACCTGAGGAATTTAAGCCTAAAAATAGAGTAGTAGCACCTTGTATTATATGGAATAAACCTCATGCGGGAGAGACGATTGTTATTAATGCTCTTACCAGAGAAATAAAAACTTTCTACGCAGAGTGGCTTCCTGATTCAAGATACTTTAATGCATTTTGGACAACTCATTAATTTTTATGCTATTTTTTTTCAATCCAGTTATCAGACCAATTGCCTTGCCATCTATGCCTTGTGTATATTTTTCCGGTTTGGACGCTGATAAAGGTCAATGCCCGGTAATTTAAATCGCTATTCCATGGAATACCAACAATTAGCATCCCGTGGGCTTCCGGCGTATTTTGGGTACCTGCACACCAATACAACCCGGAGCGCTCAATAGCCAGAGCATCCGAAATATGTTCAAGCCCTATCGTTTTATCTACTTTATTATTCAATTGCTGAGTAAGGCTTTGAATATCCGATCTCAGCTGCTCAATTTGCGCTTCTAAGCTCTCATCTTTTTGCTCTAAGCTTACATCTTTTAGTTCCAGTTGCTCGATTTTGGGGGAAACTGTAGCTTCTAATCTTCTATTCTCTTCCCGAATTCCGTTATTATCAAGCATTTCCCAAACTGTACCGCTGTATTGCAACAGCGCCAAACCGGTTATTTCATTCTCTTTTACTTCCCTACCCAAAGTCTTTATTGGCTTGGCTCCGTTCCCATTCCAATTCAATGTCGCCGCCCCTGTATTCGGCTCATGAAAATTAACCAAGACTTTCAGCCCCGCAAATGGCTCAAAATCCGAATAAGTCGCCTTGTATTCGTTCGCGCTCCCCGTTGTGGTTACACTGAACACATCTACTAGCGTATTCGTTGACCCTGTGGCCGTAATTCCCTGAATTTGCTGCAACAGGTTTTCGTCTTGTTGATACAATTCAATCAGATCCGCTTCGGCTTCACTGCTGTTCTGATTTATTTTCTCAAAACTTTTGCTGATTAGTTCTTCCCCTTTTAATTGCCGGTTTTTATAACTTTTCATCAGCTGTCTCCTGACTTTCTAATTCCTCCAGCAGTTGTTCCAAAGCCGCAAATGCCAGCTCCTGCTTGCGGATATTTTCTCTGGTCGCATTAATAACTTCTTTTTCTTCGCCGTATGCTTCATACATTTTCAAATTAAGCTGCATATTATAGGCCTCTCTAGCAATATTATCCATTCGGGCCTCAATCATATACTTTTTTTGAGCTGTCGTTATTTCTTTCATTTTTATCCTCCTGTTATGCGTTTGCTAATGCCGTATAGCTGCCCCCGGACAGCTTATATTCCAAATGTCCGTTATAAACCTGAAAATAGATCGTCTGCCCGCCTCCGGCGTGGACATTTACATCCGTGCTTTGAATATCGTCTACTGTTGCAAGTTCGCTGTTGTTATACATCCAGCGCCCCTCTAACCGATTATCACCGTTTCGATCAATGACAATAAAAAAACGGTGGCCGTCACTTAGTACAACCTCATTATTATTCTGTACATAAGCAACTGAAAAAAAGTAATCTCCGGCATTTCCAGCCAGCGTAAACGATTTTCTCCCTTGTGCCGCAAGCCTCATGGATGTAGTGCCGTCCTCATCAAAATATTGCGCGCCAAACAGCTTTATCCCATAGATTTCGCCAGCCGTTATTTTTCCAATATTAGCCGAAATCGCCGATAAACTGGTTACACTTATCTTATCCGCCGTTACCGCATTGGTTCGTAAATGCGGCGTATCAATGGAATTTTTATCAATGTAAGTTCCATTAATCCGGTTTTTGGTGGCCAACTCGCCAGCATCCGTCAAGTTGCGAATCCCGCTTCCACCTCCAATCTTTATACTGTTGGCTGTCACATGTCCGCTGTTGTCAACCTTAAAGGTGCCGTTGCCAATATTGATTGTGCCGCCAATAATATTGCCGCTGGCATGAATATCGCCAACAAACTTATATTTCCCGGTCAGCACATCAAAATACATTGCTTTGGTGTAGTTCCCTGTGCCGTCACCCACTTCCATAGCCATAGTATTGGCTGCCATTGTCGTCCTGGCTCTCTTATCACTCCTTTCTGCCCGAAAGCCATAGTTTTCGCTAATAGAAACATTGTTGTATAGTTTTCCCTGCTTTATGCTTTCCGTTGCAATCTGATTAATCTTGTCGGTGATTAACTCAATCTGGTTGGCTATCTCCACTTTAATAACTGAACCAGCGACCGGATTTCTTTCAATGCTTACAACCCGATTTTCAATGTCAAGATTCAGCATTTCGTCAATAATCCGAATGGTATCGCCAATTTCAATCTTTTCTAAATCGCCTAATTCTTTTTCTCTGTATTCCTGGCAATTCTTTAATTCCAGTAAATCAATTTCATACACTGTCAGCAGGCCATTCCGGTTATCCATTGTTTTTTTTATTCCGAGTAGATTTTTGCCAATTCTCGCCTGAAAGCCTTGGTTTTTCCCAATCTCATTTAAAATGTTGATGGTATATCCCTGGTTTGTGTATTCAATCTCTCCGCCCAGCAAATTAGCAAGCTGATAAATCAAATCTTTCTTCGTTATTTCTTTGCCGCTGGTGATGGTAATAGGCTGCGTAAAATCGACAATCCCTGCCTGGAAGCCTGTACCATCCAAAATATCCGCCAATATTTCAGCCGGAGTTCCAACCTTGGTATAGGTTTGATGTTTCCAATCCAAGAGTCGGTAATTTACATGCTCGCAAGTCATAACATAAAGAATCCCTCGACTGTTATGTTCTTGCTCCACTCGGCGAATCTCAAAAAACTGGCTCTCTGCCAATAAAAGATTTCCCGGCAAAAAGTATTCGCTTTTTAGCTCCGCCTCCGGCGCCGAAAAAGAAAAACTAAATTCACCGTTGATTACTCTTTTAACCGTCGCTTCTATCGCTTCTATTTCCGCTACCTTCTGTTTTTGGTTATTATATAGCCTAATCATGCTATCTCCTTATAGAAACGTATTTCGATAATCAAACTCTATTGTAATGTCTGCTATTCCGCCGGACACCGCAAAGATATTTTCTCCCGGCAGCAGTTCCGGAAAAACGCCGCCGGTATTTGTAATCTCGTTTTTCTTTTTCCCATTCTGCAAACTATAAACCAGCTTATTTTTGCAATCAATCAGCAATTCTCCGGATAGCTCCTGCACTGTGAATTCCCCTATTTGCAAATTGGCAGCGTTCCCCTGCAGCCGAATCAGCGGCAGTGCTTTATAGGTTCCGGCATTGATGACCCGGATGTTACCCGGCGTCGTTATGTGGAAAACCCTCGGAAATCCAGCCCAACTGATATTGGTCGCTCTCCACGGTAAATGAGCCGTTTCCCATGTCAATGCATCATTATGAAACGTTTGCCGCAAAAATGGTTCACATTCCAGCTGAACGGTGAAATCTTCCGTCGCTCCGTTAAAAACCGCTTGAATATTACTGACTGTTTTTATGACCTGATATTCTACCGCAGGATCATTGTCAAAAATAAGCGTTCCCTTTTGGCTAAACCACGTTGCTATTTTTCTAGCTATCTCTCGTCTGGCCGGAACCGTTTTGGCCGTTATTACAGCGGATAATTCAATCATTCGATTGTTGTATCCGTCCTCATAAACATAACTGCCGCTGCAACCAATCGGGTAAATTGTTTCACTTCTCTTTTCCGGTAAAATTGGAATAGATGTCGTTATATAATAAAGGCCCATATTTTCAGAATGAATGCCGTTAAAGATAAATCCCATATCCTACCCCCTTTCGCCGGCTAGTTGAAGCTGCCGCAGTTCTTTGGCCACCTTTTTCACATCTGCTTCTTCCCGAACAACTAAAGAAGAAATATTAAAATGATTGTTGACTTCTTTGCCGCTTTTATAGCCTTCGTTTTCTTTTGCCGTCAAAACCCTTTCGCCTTTATGTAAAATCGCTTTATAGCCGTCAAACGGTACATAGGATAGGCCGCCGGCATGACTGCCATCCGGCTTGTCGGTGTCAAACTCTTTCATTTCCTTTTTGCCGGATTTCCAAAAGGCTAATTTGTCTGTCAACCAACTGATTTTATCCGTGACCCACGAGGTAATCCCCTCCCAAATCCCTTTGATACCGTCCCATAAAGCACCGAAAATCTTTTCTCCGGCCTCAAAAAAACTGGAAGCCACCGATGTAATAATTTCAATCAGCCCCATGATTAAACCAGGTAATATTTCCACAATCTTTTCAAAAATCTTACTGACCGTTTCCTTGATGGCTTCCCATGCGCCTTCCCAATCCCCTTTAAAAACCGCAATCCAAAACTTTAAAATCCCCTTGATTAAATCAAGCACAACGGTAATCACTGTTTTTATTGTTTCAAATACTACCTTGGTTACCGCGATGATGGTTTCGCCGTGCTCATCCCAAATCTCTTTGATATACTCCCAAAGAATTAAAACAATTTCTTTGATAGTTTCAAACAGTTCCTTAAGCCACTCCTGCATATCAGTCAAAAACTTTTGAAACTCCTTGCCCTCTTCGGTTGAGCTATCAAAAAAACGTGAGACTACCGTCATGACCTCTTTTATAATTCCGATGGCCACTTTGACCACTTCCGTTACAAAGCCAAAGACCACGCCGATAACTTGCTGTATCTCCGGCATATGCTCCAGAATATAATCAAGAACCATTTGCAGAACCGGCAAAAAGGCTGTTACCAAATTATTGACAATCGCGCCGACACTATTTTTTACATCTGCCAGCGTATCCCCAAACTTAACATTGGCTTTGACCGCTTCTTCGCTCATGACAAGGCCGAGTTCATCTGCTCTGTTCTTTAAATCATCAATTCCTTGCGCCCCAGCATTTAGCAAAGGCAGCATATCTGTATAAGATTTTCCCAGCAGTTCATTTCCGATTACGTTTCGGGCTGCACTATCCGGCATATCGGCAAGTTTTTTCATAACCGTATCGAATACTTCGCTCGGGTTACTGTTCATAACTTCTTCCATCGATATACCAAGGGCAGCAAAAGCAGATGCACTTTTCTCAGACCCTGCTTCTGCACTGTTCATCGCACTTGATAACTTTTTAATGCCGACTTCCAATTTTCCAACATCGGCCCCGGACTGATCCGCCGCATATTTCCAGCGCTGCAATTCTTCTCGGTTGATTCCTGTCCGCTCGGATAGTTTATCAATAAAGTCTGCCGCTTCCCCGGTTTTGCTTGCCAAAGCGACCATACCGCCGACTGCGCCAACCGCGGCTGATGCAATCCCCACTCCCCATTTAGCGGCTGTTCCTATTCCTTGGAGCATTTTGTTACCGAGACCCTCGGCCTTTTCCTCGGTTTTGTGGATGGACTGATTTGCTTTTTCATTATCTACAAAAATCGAACCAAATAAGCGAAACAGTTCCATTTCCTCACTCCTTCCAGACCGTAGTTTTCAATATTCGCTCGGTTTCTTTCAAAATCTCTGCTTCGGTTTTCTCTCCATTCGCCGGCGTACCAGCGTAATAAAATTCCTCAAATGAAATAAAACTGTCTTTATCCATATAGGGAAAAACAGTTTTATACAGTTCAAACGCTATTTCTTTTCTTTTTTCTTCCAGTGCCTTTTGAATTAACAGCCGGCCGGTTTCTATATCCAGCCGGCTGATAAAGTCAAAACTGCCGTACCTGCTTAAGATGAGATCGTAGATTTCAATATCTTCGATCTGCCAAGCGAAGTAAAAAAATCAGACAGCCCGCCCATTTCTTTTAGCTCCTGATACACTTCATCAAGTGGTTTTTTAAAGACTTCTTCTTTTGGTAGTTCCAATAGACCTCCTAAAAACTCGCCAATTTCATCTTGCGCCTTATCTATGTTTTCAATTACATGTGCCAGCACCTTACCACCGACCTCTTCCGCCGGCGCTTTAAAATCAATTTCCAAGTTCTTTAGTTCCAGTTTTCTGGCAATCTTAGCCGCCAAGAAAATATCGTTAATATTTGGTTTTCTCATCGCTTTCTCCTTTCATTTTATTCTTCCGGGTAAAAAATCTTAAACGGCGGTGTGTCCAGCGTTTCCGGATCATAGCAGCCGACAAAATTAAGCGCGATTACCGCTTCATCTTTGTCCTTTACCTTCAAAGACAGGCCGTCTACATTCAGGGCATTATAGATTTGAATGATAACCGGCTTCCCTTTCCCTGAAATCTTACCCACATAGGTTACATTTTTAATGTAATCATCCAATTCAATGTAGTTTTTAGCGCTAATCACCGCATAGCCGGCGGTGCTGGTGCTGTCGATGGCGTCAATGGCCGTCAGCCCTTTGGCCAGACTGTCTTTGCTGATTTCCAGTACATTGGCCGATAAGGATACATCCCAGCTGTCAATCACCTGTAGCCCCTTTGCCCGGCCTTTTACGCCGTCCACCTCAATGCTGCGAATACTTGGCTTCGCCTCAAACTTGCCGCCGCCTCTGGTTGCACCTAATAACTTGCTTTTCGCAGTTTCGTAGGTGTCCACTGCAACGTCAAAATTGATAAAAAACGCGCCGGCGTCTAACAACAAGGTTTCCGGCGTTTTCTTATTAAATCCGCTGTAAACTTTGCTTTTGCCCATTTCTAACTCCTTTCCATTGCCCGTACTTCAAACATGCAGGTATATCGTTTCAATTCTTTATGCTCTGATTTGGTGTTAATGATCCGGTCAAAATACAGAACAAATTGGATGTTTTCATCAATATAGCAAACCTCATCCAATTTTTTTATTGCCTTGGCCAGCTCGTCAATTCCTTCCGTTGTTTGCGCTTTATCCCAAATATCAATATCTAAGGTGTAAATCATTTGACTGTAATTATTTACTCCGTTTTTCACGGAATAAACCAAATAAGGAAAAGAACTGTCATCCTCCGCTTCGTCCAGAAAAACATTCGGACAGATAGCAAGCAGCATTTCTTCTATTTTGGCTGTTAAATGCTTCATTCTTCGTCCTCGCTTCTATATTCCTCTTCTTCCGGAATATCTGGATGTTCATCATTTAGCGCCGAAAGATACTGCGCTTGTATCGTCTGGATTTCCTCGATATTTTCATATGTCGTATCTCTTACGATTGCCCGCTTGGGCTGGCCTTTATCCCCTAATTCCGCCAATGCACCATACCATGTATCATGCTTTAGCCCGATCTGCAAATCATTTTCTTTTTTTCTTACCCAATATTGCGTCGAATTATAAAGCCTTTTTGTTTTTTTCATTCCCGGCAGCTTTTTAAGCTTTTCAATTATTCGCTTTCGCAAGAACTTAGCGGTATCTCTGAGCGCCGCTTTGATTAGCTGCGTGATAGAATATTCCACGGCTTCGACATTGCTTTGAAATGTTACGCCGTCTTTATCAATTTTCATCTGCGCGTTAGGTAGTGCCAATGTTTACCCCTCCATAACCTGTCAGTTCCAGCCGGCGGCCTTTCCGGTACGTTCTAAGCACCTGATATTTACAGCCGCCAAAAATGAACTCTTTTTCGTCCTGATAGTCCAAATAATCGGCTAACTCAAACTTTACTTCCGGCTTTAATCCGTTGGCCTGTGCCTGGTAAAACTCTTGACTGCCAATGTTAAGAAGTTTCACGAATACTTCCCTTTCGGCCCACGTTTTTTTCTTGCCTTGTCCCGGTATAGTTATGGTTGTTTCTTCGCTTAAAAGCGTAATAATTTCATCATACATTGTATTCCCCGCAAAGGCTTAAGCTGTCCCTTAGCTTTTCATAGGACATTCGGTAGCGCTCCGCTTCTCCTTCAAAATCAAACTGCCATTTCGCGTAAAGCTTCATCGCTTGAATAATCAAAGGATCATCCTCATTTATCTTTTTGACGCCAACCCTTTTCAAATCGGCTTTCCCGGCAGATATGACATCGTTTAAATCTGTATCCGCCGCGGAATGTTTAATGCGCATGGAGTCTTTTATTTTCGTTAGCATATCTGCCCCTTCCCAAAGAGGCGGATTACTCCGCCTCTTCCAGCAATTGAATCATTTCCTCTTTTGTGGCTGAATTACTGCATTTTATGCCCTTTTCTTTCAGTCTGTCTTTTAACTCCTTAACTGGCAGCTTGGCATAGTTTTTTTCCAGTTGTTCTTCTTTTCCTGCCTTATCCCCGGCAGGCGGCTCTTTCTCCGCGCCTGCCGCTTCTTCCGGCGCATTTGGCAATTTTAGCACCTCGGCCACTGCAACCAGCCCTTCTTTAAGCAAGTATTCCTTCCGCTCACCCTCTTCCAGTTCCACAATCGTACCCGCTAACACCGGCAGCCCCGTATATTTATCCTCAAACGTATGCTTTACGATGTACATGGCCTACCTCCTATCCAACATTTTTACCAATCAAGGCAAATGCTTTTTCGGCGATTACATTTCCATCGTTGACTTCATACCCGACAAAGTCTGTAGTTCTTGCCTTGGCGTGCTGCTCCGTCACCAGCTTCATCTGTTCCTGAATATTCATGACATATCCCTTTTTGCAGTTCCCAATTAAGATTTCCCCGTCCGCCAGAGCATCCTCTACTTCCACAACCTTGCCAAACACACGGCCGACACCGCCCAAAATCGGATCCGCCACAAAAATCGGCCGGTTTTCCTTATTCATGATATTGGCTAACTCATTCCATAATGTTGAATTGTTAACGTATACCTTGACCCCGCCGATAAAGGCTGACGCAATCTTTCCCATAGCTTTCGTGATTTCCTGATAGGTAACGCTGGCCGCGTAAGATACCACCTGCGGCTTGCCATCTTGGGCTTTTAATACCGTCAAAATTCCTTTTGGTTGTTTGGTTCCGCTTCCCTTAATAATCGCCGCCGCTTTGGCTGCTCCAATCCTTTCGCCTAATTCCTGCTGCAAAAACGGAATGAACGCTTCTACCGCCATTGACTGCAGTTTCCATGTTACCGTTACCGCCTTAGCTAAGTCATGCCCGCCAATAACCACTTCACCAAATTTATTCTTTTCATCTTCCGTTACCTCATCATCGGTATAATATTTAGCGTCCCCCGCTTCAATTCCGTCATGCTTGATAAAACGAACGTTTCCTTTTACGCCCAAAACCCGCACATCATTAACAATCGGATGCAGTTCGCTGGCATTTTTCATAATGCCGTCAAGCACCGTCGTAGGAATAACAATCTCCGTGTTGTCCGTGGTGTGCGTGTATGCATTTTGAGGATTAAATTGGTTATATACTTCAATTTCCTCGTTGTTTAACGGATATTGAAGCGCTACCTTGGCAAATACCGTTTCATAATCAATTTTTTCTTTCACTTTGGCGCTCCCTACCACAACCGCACCTTGCGGCGACAAAGATTGATTTGCCAGATTGATCGGCTTTTGTTTTTCCAGCGCCGCCAAATTGGCTTGTTCCGTGGTAATCGCTACCATTTCATTGTCAAGATCTTCAATTTCCAATCTCTTAGCTTTTGACTCGTCTACCTTGCCGGCGTCTAAAAGCGCCTGAGCCTCCGCCAACAAGTTACTTCTTTTTTCTAAATACTCTTTTTTCGTCATTTAATTTACCCCTTTCGTTTTTAGTAAATCCAGTTCTTCTTGTTCTTTTTTCCGTTTCATTTTATTGATAACCTCCAGCGGCAGAATACTTGGTTTTATCATTGCAACCAGTTTCGCCGTCTGTGGTTCTTCAAACAATATTTCATCAATCAAACCATATTCTTTCGCTTCCTGCGGCGTGAACCATTTTTCTTTATCCATCATGGCAAGAAGTTCTTCTTTCTTTTTACCGCTTTTTAGCATATAGGCATTGGCAATGGTTTCATTGGCCTGCTTTAACACATCCGATAAATGGTCCATCGTGCGGTAATCCCCCCTGCCTATGGCTGATACATTATGGATCATCAGCTGCGCCGTCGGCGCCATCCGAACGACATCGCCCGCCATAGCAATCACACTGGCCGCGCTGGCCGCCAGCCCTGTAATATCAACAGTTACCCGGCCTTTATGTTTTTTAAGCGCCGTGTAAATCTCGCTGCCGGCAAAAACCGATCCGCCCGGACTATTGATTTCAACTATCACTTCTTCCATCTCGTTTTTTATTGCTTTGGCCAGGTCAGCATAACAAAACGCCTCAATTTCCCACCAGTCATACATCCATTTTTCATCATTTGATACAATGGTTCCCGCGATCCTTACTTTAGCCATAATTCCCCTTTCTTTATTCCGTAGTCGGCCTGGTATCTAACCGGCGAATATACTCATCCCCGCCGGCGCAGGGCGCAAAGTTTAAAATCTTTCTGACTTCATTCGGATTTAAAATCCCTCGGTCAACCAGCTGAACAAGTCCCAGTTTGGTGGCCATGCTGGCAAAGGTCAAATTGGACGACTCAAAAATGATTTGATTGCCGTGGCCCCTTTCTTTCCGGCTAAACAGCTTTCGGGTATACTCTCCGGATAGCTGCGCAATGACCGGTTCACATTCCGCTTCATAGTAAGAAATCCAGTCATCTTCCGAGTATGCGGATTGGACAATCTTTTCATTGGTATTAAAAAAACTATAAATGCGTTTGGTTGTTCGGTCAGTTAGCTCCGCGTTAGGCACATAGTCTTTTGGCTCTACCTGCTGCGCCTCCGTCTTAGCATCTATCGCTGCCGCTCCGGCGCTGGTTTCATTGTTGCTTTCAATTTTTAAAAAATTACTGACAAACTCTTCCGCATGCTTTTTTAAATCTTCCGGACGGATTGTCGTATTCACTTTCAATAACCAGCGGATAATTGATGAATTTTTGACTGCATTAACAATTCCCTGATCCGTTGTGCCGACAATTTCCATCAGCGGCGCCAGCGCATTGGCCTGACTATCGCCAAAGATGTCATTTTCTCCAAAATCCCGCCGCAAATGAATAATATCCGAATATCGGAAAATATAGGCCTGGCCGTTTAAAGCGTACACTCTTAAAAACAGTTCCAGTTGTTCATCCTGCAAGAGTTCAACGGTGGTCGCCGTAATCGGATAAATAGCCAGCGGATAGTTTTCTTCATCTCGCTGAATATACGCAAAGGCGTTGTTATTTAGCATTAGCTGAACCGTCATCTTTTCTTGCAGCATTTGCCCAGTCATATAAGGATTGGGTTCTTCCAGCAAAAAGCGCATATATGCTTCGGGATTTACTTTCATTCCCTTTGCGTCATCTCGAATATGCTTGCCAACGGCCTTGCCAATCGCCTGCGCTTTCGGCCGAATACAGGCTCTGACAATGTCAGACTGATACAGCTTGCCATTATAGCTGTAGAAATGATTACCGCTTTCCGTGATCAGCTTATAAGTGCTTACAGTAACAGTTTTATTTTTCCATTGTCTTAAAAAGTTTAAAATACCGATTATTCTCACCTCCTTAAATTAAATTCCTATATTCTTCATAGTGCCTTTCTAAGACGACATATGCGTTTAATAAACTGGCAAAGCCGTCAATTCTTCTTTTCCGGTTTGTTCCCTTAACCGGCTGGATATTATCATTTTTATCCCGGTCAACGGTTACATTAGATAAGCACCACTTTAAACTGGGATTATTGTTATAAATGACTTTTTTTGCCTTTAAGTCCGCGCCCAAGGATTTCATCGGAGAAGATAAAGTCCTTTTGCCCTGATTGACTTCTTCTAAGGCTCCCTTCCCGTAATAATCTTTCATATCCTCCACATAGTATGTAGACGACCAAGCATCATAGCCGTGAAACGGAATATAAATGTCGCAGATTTCCGTCATCTCCACAAACCATTTTTTAACATCCCGATAATGCACCCGGTTTCCTTGGGTAACTCTTAAAAATCCCTGTTCTTTCCACTTGTCATAAGGTATTTTATCTTCGCTAATTCTTTGCTCTAACAAATCTTCCGGTAAAAAGTACATCTGACAAACATATAAATTGGGATTATCCGGTACCATAAAAAGAATGGTGCCGCAAGTTAAATCCGTAGTTGACGATAAGTCCGAACCGCCAATGCCATATTTGGGTTTTAATTCTTTCAGGTCAAACTTGGCCGTATTATTAAAATCCTCAAACGCCAGCCAAGCTTCCGTTGACGTTTCCCGAATATTAAACTCTTTGCAAATTAGGTTTTTAATCAGTGCGCTGTTTTCCTTGGCTCTTTTTACCTTCTCTTGCAGCGTTCTTAGGTTTTTAATCGTTCCCAACCCCGGATTGGCCTTGTACCAGCAGCTTTCCTTTGTCCATTCCGCTCTTGTGTCCAGCTCATAGATAAGAAAAAGGCTTCTTTCATCCTTGTATCCTTCCTTTAGGTCATAGCCGTTTATTACCATCTCCGCTTCTTCATAAATAATGTCATAAATATCTTCCCGCACGGTACCGGCTGTAGAACACATGAAAATCAAAGGCTGCTCTCTGGCCGTGATACCATCAGCCATAATGTCATAAAGCGGCTGGCCGTGTTTCCACTGGTGAAACTCATCCATTAACACGCCATGAATATTAAGTCCGTCTAATGTGTCGGTATCGCTGGCCAGCGGTTTAAAAACTCCGTCATTGTATTCCCGGCTGTCCAGTTCATGCGTCAGCGACTTAATCCTTTTTCTCAGTGCCGGCGATTTTCTGACCATGGATTTGGCTTCCTGCCAAATGATTTTCGCCTGGTCTTTTTTGGTCGCTACGGCGTATACTTCCGGCCCCGGTTCCCCATCACTGATTTGCAGATATAGACCAATCACCGAACCAAGCAAAGATTTTCCGTTCTTTTTCGCTACAATCAAGACAGCGCGTTGGTATTTCCTCACGCCATTGATATTGATAAAACCAAAAATAGTAGCCAGCGCCGCCTTTTCCCACAATTCCAAAACAATCCGCTGGCCGCCCTGCTTGCCTTTGGAGTGCCGGCAATAATTTTCCGCAAACTCAATAACATGATTAGCTCTCTTAGGACTGTAATACCATTCCGACGTTTTGCTTTTGATGTCCTTTTTTATTTTTTGATAGGTTTTCTTGATTTTTAAGGACACCTTTATTTTTCTTTTTTCTATTTGCTCGCAGTATTCTAAAATCGGATTGTAGGTATCTGAGTATTTGCGAAACCCCCGGCTGTCCGTAATCGGCTTTTCTTTGCCGTATATAAGTTCCGGATCCTTTCTAATCAACTCGATCACCTACAAACTCATCGAACCCGTCTGACGCTTCTTTTTGGATTTCTTTCGGCAGCAGCCCCGTTAGTTTATCAATTACTGTTGTATATCGCTGAACCATAGTGTTATACGCCTTTAGCGCCGGATGTTCTCTTAAAATCGAATACTCCCCCTGCGGCATTTTATCAATCGGCCCCTGTTCATCAATGGCTGCTTTTAGTTCTTTGAGCGTTGCTTTCATATAGGCCGCTTCTTCAATAAAACCCTTGGCCGATAACCGCTTACTTTTTTCGATATCCTTAAAAATATTACTAAGTCGCTTAACCTCATTGGATATCTGCCTATCTTTTTCTATATTCCTCTTTTCTTCCGCTTCCGGCCGCCGCTTCATTTTGCTCACCTCTTTTCCTAAGGGGGGGGGTCATGTGAAAAATACCCGTGTATTAAAGGAAGCTGGCCCCTTCGGTCCTTAGGCAATAAGGATTTGCCTTTTGATAGGGGGGGTATGGCTGTTCAGTCGTTGAACATAAAAAATTATTTTGGTATCGGCTGCCCTTCCTCATCAAACATGCCCGCCGAATATTTTTGAAAAGTTTTTCGATTGTGACATTCCGTGCAAAGATATTGCAGATTGTCATGGTTTAATGCAATCTCCGCTTCCGTAATGTTATCCGGCGTAAGTTCTTTTTTGTGGTCAACAATGTACCCCGGCCGCTCCCGGCAGCTTTCACAAACCGCGCCGTCAATCAGCCGCCGCTGCTCAATGTAGGATCGCCGACAGGCTTGCCAGCTTTTACTATGATAAAATTGCTTTGCCCATTCTTTTGCCATGTGCTTCCTCTTTTTCTTGCTGCGCAAAAAGAGATTGCCATTGCTGACAACCTCTTTTCGCTAAAGGAGATTTACCCTATTAAAAGTTTAGGAACCCGCCAAACCTAAACTTTTATACTGACATATTACCACACTTTTTTTGCCCCAGTGTTGCAACATTACAATAAATTAAATTTTTGCGCTGCTAAAAATATAAACTTTGATTTGTACCGGCCATAGGTTGACCGATCCGCATAAAGCGGATATGGCTGGCGAAATTGGATATTGTTCCAAATGGCCCCGCGGTATTCTTCGGGGATTTCTTTTAACGCATCTTCTATGATGTTGATATCTGTTAAAAGTCTTTCCCGCTTGATGGCCGTTTGCGCTACCTTATCATGAATTGTCGTACCCGATAAGCCCCCGGCAATTTCTTTCTTTTCCTCAATCATGTCGTTTGCAATTTCCTTTAGCCGGTAATAATCCCTGATTTTCCATAGTGCCGTATTATAAACCGCTTTCGGTAAAAAGTATTTTGTCTTTTTTCTTTGATAATCTCTCATCTTGCGTTTCCTTTGCCTTTTAATATTTTGATTTTAAACCGGCGACTTTTCGGATGTTTCCAATCCCTGTCCGGCGGTTATGTTCCTTACGCAGCTTTCTGGTCGCCGCGTAATTAAAATCAAGCCTTCCTTTTGCCGCTGTACACCAACTAAAAAGCGCCGGCAGCTTAGACCCTTTTATGCGTAAAATCTTTTTATCATCAACATAGCTTTCCGCTAGGACGATTTCTAAAAGCGGCTGCTTTTTCCCCTCTTTCTTTGGATTTTCCCATCTTTGGCTTTTGCCAGTTGTAAAGGTCATAAATTGTGTCAAAATCCGCCGGTAAACGTCCAGCGTTTTGTGACTGATATACACTTTATATTTGTCATATCTTTCCGCTTCCACCCGGCGCAAATAAGCCTCGATGGTTTCCGCTGTTATCTCGTCAAAATATTTCAAAAAATCCAGCACCCGCCAAAGGTAGCCGGAAATGGTTGTTGCGCTTAGTCCCTCGCCCGCCTTTGCCTCTAAAAAGCGGTTTAACTCCTGCATTAGCAGCATTTCTTTCTCCTTCCTTGGTGTATGCCCCCTGCCTTTATCGCAGGGGGCGATGAATATATACCAAATTAGCCCTCGCACGTACCCTTAAGCCTGGCCACTACTGACCTAAGTTAATTATTGGTAACTTTTTACTCCTTTCTTCGCGCGCTGGTTAATAGATACCTATTTCCCCCGATAATATACCGGTATTTTCAGCCGCTGCGCCGCTTCTATTTCGCTTCTCATTCCTTCACTAATGAAATGACCAAACACCCATACCTCATCACATTTTTTTAATATCTTCCGCCCGATCTTCAGAGCCATTTTTCGCTCCGTCGGAATATCGTCATTTAATATTCCTTGGTATGCCACATGCGTCGCAATCGGAATATGTCTGGCCTGCATTACTAATTGGCAATATTCTTTTGCTCTTTTGACATTTCTTTCCACATCTCCCCGCAACGGCGAGCAAACATATATTAATTTCATTTGCTTTCCTCCAAGTATTCTTTGATTATTTTCATGATTTCTTCTGTTTTCTTTTCCCCAATCCCTTTTATTTCCTTGATTTTAACCTTTAATTTTTCAATATCAATTCCTTTTCCGGCATCGGCTTTCTTGGCTTCTTTCCCTCCGGCCAGATAACCTTCTTCAAAAATGTTTAAAACAAAGCGTTCCATTTGCTGGCGGTCCATTTTTTTTATTTTTTTGTATGTTTCTCGGTTAAATTGGTTTTGTGCCATCTCATTCTCCTTTTCCGTCCTATAAATACGATTTTCCATATCTTTGCCGGAACTCTTCTCTGGTGCCTATTTTTATTTCATACATTGCCTGTCCCAGCATTTTGGACAGCTTTTCAGCCATGGCGTTGCCGTGAATCCTTTCCGCAATGCTGCCCATCGTATGACAGCGATTGCAAATCGGAACCTTTAGTCCGTCTTGTTCGGCCAGCTGCCGGATCCCGCTGCCAAATAATAAATGATGTTCTGCTTCCGCTTCTCTGCCGCAAAAAAAGCAAATGTTCCGATACTCTGTTACAATACCTCTTCTAATACCTCTTGCCATCGCATTCTTTCCCTCCTGTTTAATGCTTCGTTTATTTCATCCTCATATTTAGGACTGTATCTTTTTATCCTGATGTCATGGATCTGAGACATCGCATAAAATAGCTGCCATTCTTTTTGATGAGCCAGTGCTTTTTTTCCTTTCCGGCTCCAGCCACTATTTGCCCATTCCATCAGCCAGTTATTTTTTAAGGCATTTTCTATATAACTGGAATCAATATATAGATTTACCTGGCATTTTTTCTTTAATGCCCGCAGGGCAGACACACAGATTTTAAGTTCTAATTCCTGCTTGGTTCCGTTTTCTACAATCTCTTTTGCATTCCTTGAATGCCTTGCCCCGGTTTTATCAATGTATTCTATTAGGCCGATTGCTTTGCCGCTTCCGCGAAAGCTTCCCTGCCATCTGCTTTTAATATAGATACTGACTTCCATTTTTTCACCGCCTTATTTGGTGCGAGATTAGCATTTTATTAGGGTTTGCCTGACTATGTGTTGGCAAACCGTTTATTTTCTTGTATTCCTTTTTTCAGAATTCCCCTTGAGATTTTGACTTTATTAGGCTTTGCGGAGTTATCCACAAGGCTGATTTTCATCCCAATTATCCACAAGTCCCCTTCTGGTCTTTTAGTTTGACCATGATATACTGCTGATATTCCAAACCGGTAAAAGCGTCCACTCCGTTATATATGGTATCCTGATCAATGTAATAGCCTTTCGGCGCTCGCGGGCTGGCCGTCCACTTGGCTGCCTTCCGGATGATTTCTGTTTTTTCCTTCGGTAAAATCAGATTGCGGCTGCAGCTGTACCGCTGCTTGTGACCACTTCCCTTTTCTTTATTTTCCTTAAAGGTGCCTGACGTTTCTTTTATCAGGTACGCCGCCAAGTCCTTATATTGGCCAGTATCGTCAAGGTATTTAAAATCCGGCCGGCCAAAGGGCCATAACTGCCGAACTGCTTTGGCCGCGTCCTTATCCGGTACATGGTTAATCAATAGGTGATGATGGATGGCCTTGTTCCGGTATTCGGTCACATTGATATATTTTAAATCTGCGCCCCATGTTTTATATTCTTTCCGCAGGCTATCCAAAAACTTTTTGATTTGCTTTTTGGCTTCTTCCGGTTCCGGCCTTTCTTCTTTTCGATAGGTCAAAGTAACAAATAGATCATCTTCTCCGAAATTGGCATTAATCTTTAGGCGCAATCTTCGCTCCGCATTTCTTTGATTGATTTTTTCCATTTCCGCCGGCGTCGGCCTGACCTTCTTTCCCCTTTGTCCTTTCCGTTCCCGTTTTCTAAAATATTTATATACTTCAACTGTGGCGCCAGCGGTTATTGTGGTCTTATAGTACATGAATATTCTCCTTTTTCGCGTTCGCTTTCTTTTTGTATATTTATGCGAAATTTAACTAAAATTAATAGCTTGAACCAGCTCAAAACGGCTGAACATAGCCGCTTCATGGTTGACACCGAACGCAAAAAATGTTATACTATCTATGGTTTTGATAGATGCATTTTGCGTCAAGAGAATATGGCCATATGAGGAAAAACATATTGGCCATATTCTTTTTTTCTGCTTTTTTTGCAGTTTTTTCTATGCGATAACCGTGATTTTTTCCCTATCCGGAATATCTTGTAATTGGTCAATCAGGTATTCCTTGACATTGGCAACGGCCAGTGCTTTCCATAAGCCGCCGTCGGCCGATACCAACTTAAATGTGGGCGCGCCGCCTTGTTCTTCACCAATCCGGAAAATAAAATTGCTTCCCGGCTGCTCAACTTCTAAAAATGTCCGGTACGGAATTAAATATACTGGATTAGGGACAAGGGCATTTTCCTTTGTGGTAATTCCGGTTTTGATAACTGCCTGCTGGGTAATACCGTCATCTGAATAATTTGCGCTTTGGGTATTTACGATATTGCTGGCCATAATAGTAACCGCTTCCCGGTCATCGTTTGGTGCAAAACAGGATTGCATGGAAATCAAAAACTTTTCCTGATCATATTCTACCCCATAGGAAAACTCCGGCAGCAGGGCATTGACTTGGAATAAGATTTCCCGATCCCTCTCTTTTAAAAGGCCAGAATAAAGTAATACCGTTGTCGGGTCAACAACTTGGATAATCATTTTATCCCGCAATTCTTCCCTGCTTCCCCTGATATAATCAATCAGAGAATTGAGAGTGGTGGCTTTAATCGGCTGCGCTTTGTCCTCTGCGTCATAGCGTCGCAAAATCTTGGTGCAATAAGTTTTATTATTGATTTCAATTGTTTGCGGTTGTTCTGCTTCAACTGCTAACTGTGTAATAAATTGGATTGCTTCTTTGATATCTTGCATTTTTTCATCCTCCTATGCTTGTTTGCTTTTTTGATTAATTGTGATTACATTGTTGCTGTTTTCCGGCTGTTCGTCCTGTGTTCGGTTTGCCGGATTGCTATCCGCTTCCTGGATTTGATATATTTCTCCTGTTTCCGGATCAAAATCCTTTCCGGGAATTAATCCGTTATATGGTTCCTGAGTGGCCACCGGTTCACCGCTGTTTCGTTTTTTTAAATCAATCGGCTTTCCAGTTGGCGCCGCTTCCGGTTGTTTGATTTGCGGTTGGCTATCGGCAGAAGCGGCCGGTACCGACTCCTGCCCTTTGGTTTCTCCTTTCATGTTCAGCATCGATATTTGCCCTTGGATTTGACCGTCATATTCGGCAATTTCAACTTGGCCACTCCGCACATTGACGCCCATAATCATTTGCGTTTCAATTGCTTCGGTAGCGGCAAGCTTTGTTGTTACCATAATCGAAGTGCTAACCATTGTGCGGCTTTTGTTTGGTGTGAACTTAATCACGATTTGGATTTGTCTTTTGTTGGTCGGTTCGGTGTTTGGGTTTTGAATGTTTTCCGCTACCTGCATGATTGCATCATTCAATTTTTCCGCAAATGCCCCGCCGGCAAATTGTTCCAGATCGATGTTGCTTGTTACCTGCTGTTTCATTGTTTACCTCCTTTTAAAGACTTAAAGACGCTTTTCTTATTCCCCGTCCAGTCTTTCATTTCTGTTCCTTTCTCTTGCCGCTGACCGGAACATCATCAGTAGCATTTCACTGACCGGCCGCGCCCGGTTTTTTCGGTTGGCTTGTTTAATATTGCGTATTTCGCTTTCACCCGGCACCCCAATGTTGAAATACTCTGTCATAGCGCTACCTCTCACTCCCTAATACAGCAGCTATATCCTCCAATAAGCATTGTCCATTCGATGTCGCTCCATCATAGAAAACAATCGCCTCTAATAAATTCAACGTATAGGGGCTTGCCTTTTGCTTCAATAATAAATAATAAGCAGCTTTCAGCAATTCTTTTATCCGCTCGTTTTTCCTTTCGCTTGGGGTAGCACTTTCCCCAATATACTTATTCGTTGCTTCGCTCATCTGAGCAATATTGCGATCGCTCAAATCGTCAAAAAAGTTCTGATTGGGATCTCTCAGTTGATAAGCTGGTTGATTCCCAAAAAAGACAAAGTATGTATCCGTGGCCTTTTCGTAAACCACAGTCGTATACTCTTTTGTCATCGCCGATCCACTAAAAGCCGGTTTGCCATCCGGCATAACATCAAGTCCCCCGCATGTACTTCCCCACACTTGCGGGAATGTGATTATATCAAAGTCAAACTGTTTTCTCGCAACATGTAGCTTTTGTATAATCTGTAACGCTTTATACTCGATTAGTTCTAAATTAGGTAGTTCTGCTCTCATTTTTCCTTCCTTTCTCTTGCTGCTGATCGGAACATCATCAGCAGCATTTCGCTAACCGGCCGTCCCCGGTTTTGCCGTTTTGCTTGTTTAATACTGCGTATTTCGCTTCCATCCGGCACATATACCCCAATGCCGTATGGGAGCCTATCTTTTACCACTTCATATACCGCCCGGGGCATAACATAATAGTTAAAGTCCCCAAGGAAATTATGGCCGTTTTTTGATTGAAAATCTTCAACCGACGATTTGATTTCGTAACAGTAAAAGTCGCCTTTTTCAATCCCGGATACGGTGTTATTAACCGGTTTAAAAAGCATATAATCCACTCTTACGGCGTTTGCTGTCCTATAGTCAAATGATACTTCCCGTGCCCAATAGACGCGCTGGTCTTGGTTTGGATCAAGCATTCGTTCCGTAAGAGCAGAAAGCAAAGCGGTTATTTCTTTTCTGGTCATTTCTTCTCCTTAGCAGTTACACCGTCGGCTGCAAAACTTCACCATACATGTCAAACAGTGTCGGCGCCGTTACTTCCATTTCCGCCGCTTCCAAATAGCCGATGCCGTCCCGGAAATAATCTGCATTTAGTTCAATGCCGTACCCTTTCCGGCCCATCTTGACCGCCATATACGGCACCGTCATCAGCCCGCCGAACGGATCAAGGACAAGATCACCGGGATTACTGTAGCGGTTAATAATCCGTTCCACAATGTCCATCTGCAGCGGGCACACGTGAAGCGTTGCCCGGCGGCGGGATTGTGTCGTGTTCAGCGTTTTCATGCGGGCAATATCATCCCACACTTCACTTGTCCAGCTTCCCGGCGCGACCACCATAAAAATAGCCGGCAGCTTGCCGTTTTTATCCAGATTTTCCGCTAATTCCACATGCTCTTTGTAATCATAGACTGTGTGGCGGCTGTATTCTCTGTATGCTGCTTGCAAGCTTTTAATCGGCGCGTTTTTAAGCTCCTCTTTGGTCATTAGCCGGTTCCCGCTTGACCGCCAGTAAGCATGCGCGTCGATCTGCCACCGGGCGCGGGTATATTCTTCTTTGGATTTTTCCACCGGCTCATCAGCATAGGCTCTTGACCGGTCCGTGGGAAGCTTGCGAAAAAGCAAGACATATTCCGGGCAGCCTACGCCCATTTTGCTGCCGTCCTTGCATTGCTCACTCCAGCCCAGACGATAGGTTTGATTATTTTCACGAACAACGTCCGTAACTACCGTAATCATCCCAAAATACTGAAAGCCATGCTTTCTATAGTGATCTACACAAAATACATGAAATGGGTCAATCGTCGGCATACCAGTACCGGTTGCATTCCCAAAAAGTACCCTATCTTTGACATGAATGGCCGCCACTCGACCCGGCTTTAAAATCCGAAGCAGCTCCGGCGTTAAAAAATCCATTTGCGCGAAAAACTCATCGTTCCCTTTATTGTGGCCAAAGTCGTTATAATTGGCGCTGTATTCGTAGTGGTTGCCAAACGGAATAGAAGTGTGAATTAAATCCACGCTATCATTTTCCATTCTTCTGGTTTCTTCCACACAATCATCATTTACCGCTGTATATTGCTTCCCTTCTACTTTCACTGTTTTTACTCCCATCTTCCGTTTTAGTGCATAGTCTTTCCCTGCTCCAGAAAGTCCATACTCTTTGGCGATTTCCACCATTTTAGCAACCAGATAATTATGTTGTTCCCATTTTTTTATCAATGCTTTTTTTATCTCTCGCTCCGACTCCATATAGATAATGTCAATCTGCACTGGCTTTTTTTGTAAAAAGCGGTAGCACCGATGAATGGCCTGAATAAAGTCGTTAAACTCATAATCAATCCCTATAAAGATTTCCCGGTTACAAAACTTTTGAAAGTTGCAGCCACTTCCAGATAGCTCTTTTTTTGTGGCCAAGATGCGAATCTTGCCCTCTGAAAAATCAATCGTTCTTTGCTCTCGAATATCCAACTCTTGACTGCCGTAAATATCCACCGTTTCCGGGATTGCCCTTTTTATGGCGTGCCTTTCATCTTCTAGGTCATGCCAGAGAATAAAATGCTCTTCCGGGTCGCTGACAACGATATCTTTGGCTTTTTCTATCCTCTGGTCTATGCTGTCGCGTTTAATATGTGCCGCTTCTTTTAGTCCGGCTGCCGCTGTAGGCAACAATATAATCTGCCCGTCCCGGTCGGTTTCTTTACCGTAATCCACTGGCAGCTCATGCCAGTTCACGATAAGCGGCGGAAGCAAATATCCATCGTCGGAATATTCCGGGCTGACATCAGACGGCCTTGTAATGAAAAGCGCCCAGCTTCCCAGCCATAACCAAAACTCTTTTTCCTGATTCGGGTATAGCGTTAAGTTATTCGCTTTCGTGCTATCCCTTTGGAAGAACCTGGTAAGCGCCTGGCCGGTATCCATAATTTCCAAATATCCGCCATAATGGATGAGTTCTTTGTATTTATTGGGCGAAGGCGTTGCAGTCGCTACCAGCTTATAAGGAACGCCTTTAAACTTGTCCAAAAAAGTTTGGTAGGTCTTGCTGCCAAAGCTCCGCAGTACCGAGGCTTCATCAAGCGATGTGGCTGTAAAATACTTAGGGTCAATATTTCCATCTCGAATCCTCTCATAATTTGTGATCATGATTTCAGCAGTACAGGCTTTGACCTCATCCGCATCTTTTACATATACCGGCGCTTCATAACCAAGTAAATGAATAGCGTCATGCACAAACTCTTGTTTTACGCCCAGTGGGCATACAATCAGCGCTTTCCCGCCTTTATGCTTTACGACCTGATGGCAAAACTCTATCTGCTGCACCGACTTGCCCAGTCCAAAACTTTCAAACAGCGCGCGTCTGCCGCCTCTTAGCGCCCAGATGACCGCGTCCCTTTGGTGCGGTTTTAGCGCCGGATTGATTGCGGCCATGTCCACTTCAAAGCCGCTGTCTTCGGCTAAATCTATTTTTCTTTCCAAAAACTCTTGATAGTTCATTCTTTCCCTTCTATAAGGTCAAATATTGTTACTTGTGCTTCTTCCATTAAAAACATTTTTTCTTTTTCTGTGATTGATGTTTTTATTAAAGTGTTCCACTTCGTTCCCGCTATATTTTCTTCATTCTCTAAATTTAATAATTTTTGCCATAGTTCTTTGTGATTATTTCTCAAATGCCTCAATTCAGTGTTTCGGGCAAAGGGGCAAAACCAGCAACCACCACGATTTGAGAACTCATAGATTGGCGAAAGTATGTTGTATTTTTTGCATAATTCCATCGCCATTTTTTCTGTATATCCGTATTTCGCTAAAAGTGAAATTTTATTTGTTCCCTCAAGTCTTTTTAATCTTTTAGGTTCATCAGCTGCTATGCCAATATATTGGATAACTTCTTTGCTTTTATCTTTTAGATATGTTTTGATAGGTTTTATCTTACAATCACGATTGATTGCACATTTCCCTGCCATAGGAAACCCCGCTCTTAACCCTTGCCTCGGTCCTCTTGATATCACGTGATTGAAACAATCCATATATGTCTTTTCAGCTCTTAAAATTTCAAATCTATATCCCCCACTTTCAAACAAAGGTTTACACCTATTGTTAATAAATTCGATATGTTCCGGCAATTCTCCACTTATATTTTCATCAAACATTACTTCTGAAAATATAATAGTATCTAATGGCTCGTGGTTCTCTTTTGCTAATATTATTGTTGCTAAACTATCTTTTCCACCCGAGCAAAACGCAATGTGCTCTTTTATTGTTTTCAATTTTTCCTCTTCCTGTTTACGTCTGAATGCCGTTTATCGTTTAGCAGCATAACCCCAAGCACCACCGCGCCCAACATCGCCAGCCCGGCCGCTATTAGTCCGGCATCGCCGGGACTGTCGGCCGCCATCCCCCAGAATACGATCCAGAGGAAAGCGCCGCCTATGATCCCTTCTTTTATTTTCCTATTCATTTCAATCCGGCTTTTTCCAGCCTCTCATATACCGCTGTTCGAATTTCTGCTTTTTCTTCCTCTGTCAGTTCAATAATTGTGTCTTTACTGGGCACAAGGCTCATTTCCGCGTATTTTTCATTGTATTCCTTTACAAATGCCACAATAAAGCCAACAGCCGCTTCGTCCGGCGCACAATCGCTATACCTGACGCTATGGCTTTCCAGCATTCCGATAATGTCTTCCGCGTCCAGTTCTACTTTTTCATAGTCTGCCCCATAAATAACCGGGATTTCATAATCCTCTAATTCTTCCTCACATAGAAAGTTGGTTATGTATTCAATATAGTTGTCTAAGCCTTCATAAAACTCACGATCTATATATAGCCAGTCTTTGCCGGCTTTTTGGTATTCCTCTAAGCTGATTTTCTTTCCGT
>CAUVDV010000010.1:0-25965 GCA_963550755.1 uncultured Lachnospiraceae bacterium
AAGGAAATAAAATTATTAATTAAAAATAATGAATATACATTTGTAAAGAAATCAGATGTGGAAATATGGGAAACTGGCTATGAATACAAAAAATAAAAGGATTTGTTATGGAAACTACTAATACCAACGCCTGCCGGCAGGTACTTCGCTATTTGAATGAACAAAAAATCCCTTATGAGCTGGTCGAGCATGCGCCGGCCTTTCATGTATCGGATATGGTTGATATCAAGGAACCGGCCAATAGTAAGGGCGTGAAGAATCTTTTTTTAAGAGATGAAAAAAAGGAAAACTTTTTTTTGGCGGTTGTTCCGCAGGAGAAGCGAGTTGATATTAAGGCTATCCGCCGCCAAATCGGCAGTAAACCGCTTAGTTTTGCCGATGCTGATTTGCTGTGGCAATATTTAAAGATCACCCCCGGCTCAGTCAGCCCGTTTTGTCTGTTAAATGATGAAGCACAGGCGGTGACGGTTCTTTTGGATGAGGAATTATTTCAATATGAAAAAATAGGCGCGCATCCCAATGATAACACGAAGACGGTCTGGGTCGCGCCAGCGGATATAAAAGCAATGGTTGAAAGACAGGGCAATCCGCTGCGCGTAATTCCTGTTTTGACCAAGAAAAGTTAAGAAAAAATTAACCAAATATACATCAAGAAACGGAGAAAAAGAGAATGGAAAAGATGGAAGAATCCAAGCGTTTAATCGATAAATACTGCCGGGAAACCAGGGCGTTTCATACTAAGAAATTACTGCCTTTTGATATGAATGCGCACGGCACTTTATTTGGCGGCCGGCTGACCAGCTGGATTGACGAAACGGCGGCGGTCAGCGTGTCCAGACATTGCCGGGCGAAAACAATGACCGCGTCTATTGATACGCTGAACTTTTTACGCCCCCTGATTTTGGATCATTCCGTTTGCCTGGAGTCGTTTGTTTCCGGCGCGGGAACCACTTCAATGGAGGTTTTTACCAAAGTGCTGGGTGAAAATTTGATCACCGGCGAACGGTATTTAGCGGTGACCAGTTTTTGGACTTTTGTCACGCTGCGTGATGAAAATGGCAATAAGGTGCCGGTTCCGCGGATTATCCCGGAATCGGAAGAAGAAATTTTTATTTGCCAGGGCTATGAGGAACGCAATCGCAAACGGATGAAACAATTGGAAGAAAACAAGGTATTCGGCAAGCATTTGTCAATTGAACTGCCTTGGTGATTGATTATTCGGCTGTAAAAAGCTATAAAAGAAGGTAGGGTTTCCCCAATCTAACTATTCGCAAAAGACAACTTTAACGAAAAGATTATAGAAAAGAAAATCATGCCCATAGCCGTAAGCTATATTTTAAGGCAATTCGGTTCAAATTTGGGGCTTTTAATTGCATGATAAAAAAGATAGCTCACTTATAACATAATTACAAGTTTTAATTACCGGTACAGAAAATGTGAAGAATTCTTGTTATAAAATGATGAAGTTTTGACTAAGATTGGATTACATATCAAGGAGTTTTTATTTATATGGAATTGCAAAAACTATACAGCTGCGTCCGCAAAGCGATCGACACATATCACATGATTCAGGCCGATGACCGGATTGCGGTAGCTGTTTCCGGCGGCAAAGACAGCTTGGTTTTGCTGTATGCTTTAGCGGGCTTACGCCGGTTTTACCCGCAAAAATACGAACTGGCGGCCATAACCGTTTCCCTGGGATTTGATAACTTTGATTTATCCCCGATTCAGGCACTGTGCGATAGTTTAGATGTGCCGTATCATATCGTGAAAACCGATATTGCCGAAGTCATTTTTGATGTTCGCCAGGAGACGAATCCCTGTTCGCTGTGCGCTACCATGCGCAAAGGCGCTTTTAATCAGCGTCTGACTGAATTGGGCTTTAATAAAGTTGCCTATGGCCACCATTATGAAGATATTGTCGAAACCATGATGCTGTCCTTATTTTACGAAGGACGGTTTAATGTTTTCCCGCCGGTTACCTATTTAGACCGCCGCGAAATTTACAGTATCCGTCCCCTGCTCTTTACCCATGAAAACGATATCAGGGCTTTTGTCCGCAAATATAATGTTCCGGTCATAAAAAGCCCGTGTCCGGCCGATGGTAATACCAAACGGGAGGAAATGAAGGTTTTGCTGAAGCAAATTAATGAAACTATGCCTGGTCTTTATAAGCGGCTGTTTCACGCCATCCAGTCCTCAGATTTAAAAGGCTGGGCTATTAATAAGGAAGAAACTCGGTAGTTTCTGCAAAAAAAAGGAAAGTACAGCACTATGAAAACACAGCATTTTGGGGGACAGGCTCGCGAATGCAAGCGGATATCCTAAAAAGTCTGTACAAAACCATCAAAAGAACTCGGAAAAAGACCATACAAAAGACTGTGCCAAAGAACCAGAAAATAAGAATTATAGGAGAACGCCATGTCCAGCTACCACGAAAAACAAGACGAAAAAAATACCCTGCACCTGCGCGAACTTTTAGCAGATCTGCCGCCTTTGGCCGGTCAATTTTTTCGTGGCATTGAAACGACGACGGCCTCCCGCACCCGAATTGCTTACGCCTACGATTTAAAAATCTTTTTTACCTTCTTAACAGAAGAACTGCCCAAATTAAAGGGGAAAAAAATGACTGACCTGACGCTGGCTGATATTGACGCGCTGACAGTCGATGACTTGGAACAATATGTCGAATACCTAAATTACTATGAAACCGAGTCGCTTGCCCATAGCAACAAGGAAAAGGGAAAATCCCGAAAAATTGCATCGCTAAGAAGCTTCTACAACTATTTCTATAAAAAACAAAAGATTAAAAACAATCCGGCACTTTTAATTGATATGCCCAAAGTTCATGAGCACCATATTACCCGCTTGGAAATTGATGAAGTGGCCAGACTTTTAGACGAAGCCGAAAGCGGTGAAAGCCTGAGCAAAAACCAGCAATACTGGCATGAGCATACCAAAGAAAGAGATTTAGCGCTGCTCACTCTCCTGCTTGGCACCGGTATTCGGGTCAGCGAGTGCGTCGGCTTAAATATTGATGATTTGGATTTTAGCGTTAACGGGATGAAAATTGTCCGCAAGGGCGGAAATGAAGTTGTTCTTTATTTTGGCGAGGAAGTAAAAACAGCGCTCCTAGCCTATCTGGAAAAGCGGAAAAAACTTTTTCCCATATCCGGTCATGAAAACGCTCTTTTTCTGTCCATGCAAAATAAACGTATCAATGTCCGTTCCGTTCAAAACCTGGTTAAGAAATATTCCAGTTTGGTTACAACGTTAAAAAATATCTCACCGCATAAGCTGCGCAGTACCTACGGCACCAATCTTTACCGGGAAACCGGCGATATTTATCTGGTCGCCGACGTCCTCGGACATAAAGACGTTAACACCACCAAAAAGCACTATGCGGAACTGGAAGACGAAAGAAGGCGAATGGCCGCCAAAGCAGTCAAACTGCGGGAAGAATGAAGCAAAAGTTCCAAAAAACTGCACTGTAAGCAGCCCGCAGCAATTCCGAGCAATCGTATATCGCTTTTGCTTTGCCAGCTTTAGCTCCACCCACTTTCCTATTTGGAGCGGATCATTGGCAAAGCAATCGTTTTGCCGGCATAAATCCTTCCCTCCTCTAATCCGTTTAAACGGCATACCTCCTGAATATACTCACCTCGGGAAGAATAGTAATCAGGATGTGCATATTGACCAGCATATGCCCACAGCGTATCCCCCGGCCGGATCTCAACGGCTACGAAGACTTTTTCATAATCTGCCTTTGCTTCTATCTTTCCTGTACTCATCTGTAAAAAGAAGGAAAGCAGAAGCAATAACAGAAAAAGCGCGCATAAAAAAGTAAGCTGATACGATATTTTTCGTGCTCTTTTCCTGTTCTTTAGGCAGGAATTCTCCGGCCAAACCAAACGGTCATTACTATAGACATGGATTGAACTGTTTTTCATGCTGCACCTCCCCGAACATTTGTTTGCGTCCTTGTTATTATTATAGGCGAACATACATTCTTTGTCAATATCTTTTTGTAAAAAATCGAACATTTGTTTGAAATTTATTCCGGAGTATGCTAAAATAAAGAAGTACACAAAAGCACTCAATACCAAAGGAGCATTATGGAAAAATTAAACGGCAATCAGGAGAACATTTTAAGATATATCCAGCATATTTTATCAACCAAGGGTTATCCGCCCAGCGTTCGGGAAATCGGCGACGCTGTCGGTCTGCGCTCTTCCTCGACGGTACACGGTCATTTAGCCAGGTTGGAAAAAGCCGGTTATATCCGGCGGGATAAAGATAAGCCGCGGGCGATTGAGATCATTCACCCCGATTATATTCCGGAAAGCTACAGCAGCGGTTCTTATGCCGAGGTTTCCGCAAATTCCACAGTTCCCCTGCCGCTTCGGGAATTGGTTGATATTCCGATTTTAGGGCAAGTAGCGGCCGGCGCACCGATTTTAGCGGATGAAAATATCGAAGATTATTTTGCTTTGCCGCTTCATTTTTTACCCCGAACCAATGCCGATCTTTTTATTTTAAAGATCCGGGGCGACAGCATGATTAATATTGGTTTGTTTGATGGGGATTATGTCATTGTCAGCCAGCAAAACACCGCCCGGGACAATGATGTGGTCGTGGCGTTAATTGATGATTCGGCTACGGTCAAAACTTTTTTTCGGGAAAAAGACCATATTCGGCTGCAGCCGGAAAATGATGACTATGAGCCGATTCGAGTCAAAGAAGTAACGATTTTAGGAAAAGTTATCGCCCTGTATCGCCGGTTTTAACAGTTACGCACTTCCGCGCGGAACATGGCCTTTCATCTTATGCTAAAATTAACGGATCAGAAGATTGTTAAATAAGAAAGTATGGGCGAAAAATAAAAATTTTTTGCGGTATTTCGTTTGGGCTTTTTTTGTATCATAAAAAACGGGGAATCCGATTCTCTAATGGAGAATTTGGAATTCACCCGCTTTATTCGTTGTAACCAGTTTAATTTTTTAGCAGAGCCAGTACCGTTTAATAAATACAGCCCCAACAGAACAATATTTTGTTCAGTTTTATAAGAAATATCCGGCGCTTACAGTGCGTTGACGTCATCGATTCTTTTTCCGTCCGCCCAAATCCGCTCCAATTCATAGAACTTCCGATCTTGTTCGGAAAAAATATGCACAATGATATTGCTGTAATCCATCAGCACCCAGCCCCGATCAGCTGAATTTTCAATGTGTTTCGGAAAAACGCCGGCCTCGGCCAGCTTTTGCTCGACATGATCAACCAGAGCATCAATATGGCTGGTGTTCCGGCCGTGAGCAATGATAAAATAATCAGCCAAAACGCTGATTTCAGAAATATCAATGACCTTGATATCTTCCGCCTGCTTGTCATCTAAAACCGCATAAATGCGCTTCACAATTTGATTAATTTGTGCCTTTTCTTCTTGTCTGCGTTCGCTTTCTTTTTTTAAATAATCCATGCCTTCCCGGAAGCGCCGCCGCTTCCTCTCCTTTCTTAAAAACATATTCCGCCCAAGCCTCATCTTGCCATAGCTTTATCATTTGGATCAGTCAACCTCTATAAGTTCATGCTCTTTTAGTGTACTTTTCCCGGAACGCACCGCATCAATACGTCTTTCCAGTTCCGCTATATTCTCTTTGCTGTAAAAAGGATCGCTTATTTCCTTCTCTATACAGTTGATAATAAATTGTGTTAAGCTTATCCCTCGCCTTTCCGCCTCCTTTTGATACCGCTCTTTCGCTCCTTTTTGAGGCTTTATTTCAATCCTGTCATGCCCCTTTCCTCTATATTTTCTTATTGTTTTCATTTTGTCCGCTGATATCGCCATACTGTCAAGCCCCCTTTTCATCAAATAGACTTAGATTCAAGCCTCCAAATTCTTATAATATTGACATGCTTCCTGCGTCAATGGGTCAATTGCTTTGCCCTTATAACTTAAAAAGTCCAGCGTTTCTGTCAGCAGATAGCGCATCGTATCATCCAGAGAAATCGTTGCTAATTTCCGGGCTTTTTCCAGATAATCCTGTGTTCCCCGCCCCGGCTCGATCGCGTCGGCAATATAAATAATCTTGGCAAAATCGGTCATTGCAGGTTTGCCGGTAGTATGGTAGTAAATCGCATCCAAAATCTCAAAATCTTCGATCCCGTACTTATCCTGCGCGATATACGCACCCAGCTTGGCATGCAGTAAGTCCAGATTTTGTTCTTCCAGCGGCGTAATCTCAATCCGGTACTTGTGACAAAGCTTTTTCTTGGTTTCAGCCGACATACACTTAGCATAGTCATGGAGCAAAGCGGCCACCGCTAAGCGGGCGGTACTGATCCGGTATCTTTCGCCCAGTTCTACTGCCATAGCTTCCACGCCCAAAGTATGCATATAGCGGCTGGTAGTCAGCACCTTATGTAAATCCTTCCGGATCCGGCCGATCAGCTCCGTATAATCCGCCGCCGGCAGCGCCGATCCGGCCGCTCGGTCAGCCCGATAAAGCCCCTGCTTTTGAATATAAGACGCCGCCTTACGCGGCAGCAAAAAATCAATCGGCTCTCCGTTTTTTATCCTTTCCCGAATCATGGTCGAGGAAATTTGAATAATTGGATTATCTACCAAAATAACCTTCACATTATATTGATTTTGCAGCTGGGTCAGCTTTTCCTTAGCCCCGTTCAAATCATCCGTCAAACGACGGACAATAACTAACCGGCCGTTTTGCAAAATCCGTTTCGCCTCCCGCCAAGTATCAATCGAAAATACATTGTCATAGCCGATAATCCACCAGAACTCATGACCGGGATACTTGGCTTTGAGCCGTTCCAAAGTCTTATAAGTATAAGAGGTTTCCGCACTTTCACACTCCAAAGCCGATACCTTTAAATAAGAGGTTTTTCTGACCGCCAAATGTGCCATATACAGCCGATCCGTATTATTGGCTGCCTCCTCTGGCTTAAATGGAGGATTGCCGGCCGGCATCAGCCAGACCTCATCAAAGTACCCGGTTAAATAAACCGACTGGGCCATTACCAAATGTCCATAGTGAATGGGGTTAAAGGTTCCGCCTAATATGGCAATTTTTTTCATTGACATTGTCCTTCTCATTCCTCCGTCATTTTCATCCGCTGCTAAAACCGGACTTACCTTCAGGCATTAATTATTGCAAAATTAAAAATCTTTGAATCTTATCAAAAGTATTCTGCCGGTTATGCTTTTCAAAAACCTTGCGCAAATCCTCAAGGACATAAAATCCATCTCCGCTCCGCGCTTTGATAATATCCTCAGCCAGAGCGCGGGTCATCTCCGGCGTTAACTGCATAAACTCCTCCAAACTAGCCCGGTTAACATTGGTGTACAGGGTAATCCGGTCAATATGCTTAGTAAAAAAGGACGGTAGCTCACCGGGATTAAGGTATTGACTGCGCAGCTGCGATCTTTGCGAGTCATTTAGCCCAAACTCCTGAACCAGTTTATCCTTGCCGGCGGTATTTAAATTAATCAGATTCGTTTCCGGCAGGGTGTCAAAATAAATATACTTGGCAATCGGCGCAGCGTAAGTCTTGCCGATAACTTTTTCCAAAGCCGCCTGATCGCGGAAAGGCCGCTTATCCATAATATCTTTGACCAGCCCCGCCAGCTGATAGCCGCCCACGCTAACCTTGCCAAATAAGCTTCGAATCTCGTTTTCGTCGGCCGTATTAATCGCTGTAAACAAACGAATATTATCACTTAAGGCGGTCATCGCGCTTACTTCCTTATTTAATGGGAAATTCTGTTTAAAAAGCTCTTCAACATTGCGCAGCGGATATATGTGCCCTTTGGAAAAATCCCTTAAAATAATGGCCTGCGCCGAGCTGACATTGAGCGCGTTCATAATCTGAGTGTCACTGGCCGTATTAATATTAACGATCTTAGTCCCTATTCCGAAAAATTCATAATACCGTTCGTCAAAAGTCAGGTACGGCCGCAGCGCGCGGCGCTGACTCTCCAACATGCCTATTTTCTTAAAATCATCTTCCGAAGCTAAAGGCATAAACAAACGATACTGCAAAATCTGATCGGTAATCCTGGAGTTATCCGTAATGCGGCCGGTCAGGGATGTGATTTCATAAGGCAGCGCCGTTTGTAAGTTGGTTCTTAAATGAATACTGGGCGCGTATTCCATAATTTTTTCCGGTGTAAAAAAATCTTTGTCCAAAGCTCTTAATTCCGCCAAACGATTAATTGGGTTTTCTCCGATTCTGGCATGCCAGGCGCTGGCTTTCAGACTGTCCACATCAAAATGAAATGCAATTTGCTCGGTGCTGGCGGCGTTCAAGTTTAAAATCCGGTCACTGGCTTTTTTATCGGAATAATCAAAAATTCCCAGGCCCTGACTTCTGGCTGATTCCTGACTACGGGTAAACTTCAGGTATTCCTTAGCTGTCTTAAAGTCCGGGTCAGCTATCGCCAAGCCCTGTTTGATCAAGTCCTCGTTATGGGAAATGTTTAAGTCAACATATAAATAGCAAAAGCGAATCCCATTTTTAGGCGGAATATTCGTGTCCTCCACCAAATAAACGCTTTGATTAAGCAGTTTTTTTACGCTGTAATCATAGGCCTGCCGGTTGCCGTTTGGCTTTACGCCAATTAAGCCGTAAACCTCGACATGCGGGGTCTCCTGATCCAGTACCAGCAGCCTATATACATTGGACTCAATCACCTCCAGCACTCTGGCTGATGTCGGCTTATCCCTTTGCAAATCAAGCTCCGCCGCCTGGATCGGCTGCCAATAAAGCGCAAATAATGATATCAACACTACCGTAACTATTCCTCGTTTCATTGTTCCCTCCTTGAAACTGCATTACCGCTATTCCCCTGATTTCCGGCTGCCCGCTAAGCCGCTTTGTGCCTCACGCACGCCTGGCGGAGCATTCCGAGCTTCTTTCCGAGCATTATTCCATATACTCAAATTCCAAATACCCGACTCTGACGACGTCGCCTTCTTGGATACCAAGTTTTTTCAGTTCATCATTGATGCCTTCTTCTTCAATATAATTCTGAAAGAAGCGGAAGCCTTTTTCAGTTTCCAAATTGGTATAGCCCAGCATTTTGTCAATGGCTTTTCCTTCCACCACAAATACGCCGTCCTCGTCAATATATATATTTATCGGCTCATCTTCTTCTTTTATTAAGTTAATGTCAATTTCACTGGCATATTCGGTTGCTTCTTTGGGCAGCGTTTGCAGAATATTGTAAATTTCCCGCAGCAGCGCTTCCACTCCCTGTCCGCTGACCGCCGAAATGGGAAAAACCTTAATCCCCTGCGGCTCATAAACGGCCTGAATCGCCTGCAAATAAGTATCATCAAACGCCGCATCCATCTTGTTGGCGGCAATCAACTGCGGCTTTTCCAGCAGCACTGGCGAATACTTTTCCAGCTCCAATCTTATTTTTTCCAAGTCTTCCAGCGGGTCGCGCCCCTCGGTACCGGCTGCGTCTACAATATGAAGCAGCACCTTGGTACGCTCAATATGCTTTAAAAATTCATGGCCAAGTCCCACGCCCTCAGCCGCTCCTTCAATAATTCCGGGAATATCAGCCACCACAAAGCTGTCGTCATAAAGATCAACGACACCTAAATTCGGCGTCAGCGTGGTGAAATGATAATTAGCGATTTTCGGTCTGGCGTTGGAAATACGCGATAAAAAGGTCGACTTACCGACATTGGGGAAGCCAACTAAACCGACATCGGCAATTGATTTTAGCTCCAAAGTGATCCAGCGCTCTTTGGCCAGCTGGCCGGGCTGTGCGTATTTAGGCGCCTGCATGGTCGCTGTAGCAAAGTGCTGATTGCCCTGACCGCCCCGGCCGCCGTTTAAAAGCACCACCCGCGAGTCCTCCTTAGCCAAATCAGCAATAATCTTATTGCTTTCAAAATCCCGAATCAGCGTTCCTTTCGGTACCTTTAAAATCAGATCAGCGCCATCCTTGCCATGACAGTTCTTGCCCGCTCCCGGCTCTCCGGCCGTCGCCGCATAATGCTTTTGATGACGGAACGCAAATAAAGTACTCATCGAGGGGTCAACCTCAAAAATCACATCGCCGCCGTCGCCGCCGTCACCTCCGTCTGGTCCGCCATTGGGAATATATTTTTCCCGGCGGAAGCTGACGCAGCCATCGCCGCCTTTCCCAGATTTCACAAATATTTTCACACGATCAATAAAAATCATAATAGTCCTTTCCTTCTGGCGGCGCCAAGCAATCCGGCTCACGCCTATATCTTTTTTTATTTTAGCATACATCCTCTGATTTTTTCAAGACCCAAAAGCTTAATTTCAGGAAAATTCAAGACCTATTATAATAAACAAAAAACAGCGACCGGTTAAAAATCCATCGCTGTTTTTATTTTTTTCATTTTAAAAGCGCACTCTTATTCCGCTACTGCGTAAACAGATGCCTGCTTTTTGTCGCGGCCTTTTCTCTCAAACCGGAGAACGCCGTCAATCAAGGCAAATAAAGTATCGTCATTGCCGCGGCCGACATTCGCGCCGGGATGAATCTTCGTCCCTCTCTGCCGGTATAAAATATTGCCTGCTTTTACAAACTGGCCGTCTGCTCTTTTTGCACCAAGTCTCTTGGAATGAGAGTCGCGTCCGTTCTTGGAAGAACCCATTCCTTTTTTATGGGCAAATAATTGAAGGTTCAGTCTTAACATGGTTTACACCTCCCTGTATTCAATCTGGATATATTGTGCTCCGTATTCCTGCAAAATCATATTCAGCCCCAGCTCATACGCTTTCAGCAAAAGCTGTGCTTCGGGAGAATCGGTCTGCAAACGGCAGGTCAAATAACCGTCTTTGACTTCAACAGCCGCCTTGGATGTGGTAAGCGCTTCAATGGCATTGACTGTTTGAATGGAAATCATCGACATCGCGGCACAGACAATATCTTGTCCAACCGGTGCGAAATAAGCATGACCATTGGTTTGAAAACCAAGATAGGTTTCTCCTCTTTTTTCAATTACCGCCCGAATTCCCTGATTTTTGGGAACCGGCCGGCGGGAATTACGCATTGATTTTTTCAATCGTAACCTGGGTAAAGGCTTGGCGATGACCTTGCTTTTTATGATAACCTTTTTTCGGCTTATACTTAAAAACAACGATCTTTTGGCCGCGGCCGTTCAAATCTGCTTTTGCGCTGACGCTGGCAGCTTGAATATAGGGCTTGCCCACGGTAACTTCCCCGTTATTGGAAATCAGCAACACCTTATCAAAGGTTACGGCTTCGCCGGCTTCCACGCCCAGCTTTTCCACCTGAATAACATCGCCTTCCGCGACTTTGTACTGCTTTCCGCCTGTTTCAATAATTGCGTACATTTTTGGCACCTCCTCATTATAAGACTCGCCGGTGTCGGTGAAAAAGGGCTGTCCTTTTTGCTAACCTATCCGAGCGGTATACCACACTTAAGGTACAATATCACAATTTGAGGAAAATGTCAAATAAATTTTTAATTCAATTTCCCCAGTTCTGCCAGCAGCGCTTTCAAATATTGCCAGGTTCTTTGGGTCGAAGCAATACTCAGCCGCTCCTTAACCGAGTGAACATCCCACATGTTCGGCCCTACGCTGATCGCCTCCAAGTTCGGCTTATTGGATAAAAATACGCCGCATTCCAGCCCGGCATGAATCGCCTTAACCACCGGCTCTTTTCCGGTCAGGCGCTTATAGGTTTCCACCGCTTTTTTCAGCAATTCGCCCTCCGGCTTCATTTCCCATTCCGGATATTCGGCCGTCTTGGAAAAATGCAGACCGTTCATATCGGCAAAATCCTGTAAAATCAAGTTTAGCTGCTGCTTTAAGCTGCCGACATTGGAGCGGGTAGAAAACGACAAGTTAATTACTTTTTCCGTCATTTGAATCACCGCCAAGTTCAGGGAACTTTCCACCATGCCGGGAAGCTTACTGCTCATAGTTTGAACGCCGTTTGGCAAGACGTTCAGCAGTAAAATAAGTTTTCTTGCCGCCTCTTTGTTTATTTTTTGGACGCCTTCTGTTCTAAAATTATTCACCGCTAATTCCACCTTGGGATCGCTGGCCGCTAATTCATTGCTCCACTCTTGCTGCATCCGGCTTTGCAGCGCAGCCAGCTTTGCTTCCTGTTCCGGCGCTATCGCAATCCGGCACACCGTATGGCTGGGAATGACATTGTCCTTAACCCCGCCGCTGATGTCTATCACTTCAAAATCCATCTCCCGGCGGAGCGCCGATAAAAACCGGCCCATCAGCTTATGCGAATTACCGCGGTTGGTATGGATTTCCGCGCCGGAATGGCCGCCCTTTAAGCCGGTAACGATGATTTCTTTTCCGCATAAGCCCTGCGGCAAGTCCTCTTTCGTATACGGCAGCTCCAACATCGCTTTTAGCCCGCCGGCGCAGCCAATGGTAATCTCGCCCTCTTCTTCGGAATCAACATTGATAAAATACTTTCCTTTTAATAAGGAGGTATCAAAATGCAACGCACCGTTCATATTCACTTCTTCATTGGTGGTAATCACCACTTCCAAATGCGGATGCGGAATATCGTCTGAATCCAGCAGCGCCAAAGCCATGGCCACGGCAATACCGTTATCGGCTCCCAAGGTCGTATCCTTAGCCGTCAGCAAATCACCGTCTACCTCCAGGGTCAGCGGATCCTTCAAAAAGTCATGCGTGCTGTCCGGCGTTTTAACGCAAACCATATCCATATGCCCCTGAAAAATTACGCCTTGGGCTTTTTCCATGCCGGCCGCTGCCGGCTTGGTAATCAGAACGGAATTGGTCGCGTCCTGAACCACCGCTAAGCCCCTGTCCTTGGCAAACTTTACCAAATAATCGGAAATTGCCTGTTCATTGCCGCTCCCTCTGGGGATTTGGCTGATTTCCTCAAAATAATCAAATACCTTTTTCGGTTCTAAGTTTAACATTCTATTCTTCCTTTCTTTTTTAGCTGATTTTTTTAGCTAACCTTGCCGGTTTCATTCTTAACTATTTCCCATAGCCGCAGCGCTGCGCGCTCATAGCCTTTTGTTGGCTTATCCCACTCGCAAAGCGAATTGAAAAAGTATTATCCGCTGATATGCCCCGCGCCGACCGCCTCTTGAAGCGTTTGAAAACCGTACCGGTCAAGCACCTCCGGCAGGCCGGCAATGATTTCCGGACAAACCAGAGGATTGACAAAATTAGCCGTGCCGACCGCCACCGCCGAAGCGCCGGCATAGAAAAACTCCAGCACATCTTCGGCCGTTTCAATCCCGCCCATGCCGATAATCGGAATCTTAACCGTTTCATAAACATCATAAATCATCTTCAGCGCCACCGGTTTAATGGCCGGCCCCGATAAACCGCCGGTTTTATTAGCTAGGAGCGGCGCCCGCTTTTTCAGGTCAAAACGCATACCAATCAGCGTATTAATCATGGTAATTCCGTCCGCCCCGCCGTCCTCCACCGCCTGCGCCATTTCCTTGATATTGGCCACATTGGGCGAAAGCTTCATATAAACGGGTTTGGCCGCCACCGCCTTGATTTTTTGCGTCAGCCGTCTGGCGATTTCCGGATCCTGGCCGTAAGTAATGCCGCCCTGTTTGACGTTCGGACAGGAAATATTAATCTCCAGCGCTCCGATATTGGGCGCCTGGGAAATTCGCTCGGCCACATAGCAGTAGTCCTCATCCGAATATCCGGCCACATTGGCGATAATGGGCAAATCATATTGCGCCAGCCAGCGCAACTCATCTTCAACCCGATCAATCCCGGGATTTTGCAGGCCGATGGCGTTCAGCATGCCGGATGGTGTTTCTGCAATCCTAGGCATGGCGTTGCCGATGCGCGGCTCCCTGGTGACCGCTTTAATCATAATGGAACCCAATAGGGATAAATCATAAATCTCACTAAACTCGCGGCCAAAGCCAAAACAGCCGGAGGCCGGCATCACCGGATTTTTCAGATTTAAACCCGGCAGCTTAACTGCTAATCGATTCAATATTTCACCTCCCCTAAAGCAAAAACCGGCCCGTCCTTGCATACTCGTTTTAAGCCGGTCTTGGTTTTCAGCATACAGCCGTAACAGGCGCCAATTCCGCAGGCCATTCTTTCCTCAAAGGATAAATAGCCCTCCTTTTGCCCCCGGTATTTCAGATCCAGCGCCTGCAGCATACCCTTCGGTCCGCAGGCATATAAAGTATCGAAGGCCAGCGTTTGACTGTTTAAAATATCCAACACCGTTCCTTTTTGCCCCACGCTGCCGTCCATAGTGGAAATCAAAACCGGTCCCAAACTCTTAAATTCTTCAACCGCATAAACACTGGCCGCATCCTGAAAGCCCAAAACCGAGGTAATTTGCACTTGCTTTTCTTTCAGCCGTTTGCCCAATTCATAAAGCGGCGGCACGCCCACCCCGCCGCCGGCCAAAAGTACCGAGCGCGCGTTTTCCGGCATTGGAAAGCCGTTGCCCAGCGGACCTAAAATATTCAGTTCTTCGCCGGCTTTCATTTGGGCCAGCTGCGCCGTGCCTTTCCCCACCACCTTGTAAATAATCCGCAGTCTGTTCCTGTCGGGACTAATTTCATGAAGCGAAATCGGGCGGCGCAGCAGGCGCGCGCCGTCATTTATTTTAATATGAACAAAACAGCCGGCCGCAAAATCCTTTAAATCGACTGCCTCAGCGGTTAAACTCATACGGTAAATATCCCTGGCTAACGGAATATTTTCACTAATTTTCATTTGATATTGCTGTATCATGATTTTCCTTTTCTGTAAGCCTCTTTATATAACCTTGCTTGCTGCCGCTTTTGCTTTTCGGCGCAAATCACACGCTTAGAAATCATTACCTTAATTTTTCCGTGTTTAAACGATATAAGCCGATTTTTTGCGTTATCAGCGCCCTTTTCAGGCAAGCCAACCGCAGAAATGCACTGTACTTTGGCCTAAAAACCGAGTTACATAACCTTTCCGCTCCGAACCACAATTTTCCCCTGATAAAAAACAGTATCGATCAGACCCTTCACTTTCCAGCCGGCAAAAGGCGTATTGCTGCTCCGGCTGACCGTATCTTCCTTGCGGATTTCGTATTCTTTCTCCAAATCAATCAGCACCAAATCCGCCGGCTCGCCGGCTGCCAAACGGTGTCCGGACAGGCCGAAAATTCTGGCCGGATTTTCCGTTAAGGCCTGTAACAAACGGTATAACCCAATTTTTTGCGTCCGGACTAAATAAGTATACAGCAGCGGAAAAGCCGTTTCCGAACCAATGATGCCAAAAGGCGAACCGGCCAGTCCCTTGCTCTTTTCTTCCGGGCTGTGCGGCGCGTGATCGGTGGAGATACATTCAATCGTGCCGTCCGCCAGCGCCTGAATGAGGGCCGCCCGGTCGGCCTGACTGCGCAGCGGCGGGTTCATCTTAAAATCGCCGTCCTCCCGCAAATCATCCTCCGTCAGCAGCAAATGATGAGGCGTTACCTCACCGCTGATCCAGCCGCATTGGCTGCGGTAATAACGCAGCAAGCCGACTCCCGCGGCCGTACTCATATGGCAAATATGGTACCTTGCTCCGGTAGCTAAAGAAATAGCGCAGTCCCTGGCGATCTGCAAATCTTCGCACAATCCTAAAATTCCCTTATGCCCATGTTCCTCGGCATAACGGCCGGCATGAATATAGCCACCCCGCAAGAGACTATTTTCTTCGCAGTGCGCCGCAATCAGGCTGTTATTTGCTTTAACCGCCATCATCGCATCATACATCATACCGGCGTCCTGTACGCCCCGGCCATCATCGGAAAAGGCCGCTGCTCCAGCTGCCAGCTGCTTTTTAACGTCTACCAAGGTTTGACCGTTTTCGCCTACCGTAATAGCCGAATAAAATAAGGTTTGAATCAGGGATTCTTTGGCCGCTTTGGCAGTCAGCTCCCGCAGCAGCTCCGGGCTGTCAATAACCGGCTTCGTATTAGGCATGGCTAAAATAGTGGTATATCCGCCCCTGGCCGCCGCCCGGGAACCGGTAGCAATCGTTTCCTTATACTCAAATCCCGGCTCCCGCAAATGAACATGAACATCAATAAAACCGGGCGTTAAAAGCTTCCCTTGGGCGTCAATTACCGTATCGGCATTGACCTCGGCCGGCAGCGAGCGGCCGATCTCCATAATTTTTCCTTCCTTTATAAGGACCTCAACCGGGAGAAGTTGATCGTTTTCCTCTACCATCTGTGCGTTAATAATTTTAATCATCGAACTTCCTTTCTGCTGGCAAGCTTATTTTCTGCCTATCAAACTAACTTCTAAGTTGAAAACAACACCATTTTTAGCGCTAAAAGCACCATAGAAGAACAAAAATAAAAAAGCCAAATTCATTGCCGGCAAAACCAGCGCTGTCACTGCTGTCTGCCGGAAAAAACTTGGCTTTTTCTTTTCCGCTTTAATTTTAACATTATTTTTTTCCTCACGGCGCTCTCCTGAATAAATCTGTTAAAAGCATTCTAAAACGCGGTTATCAAACATTTTTACATTGGTATCATTATAAAATAGAAGCAGCGGAAAGTCAAGAGCAGCCGGAAAAACTTATATCCGCCCGCTTGGCGGCTTTCATTTTGGCGCCGAAAATGTGCCTTTTCTTTTTCTTGTTTAATTTTTGTTTTTCTTTTTATTTGACTTTCCTTTCGTCTGGTGTTAAACTAGGCATACAGTAAGTTCTGATGCATTCAGCGGTAACTTTCCCGTTTGGGCGGAGTGGTTCTCCGCACGGGCATTACCTGAATAAGGAAAACCGCCGTTAATATAGAAGGAATGGCTGTAAAATAAAAGATAAAGGAGAAAAAATGATGAGAAAATTAGAAAAAGAATTTAATGTTTATTTAGCTGATCAGGCCGTTATGACCGCAAAACTCCACAATATTCACTGGAACGTACAGGGCATGCAGTTTGTCCGGGTTCACGAGTATACCGAGTCCGAATATGAAAAAGCCTTTGAGCGGATGGATGAAGTGGCCGAGCATTTGAGAAAGTTTGATATCGTACCGGCTTCTACTTTGGCTGAGTATCTGCAGTTAGCAACCATCAAGGAAGAACCTTCCCGTACTTTTGGTTATGTCGAGGGCTTAACCATTGTTTTGGCTGACCTGGAGCTTTTGCGCAAGGAAGCAATCGAACTGCGCAATGCCGCCGATGCAGAAGGCTGGTTCTCAGCGGTTAATTTCTTAGAGGATCATGTTGATGATTACAATAAGCAAATTTGGTTCCTGCGTTCAATGCTGGCTAAATAATTGCTCTCCGGTCAAGAGAGGCAATTAGCATAACATTCGCTAATGGTAATCAAATTGTAACTCTATTGAAACAAGAATGAAATAAAGGCAGTAATTTTTAATTGCTTGCCTTTATTTTTCTATTTCCCTTTATGATTTTTTTAGAATTTTACTTTAAATTTCTTACAATCCTTTTATTTGACAGGAAAAATTGATAGTGCTATACTTTGAGAAAGGCTCCTTCTAAGGAAAAAAACAGACCCACAACGGAATGACATCGGAGCCTTTTTAATACCATGATTTGCCCGGATATTGAAAAATAAATTTCCCTCCGGGGAGCTGCTTTTTTCCTTTCCATCAAATCAAAAAACCCCGTTTTCCACGTACCGCCTCCCAAAATTAGACCTAAAAATCTAACGATTGGGAAGCAGCGCAGGAAACGGGGTTTTTATATGCCGGCGAAAAGCCTATTTCTTTTCCCATTTATAGATAATGCCGCGTTCAGCAAAATCTTTAATTTGCTCTTGGCTGTAGCCAAGCTCAGCCATTACCTCATAAGAATTCTCACCGATCAACGGTCCGCGGCGGTATTCCGGCACGCCCATTTCCTGGAATTTTACCGGCGGACGAACCAAAGTTCTCTCGTTGCCGTTATCATATTTCATCTTATAGAAGCAATTGTTTGCCCAAGCCTGCGGATCTTCTAAGATTTCTTCCCAGCTTTGCGCTACCGAAAAGGCAACGTCAGCTTCCTTCAGGATATCCTTCCATTCAGCCGCCGTCTTCTTGCCGAAAGCTTCCATTACGATATCATAAACTTCATAAGTAATGCCCTTTTCCTGCAAGGTCTTAATCGGGAAATAATTTTCATTATCCAGCAAATCTTCCCGGCCCAGCGCTTTCATAAACGGCTTATAATAAGTATTATAATCCGGCATACAGGTTTGGATAAAGCGGTCGTCCTTGGTCCGCCAAGCGGCGTTAAACGGATTCGGAGACAAACGAATATCAATCGGGTACTTCTTGCCGTAATCGGTATATTGCGCAGCCTGCACCATCATACCCATGTTAAAGACAGCGCTTTCATAAAGGCTGGTTTCTACCTTTTCACCCTGACCGGTTACCTTGGCGTGATAAAGCGCCGCCAAAATACCAGCCGCCAAGTTCATACCGACATTATGGTCGCCCAGACCCGGCACAACGTTCATCGGCACGGTTCCGGCCTGACGCAAGGTATCCAAATAACCGCCGCGGGCAAAGAAGGACGTAAAGTCAAAGCCCGGCAAATCTTTATCCGGTCCGTATTCGCCGTAGCCGGTGCAGATGGCATAAACTAATTTCGGGAATTTTTCCTTTAATTGATCATAAGCCAGACCTGAGCGCTCCAAAGCCTGCACTCTCCAGTTGGTAATCAAAACATCGGCGCCCTCTAACAGCTTAAACAAAGCTTCCTTGCCTTCCGGTTCCTTGGTATTGATGGAAAAGCAGCGCTTGTTGCCATTCTCCAGCTCCCAGGTCGTATTCTCATACATATCCAGCGGGCGTCCTTCCGACGGTGCGGTGTAACGCAGCGGATCGCCCTTGGCGCTTTCAATTTTGATAACGTCCGCTCCCAGATCCGCTAAGAATCTGCCGGCGGTTGCCGCCGCGATAAAAGTGGCTAACTCAACTACTTTTACGCCTTCCAATAGTTTTTTGCTCATAATTTTGGCCTCCTAAACATTTTATTTTTTGTTGTCATCCTCTGCTTTTGACCTGAAAAAGAAACAAAAACCACTTTTTTTCCGGTACAAAAGACTAAAGAAATTTACCAGATGAGCAGGCCGCGGGAAATCCCGCCGCCTGCCTTATCTTTTCTGTCATCAGCTGAAAAGCTCCTCTTAAAAAGAGCTTGGCGCTGCGCCAAAAAGCTGTTTAAAAAAGCTTTTCTACTTTACCTTTCTTTTACTGCTGCTTTGCCTTTTCAATTTCCTGACGGAACACCTCGGTAATCGCCGGAATCATCTTATGCAAATCACCGACAATACCATAATCGGCCACTTCAAAAATCGGCGCGTTCTCATCTTTGTTGATGGCAATAATCAGCCCCGAATTCTGCATACCGGCAATGTGCTGAATCGCGCCCGAGATACCGCATGCAAAGTAAACCTGCGGCTTAACCGTGGTACCGGTTTGACCGACCTGATAGGAATGATCGATCCAGCCGGCGTCAACCGCCGCCCGCGAAGCAGCAATCGTTCCGCCCAAGACATCAGCCAGTTTCTTTAGCTCCTCAAAGCCTTCCTTGCTGCCCAGACCCATACCGCCGGAAACAATGATATCGGCATCGGTCAGGGAAACCATTTCGGTGGCTGATTTCACAATCTTTAAAATCTTAGTCCGGACATCGTCCTCAGTAAGCGTAACGGTCAGCGGGATCACTTCGCCTATCCGGGCCGCGTCAAACGGCGCTTTATTCATGACGCCCGGCCGAACCGTTGACATTTGCGGCCGATGGTTCGGGCAAATGATAGTCGCCATCAAATTACCGCCAAAGGCCGGACGAGTTTGCTTAATCTTCTTATCCTCCGGGTCAATTTCCAGCCGCGTACAGTCAGCCGTTAAACCGGTTCCGGCTTTTACTGCCAGACACGGTCCCAAATCCCGGCCGATGTGGGTTGCACCCAAAAGCACAATTTCCGGCTTATATTCGGTAATTGCCTGATAAATCACCTCGGTATAAGCATCCGTCCGATAGTTTTCCAAAATCGGGGAATCCGCAATATACACCTTATCTGCGCCGTAACCAATCAGCTCCTTGGCTAAATCGCCAACATTATTGCCGCATAGTACCGCACACAGCTCCGTGCCCACTTCGTCAGCCAAACGGCGGCCTTCACCCAAAAGCTCGACCACAACTGACATCAGCTTGCCCGCTCTTTGTTCGGCGAAAACCCAAACGCCATGATACAGCGATAAATCCGTACCGGCTTCCTTTTCTTCCCGAATGATGGAATCAAACGGACATTTTTCGATACAAACACCGCAGGCCGTACAAGCCGAGCCGATTTCGGCTACCTTGCCGACCATCGTAATGGCGTCAAACGGACATGCTTTTACACAAATTCTACAGCCCCTACACTTATCAGTAATAACTCTTACAGCCATTATAACCTCCTAAATTATATGCTTTTCCTTAAACTTATTAACCAAATTCTGCGCTACTTCCGCCTCTGTTCCGCTGACAATTTCGCCCTTACCCTTAGCCGGCGGCGTAAAGGAACGGAACACCTGCGTCGGCGAAGCGTTTAATCCGCAGTCATTGGGATCAAGGTTAACATCGCTGTGATTCCAAATCTTGATTTCCTTTTCATAGGCGTCAACAATTCCGTTTACGCTCATAAAGCGCGGCACGTTCAGCTCATTGACGGCTGTTAATAAGCACGGCATAGAAACCTCGATTTCCTCATAGCCGTCCTCCATCATTCTCTGCACAATAACTTTGCCGTTTTCCAGCTTAAAGCCCTGCACATAGGTAACCACCGGAATATTCAGGCGCTGCGCCACCTGCGGGCCAACCTGGGCGGTATCGCCGTCAATTGCCTGCCGGCCGGCAAAAATAATATCGTAATCACCAATTTTACGGATCCCGGCGGCAATGGTCGTTGACGTCGCACAGGTATCGGCGCCGCCAAATGCCCGGTCACTGAGCAAATAAGCATTGTCTGCGCCCATGGCTAAACATTCCCGCAGCATATAAGTCGCCTGCGGCGGTCCCATACTGATGACGTCAACCACCACGTCCTCATGGGTATCTTTAATTTTTAACGCTTCTTCTAACGCATTCGCGTCGTCCGGATTTAAAATACTGGGTACTCCTTCCCGAATTAATGTTCCCTTCACCGGATCAATCTTAACCTCATTGGTATCCGGAACCTGCTTTACACAAACTATGATTTTCACTGCCTTAAACTCCTTCCCTTATTTTAATAACTGACCGGAAATAACCATTTGCTGTACCTGGCTGGTGCCTTCGTAAATCGTAAATACGCGGCAGTCGCGGTACATTCTTTCCACCTTATATTCCTTGATAAAGCCATAACCGCCATGGATCTGAACGGCCTTGGCACAAATCTCATTGCAGGCCTCGGAAGCAAAGAACTTAGCCATGGAAGCTTCCTTAGAAGCCGCCATACCGGCGTCTTTCATCATTGCCGCCTGATAAGTTAAAAGCTTCGCTGCCTCCAATTTTGTGGCCATCTCCGCCAGCATAAAGCTGATCGCCTGAAAATCAGCAATCCTTCTCTTAAACTGCTTCCTCTCCTTGGAATAACGAATTGCTTCTTCCAGCGCGCCGCCGGCTACGCCGATCGACTGAGCGGCCACGCCGATCCGTCCGACGTCCAGCGTTTTCATGGCATTGACAAAGCCCTTGCCTTCTTCGCCCAAAAGATTTTCCAGCGGCACTTTCACATCCTCCATGATAATATCGCTGGTCGCGCAGCCAACCACGCCCATTTTATGCTCCGGCTTACCGCAGGAAACGCCCGGCCATCTCATATCAACGATAAAAGCGCTGATCCCTCTGGTGCCGGCTGCCGGATCGGTTTTAGCGTAAATAATGGCGTAGTCCGCTAAAGGCGCCATGGTAATAAAAGTTTTCCGGCCGTTTAGGATATAATGATCGCCGTTTTTTACCGCCCGCGAGGTCATGCTGCCCGCGTCCGAACCGGCGCCTGGCTCCGTCAAGCCGAAGCACAGCTTTTTCTCACCGGTAATAATCGGTTTTAAATATTTTTCTTTTTGCTCGTCCGTGCCCGACAGCAGGAGCGGCCCGCCTGACAAAGAGTTGGGTGAGGACACGTAAATACTGGCTACACCGCTGACCTTAGCAATCTGCTCCATCACCAAAACATAGGCTAAAGTATCTGCGCCGGCGCCGCCCAAAGCTTTGGGCACTTTGATCCCGAAAAAGCCGGCCTTGGCCATTTTCTGGTAAATCTCTTCCGGAAATACTTCGCTTTCTTCTACCTGGTCCAAAACCTCATTGGTCAGTTCTTTAGCCGCGAAGTCTGCAGCCAGCTGCTGAATTAGTTTATGTTTTTCCGATAAAAACATTATGACACCTCTTTCTTTAAATTTCTATTCTCTAAGTTAAACCGAAAGCTCCTTCACTTTCTTAAGTATAGTTTTTAATAATTTCTTTTCATCAATCTTCCCGGACGCTAATTTATCAATTTTATTCAAAAAGAAAATATATCGCGGAATTTTATAATCTGCCAAGTTCCGTTTTAGCTCCGTGATAATCTCTTCTTTGGTTAAATCCGGACGCGAAGTTACGATGCAGGCGGCGATTTCTTCCTGCAAAACCGCAGCCGGCACGCCCATGACTTTCACTAGTTCGACGCCGTCGATTTGCCGGATATAATACTCGATTTCTTCCGGCGAAATATTCTCTCCACCCCGAATGATTAGATTTTTTTTGCGGCCGGAAATATGTAAATACCCCCGCTCGTCCAAATAGCCAATGTCGCCGGTGATCAGCCAACCGTCAGGCGTAATCGCTTCGGCGGTTTCTTCCGGCATAGCGTAATAACCCTTCATCACATGATAGCCCTTAGTTTGGATCATGCCTCTTTCCCCGGCGGCGCAAAGCCGGCCGGTATCAACATCAACCAGCCGAAGCTGGATATGCTCAATCGGCTTACCGACTGTTGTCGCCTTGGTTTTTAAGTCATCATCATAATCGGCAATCGTAATACAGGGCGAGGATTCCGTTTGTCCGTAGGATGGCTGCAAATGAATATCCGGCCGAAACAGGCGGCAGATATCATAGTAATCATTTTCAAAAATCGGCGAACCGGCAATTACGCCCGAGCGAACCGATGACAAATCATATTCAGTGTGAGCGGAATTATGCTTCATCGCTAAAAACATGCTGGGCACGCCGTTTAAAATCGTACAGCGCTCATCCTGCAGCATGCCGCAAACCTGAACGGTCCGGTAATGGGCCAGCACATAAAGCGGAAAGCCTGTTTGCAGACCGGCTAAAATACAAGCGGTTAAACCAAAGCAATGAAAAAACGGAACTGCCACGCACATCCGGTCATCCGCCTGCCAGCGCATGGCCTCGGCAATCGCCCTGGCATTATTAAGCAGATTATAATGCGTCAGCATTACTGCCTTGGCTGCCTTGGTCGTCCCGGAAGTAAAGAGAAAACAGCAAACATCCTGCGCCGAAACGCCGGCATTTATTTCCGCGACCGGAGAAAGTGTCATTTTTTTCCAGTCACATGTCAGCCGCATTTTTTGACTGCCAAAATAAGAATCGCGCATACAAACAAGGCTTAAACGGTACATCAGTTCCTCAAAGCTGCGATGATACCCTTCCCCGTAATATAGGTAATTCACTTCCGTTAGCTCAATATTACGCAGGATCTCATCATCGCTTAAGGCGGTATTTAGCAGTACCGGCTGCGCTCCAATCAACTGCAAAGCAAAAAAATAAAAAATCCAAGCCTCGCCATTAATTGACAGCAAACCAACCCGCTGTCCTTTTTTTACTCCCTGCCGGCTTAACTCTCCGGCCAGCGTCAAAGAAATCCTGCCGGCTTCTTCCCAGCTGTATTCGTTCTGACCGAAGCGATACGCCAAGACCCGCGGAGTTTCTTTTATCCGCCAATAAAAACATTCTTGAATAGTATAATTGATCAAATCCATATTTTTTTTGCTTTTCCCATCCTAAACCATGACATGGAGCCCGACTCTCCGGCATTCCTGTTTTCTGTCTGCCCGCCGAAAAAGTGTCTTTTCGTTTTTTTCGGCGCAAAGTCAAGCCACCAGGCCGCCGAAAAACTCTCCGGCGACCCAACAGCCGTTCGCATTTTTATCGAATCATTTCACTGAAAGTCTGCAAAGTTGTCTTTGTTTGCTCGTAATTAACCATCTGCCGGTCAATTTCGGTAATAACATTAGCGATATTAGCGTCGTCCAGCGTATTTTTAATGCAAACATAATCAAATTCTTCCGGGTCGCAGAACTTCGTCATCAGGACGATAACACCGGCCGCTTTCCGCTCCTTAGCCATATCCCGCAGCATATCGGCACGCTTGCGGTCCTTATCATACAACACGCTGCAGCAGCCCATACGAGCGAACTTATCAACCAGCTTGTCCAGCGCCGTGCTGCCGTTTACGGCGTCAGTCCGGTACTGCCTGGATTCATGGGCAATGTCATCGCCCACAATCGTCAGATTATTATCGTCAAAAATCGCCAGTAAATTCGGGCTGTCCGCCAAAATACCGGTGGTAATCACCCGTACTTTGCCGGTTGATTTTTCAAGGCCTGCTAATTCCTTTAAAAATTCCGCTACTAATTTTGAATGTTCTTCTTTCAGCATAAAATGAGCGGACTTAAAAATATTGCGGCGCTCATAAGCCGTGATCTGATCATGATCGGCTAAAGCGGCGCTCAGCTCCCGCATCAAGCGGTTATGCTCATTATAAATATCCAGTGATTTCTGCAAAGCAGCATCGTCAAACTTGCTGCCCAAATGTTTTTCGATATCGGCGATCACCCGCTCATAAGAAGCCTTGGTAAAAGCCCGGCCGACTTCATTTTCCCGGTTTTGCGGATAGGTCATCGGAATAAATAAAATATCGTCCTTGACTGCATATTTCCAGTTTTGACCTAAGGATTTGAGCGAGTCGCACAAAGACGGAATAACAATCGCCTTTAAGCCCTGGTATGCGCCGTGAATCCCCAGTTCCAGAATGCTCTGCATGATCGAGCAAATAAAGGACGGATAATACGCCTTAGCGTCCTTAATTTCAATATCTGCACCCCATACGCCAAAAGGCACAAAACCCATGGAATGAATGATTTCTTCGGGTGTATAAACCGGTACCACGCCAATCGCCGGTTTGCCGGCTGCTAAATATTGATCCAGCTGTTTTCTCGGGGAATTGGCAATTTCTTCAAATTGATTTAATAATTCTCTTAATCTGCTCATCTTACTGCCTCCCTTTTGTTTTCTTCCATGATTTCATATAATCCTTGTACTCTGGTATCATACTGAGCCTCTGAGAAGTTGCGGGGGTCGGCCTGATCGCCGTCAAAGGATACGACCGGAATATCGGTTGCCTCCCCAATCTGACGGCTCATTTCATACATAAACGAGCTCCATAGCTTGCAGGAACGATTGGTATGTACCAGCATTCCTTCCGGCTGGGTCTTCTCCACGATCCGAATCCGGTTATCCCGTGCTTTTTCCAAAGATACGGCATTCGGCACATTGCAGTAGCATTTAATCAATTCATCAAAGCTATTATAAATCAAACCAAAGGCGTCGGCATAAATGGTAGCTACCATGTTGATGCCGCGGGATTTTAAGCCGGTAGCTGTCGCCCGCAAATGCGGCCAGCAGGCGATTCCCTCAAACATGATCCGGTGTTTTTCCTCACCCCGGAAAGTACTGGTGCCATTTTTCACATTTTCCTTGTATTCCTCAACCAAGGTTTCAAACGCCTCGGCTGCCTCGACCGTACCGCGGGCGCAAACAGCAACTGCCATGTGGTTAAGCAGATCAAAACCGTTTAACGGCGACGGATGGTACTTGGTATAGGAAGTTGCTTCCAGCCACGCCCGGGAAGTCCGGTTGGAAATAGCCATGACTTCCTCAAACTTCTTATCGTCCCATTTTTTGCCGGTAATTTCTTCTAATTGTTTAATTG
>CAUVDV010000011.1:0-25443 GCA_963550755.1 uncultured Lachnospiraceae bacterium
GTCCAAACAATTTGCGACGAACTGAAATACGGCGCCAGCAGCCGGCTGGCCCCCAGTTCCACCGCCATCACGGACATACCGGCAAAAAACTCCGTCAGGTACAAAAAAACTTTATTTTTCAATATCTTTTCTTTTTTCATTTCTTTACTCCCTTTAATTCCCTTTCGGAATAGCCCACTGGTCGCGGCAGTTTGACAGCTTATCCTCTCGCGCCTTTGATTACTTTTCCTTTTGAATGGCCTCCCACACGTCTAAATACGGTGCTTTTTTATCATTCGGAATGTTGCCCAGCCGCCAGATGGAAATATTTTTCAGCCCAAACATCTTAGCCAGTTGGATCTTGGCCGTGATACTTCTGGAATCCTCATACCATAAGATATTTTCCGTCCCATCTTCCGCCAAGTAAACCGCTTTCGGACTGCTGTACTGCTCCTGAAAAGTGATCTCTGCATTTGGCTTAGCCAGTGCCGCCGTAATTTTGTCATAGCCTGGCTGAAAAGCACTTTGATTGATCACTTTTCCGTTGTTCCTTTGCCACTGCACCGAGCCAAAAGACACTTGCAGCATAACCTTGCTGATATCTTCCACGCCGGTGTTCTTATCCGTTATAAAGCGCAGCGCGTTATAAACCTTATCCAGCGGCGCTAACGGCGTTAAAGTATATCCCTGCTCGGCTTCGGGCGGCGTCAATGTCTTGGCACAATAATCATGCGCCATTAATATCACTCTATCGGCAATCTGTCCAATTTTACGAAAATCATAGCCGTCAAAATAGGCAATGCCTTCTTTTCTTTGCGGGTGAACCGCTACCAGCAAGCGCTTTCCATTTAAAGCCGCTTTTAAATTATTTAAAAAGCTGACAAACTGCGCTTTTTTTACCTCACCTTTCATTTCCTCAAAATCAATAGTCACTCCATCCAGGTTTAATTTGGCCGGCGAAATTTCCTCCACAATTTGCTGAATCACCTTGGCCTGTTCCGAGGGATTATCTAAAAAGACAGTTAAATTGCCGACCTCGCCAATTTTTCTGGTATCATCGGCATAAACCATCAAATGCATTTTTACATTTTGCGCTCTGGATTCGGCTAACACCTGTTCATACCCTGCCGGAATTGCAAAATCATTATCATTTTCTCTTGAAGTGTTAAGGTAATATCCTTTTTTAGCGCTATGCCCCAACCGGCTCCAGCCAAAGCTAACGGAATCCAGTCCATTTATCAATTGTCTTTGCCCAAAGGAGCGGATCGCATAAAAACCATGCAGATCACTGATCCCGGCATCCAGTTTTCTGGCCATCCGAATCATCATGGCGGCCGCTTCTTCCCTGGTGGCGGTTGCTATCGGCGCAAAAGTCCGGAGGTCGGTGCCGTTAATAATTCCCAAGTCTTTGGCTACATTAATATAGCCTTTAAAGCGTTCCACATCAGAAAAGCCGGGTTCTAAATCCAGTTTGGCAGCGATCTGTCCATACCCCAAAGCCCGAACAATAATAATTGCCATTTCCTGACGGGTAATGGCATGATCACCGCCAAAGGAGCGCTTGGACACAGCCGGATCTTTGTCAAACTCCGAACCGACGGCAATCAGCAAACCCTTTGCAACCGCCGTTTCCAATGGTGCATAATACCACGCTCCGGTATCGGTGGCATCCGCAAACGTTGGATTGGGCTGATTGACCAAATCCCATTTCATTAGCCGCACCAAAAAAGTTACGAACTCATAACGGCTGATTGACCTCCCCATTCCAAATTGATTATTGCCGATTCCATCCGTAATGCCCCGGTTTCTGAGCTCCTGCACATATTCGGCTGCCCAGTGACCCGCCGGTACATCGGAAAATGCCTTTGGCTCAGCCGCTGATATCAGATTACATGATAATAAATTAGAAATTATACTCAGGGCAGTTAGCCAAGCCCATACTTTTGTCTTTTTCCTATTTTGTCCTTTCATCGCCAATTTATTAATCACCGCGTATTTTCCTTTCTTATTCCTTGCCAATTTCGCTCAATCCACTTAACTTGACCTGATGCCTTCTGATATTACTTCTTTATTGTAACATTTTTCAGGCTGCTGCGCAATCAAAAACGGCCTTGCTACTGCCAACGCCGCAAGGCCATTTTAGTGAATTATTTTTTATTCCATTTTTTCACTTTCCGCTTTTTCCGGCTGGGACTGATTAGCCCCCATATTCGGCGCCGTATAATTCATCGGATATACCGGCGGATAAGCGTTCATTCTTTCTTATAATTTCCAGTTGGCTGCCCGTTCCCGTGCCTTGATGAATGCAGAATAAATACCTTCCTGGTTTACCAGTTCGCTGTGTTTTCCCTCTTGTACCAATTTGCCGTCATCAATCACTAAGATCTGGTCAGCTTTCCGAACGGTAGAAAGTCTATGCGCTATGGAAATCACGGTATGACCTTTGGACAATTCTTCAATCGCCGCCAAAATCTCATATTCATTTTCAGGATCAACGGAACTGGTCGCTTCATCTAAAAGAATAATCGACGCATTTTTAAGTAATGCTCTGGCAATGGAAACCCGTTGCTTTTCTCCGCCGGAAAGGGAACTTCCGCCCTCGCCTACCATCGTGTTATAGCCATCGGGAAGCTCCATAATAAAATCATGGCAGCGTGCTTTTTTAGCAGCTTCTACTACTTCTTCATGACTTGCCCCGGGGTTTGCAAATCGGATATTGTTTTCAATGGTATCTTGGAAAAGATACACATCTTGGAAAACCAGAGAAAGATTTTTTAGTAATTTTTCAACCTTATACTCCCGTATATCCTTCCCCCCCAATCGGATAGTGCCGCTGTCAATATCATAAAAACGGGATATTAAATTGATAATTGTCGTTTTCCCGGAACCGGAAGGGCCTACTATGGCTGTCTTTGACCCCTGCGGAATCGTAAATGAAATATCTTTCAGCACAGGATTGCTTTTGTCATAGCTAAAGCTTACCTGGTCAAAGACAATATCTTGATTGGCCATGACTTCCAAAGTGCCCTCGCTTATTTCCGGAATATTTAAAACTTCGTCCAAATACTGCATATTGGCAGGATTTTTAACCATTAGTATTGAAGCATTTTCAAGCTGTTTCAAGCCGCCAAAAATCATAAAGCCCGCTGCCGAAACGGTCAGTGCCTGCGGCAGCAAAACCTCACCCTGTGTATACAAATAGCAAGAAAAGAGAGTAACCAGGAGGCTGGAAAGATTGATGACGGTCATAAAAATCCTTGAAAAAATAACAAAAACTATTTCAAAATGTACTTGTGCCTGCCTTAATTCCTCAGAAGCGTCTTTTAATTTTGAGTGAATCTCTGCCACCATGCCTGCATCAACCAGCGGAAAACTGCGCAGCACAGGAATACCGCAAATGCTGTCCACAATTGCATCACCCAGCTTATTAATGGCCGCATGTTCGCACGCAATCTCTTTCTTGGCCAGATTTACCATAAAAAAAACACAGAGCCAAATAAGAATTAAGCAAATTACGGTTAACAATCCGATTTTAGTATTTACGCCAAACATCCCAATTAGGAGGAAAAAGGATATGGAAACCCCGGAAATAAGAAAATCAATGCTCATTGAAGCGTAGTTTTCAAGACTTTTCATAATATTGGTAAAGGCCGCCATAATTTTTGACAGGCTTTGTTCCGCAAAATATCCCATTGGGGCTTTTTTAAGTTTTTCACCGACGGTAAGCCGGTAATCCCTGAAAACACCAAAGAAAACGCCATCACTAAGACCGCTTTTGGCCCAGCCGGTTAAAAAGTTAAAAGTAAAAGAAGCAAAAAGCACTGCGAAAATCGTCCAAATATGACGATCGGTCGTTTCACCCATCCAGCCAAACGCCAGAAAAAGGGCAAAAAATCCAAATAACATGGAAGCATTTTGCAGAAAAATAAGGAACATTCCCGCTTTAAGGCGAGTTTTATACTGTCCGGCTAATTTAAAAGATAATTTAATAAACTTCATATCCTATTCCTCCCCTAAATATTGTTTCCACAGATTTGCATAAAGCGGCGTTTCCATCAGCTCCTCATGTCTGCCCTTGGCTATAATTTGACCTTTATCAATTAAGATAATTTGATGGGCCTGCTTGATTGTATTCAGCCTGTGAGCAACGATCACAAGATTCTTCCCCTTTACCAGATGAGAGATCGCTTCTTGAATGAGAGCTTCATTTTCCGGGTCGGCATATGCGGTCGCTTCATCTAAAATAATAGTGGAAGCGGGCTTTAAAATGGCTCTGGCCAGCGTTATCCGCTGGCGTTCCCCGCCCGACATGGCGCCTCCCGCTTCACCCGCCTTGGTGTTATATCCCTCCGGCAATGCCATAATAAACTCATGGCAATGAGCCGCCTTGGCCGCCGCCATGATTTCATCTTCCGTTGCGTCAGGCTTGCCCAGGCGAATATTATCTTTGATGCTGACATCAAACAGAAAATTATCCTGCGACACAAAAGAAATCTCTTCGGCCAGCTGCTTAAACGAAATATCCTTTGTTTGTGTGCCGCCAATAGAAATCAAGCCCGCTGACTGATCCCAAAAACCGGCTAAAAGCTTGGCAATCGTTGATTTCCCGCCGCCGGATGGGCCAACCAGGGCCGTTACTTCGCCCGGCTTGGTTTCAAAGGAAATATTATGCAGTACCTCCGTGCCATCGTGATAAGAAAAACTGACTTTCTCAAATTGAATCCCTTTATTATGATCGATAGCCGCTCTTTGATCGGCATCCGGACGTTTTTGAGCAGGCATCGCCAGCAGTTCTTTGACTGGCACCCAACTGGTGGAAGCCATCTGAAAGAGTTCAAAACTCATCATGATGGCAAAAGCCTGCGGCAGTATGGAAATAGGCAGAATAAGCGCTAAAAGCAGGGTTTCAATGCTGATTTGACCCTGCCCGTAAAAATAAAAGGCTAAAGGCATGCTCACCAGCTGAGGCGTCATCATGGCGGCAGTCATCAAGGCTTTCCCGAACCAGCTTTGCTTCCACCACTTCATCGTGGAGAAATGATAGAATTTCACTGCATCGGCAAATTTTCCGTAAGAGACCCTATCTTGGGCAAAGGCTTTGATAACCGGAATCCCGCGGACGTATTCCGCGCTTCGATCGGCCACATTGGCATAACTTGACAGCCAGACCGCCATCCTGCTTCGGTATTTGTACATCATCGTCGCCATCCCGATAAACACCAGCGGCAATGGTGCAAAAATAGATAAGCCTATCCGCCAATCCAAAAAAAATAAAATAAGGATACACAGAATCGGATGCAGCAGACGACTTGGCAGCTCCGGCATAAGATGAGCTACCCAATCTTCCATCTCTGCCACCCTTTCCATCAGAATCACCTTAATCTTGCCGACGGGATTATCCACCAAGTAGCCCATGGGAATTACTTTCAATTTGTCAAATAAAGTCTGTCTGAGTTTGGCAAGGATGGCAAAAGATGTTCTATGCGACATAATTGTGCTAAATCCCGTAAAAATAAAATAAAGCAGCAGGGAGCCCATGGCTGATAAAGCATATTTCAAAAGTTCATCAAAATCAGCCGGATGATTGCCGGCTCGTTTTATGAGCCAGCCGGCAGCGTAAGCACTGAAAAAATAGGTAGCAAAACTAAAGATTTCTCCGATACAGGCAAAAATAACGGAAAGACGCATTCGGCCCTTATATTCGGGCGCAACGCTCATCAACTCCTTGGTTAGACCATTCATACTGATTTTGGCTTGTTTCTTGCTTTGCTGAACATCATTTTTTATCCGCTTCATGATCTCATCCGGAACATTGAGATTTAGGCTTTCTACCTCTTTAATTAAATCTTCCTGTTTGATCCGCTCACTGCCCAAAGCCCGGTCAAACGTTTCTTCGCCATTATATTTTTTATTCTTCATACAATTTGTCTCCTTCTTGTTAGCAGCTTAAACGAACTTTGCTTTAAAATTATATTATTTCACCATTGGCATAGGAATCAAGAAACAGCATTACCATTTTTACAAAGAACTCCCTGTTTTTTATAAAATTATCCCTTGCCCCATCCAATATTTCACAGCCTAAAATCATCGTGTTTATGAAAAATATAAAAAAGTCATTGGAAAAATATTTATAATCATCTTTTTTCCCCCCTCTATCACCTATATCCACAACCTTTGAGCTTTCTTCCACCAGGATTGGAAACAAATCTTTCAGCTCCTGGCTGTTTTTTTGCGCCTGCAGATAGATCGCATATATACTCATAAGCTCGCTTTCGTCGAGTATTTTATCAACGATCATCTGGGCAACGGCATTTTTATCCAATTCACCTGAATAATCTGTCAAAAATTCATTGATCTTACGGAGCCGATAAGCCATGCCTTCCCGCATTAAGTCATGTAATATTTCCACCTTATTTTTGTAATGATAATACACACCTCCTCTGGACAGCGATGTTTCGGTTATAATATCTTCCATGACAGCGTCAGCATACCCTATTCTTAAAAAGACCTTTTTAGCTGCCTCCAGTATCTCTTTTTTTCTGCTCTGCCTGGCTTCCCATTTTTTCTCTGCCAAAACAATCCCTCCTCCTCATCAAAAACTGACAGTTTTGTCGGTTTTTGATTATACCACTAAATCAAGTTAGAGTCAACTAACTTATAAATATAATATCTCTTTTAAATTTTGAGTTTCCCCATGGCATAAGCCATAAAATTTTTTGACTTTCCTTATGCAAATTACTTTTTCACTTTACCAACAAAAAGGCTTGCTGTTTTTTATTCAAACTACTTGACAGAAAAAATGAAAAGTAGTATCATGTCCTTACCGACGATATAGTCGGTAAGGAGGAATTATGGGAGGCAGTAGACTAAGCAGAGAAGACCGGAGAAAACAGATTAAAGAAGTTGCGTTAAAACTTTTTACAGACAAGGGCTATGCAAAAACCACAATGGATGAAATCGTACAGGAATGCGGCATATCCAAAGGTGGAATGTATCATCATTTTGCGAATAAAGAGGAAATTTTTGTAGAACTCTTAAAAGACGGAGGTGAATACAGACAAAATATTGTATTGAAGTATATGAAAGGCAGCTTTAAAAGTCGTGATGAGAAGCTTATAGACAGTCTTTTGGATAAGGTACTGGATGTAAATCCATATAAAAAGCTGTACATCGTATTTCTGATAGAAATGCAAAGTAACCCGACTTTTAAAGAATTATTCGAGAAAATATATGACAAAAGTCTGGAAAATTTTATCAAGTTTTGCAAGGAAGAAGGACTGAATGAGTATATTTCCATAAGCAACAAAGAATTTACTTTTTTGTTAAATTCGTTATATGTCGGTATGTATCTGTTTGAAAACATAGAGAAAGAAAAACTGAAAGAAATGCTTAGAATTATGTTCGGAGCATATTTAAAACGTCAATAGAAAAGGACTGAAATTATGAATAACGAGAAAAAAATAATATTAGAAGAAAATTTGTGGAAAGTCTGCTATAAACTTTCCCTGCCTGCCATTATTGCTATGATTTTATATGGATTAAATGTAATCTTTGACGGAGTATTTGTCGGCAGACTGGTAGGAGAAACAGCATTTGCCGGGATATCCATAGTATATCCGCTCACCCAGATCAGCCTTGGCTTAGGCTCGCTGGTAGGCGTGGGGACAGGTTCCTATCTGAGTATTTTACTTGGGAAAAATGATAAGAAAACACAGGGAAAACTTGTTGGAAATGCTAATTTAATTTCTATAATAGCGACAGTAATTATGATGGCAGTCGGCTTCCTGTTTCTGGAACCTATCCTTAGGATGCTGGGCGCAGAGGGAGATGTTTTAAATTATGCCGCAAGTTATTTCAGGATTACTTTGCTTGGAAGTATCTTCTGGATTATAGGACTTGCCTATAATATGATAGTCAGAGCAGAAGGCAAGATGAATACAGCCGCTGTTATGATGGGGGCAGGTCTTATTGTAAATATCATATCAAACTATATACTGATGGCCATTTTTCATCTGGGCGTTGCCGGGGCAGCTTGGGGAACAAATATTGGAATGTTTGTGTATGCCCTGCTTTTTGTAATTTATTGCCAAAGAGGAAAAGCAAGCTTTAACGCCAATGTATTTTCTATAAGCTCCGATAAGGAAATCATAAAAGAGATTATTTCCCTTGGTATGCCATCCTTGATAATGAGCATAATGGGAGTTATCCAGGGCATAATTATTCTTAGGGCGCTTAACACCTACGGAACAACTCTTGACATAACATTTTACGGAGCCGTATTTAGAATATTTAACTTCTCACTCACACCAATTTATGGACTTATGAGAGCCTTGCAGCCGGTAGCCGGTATTAACTACGGAGCCGAGCAGTATGAGAGAAGCATAAAGTCATTTAAAATATTCTCTTTTGCTGCACTGATTATTATGCTGCCATTTTGGTTAGTGTCAATGATTAGCCCAGCGCTTGTACTTGGAAGCATGCTACCGCAGGTCAACTTTGATGCGGGCTATATATTTAGCTTTAGGATATATATGTCGATAGCACCTCTGCTTTCTGTTACTATGACGGCTATGACTTTCTGGCCTTCTATTAAAAAGGCAGCGCCCGCAATGATAATAGGACTTGGCAGACAGTTATTTTTATATATTCCGCTGATGATATTATTGCCCAGAATCTTCGGAACCCAGTCAATATATGTAGGCTCGCTTGCAATTGATGTTTTTCTGTCGGTAGTTGTAGTATATATGCTGGCAAAGAATTTTAAGGAACTTAGAACTAAAAAAATACAGGATAATGCTTAACCCGAACTTTTTAGTTTTGCGGATATCCCGGTGCTGCCAGAACATTTCCTACTTTGCATCATGTTTTTGTTCTAAAACCCGGGAAAGAAAGAGTGCAACTTCCATTCTTGTAGCCGGGCGGTTCGGTGTATAAGCGGCGTAAATATCATCACCGGGCTTAACCACCGCCTGCGCTTTCATGGTTAAATAAGCCGAATTGCTCCAGTGCTGCGGCAAAGTTTCGGTCAGCGTTTCCGGCCGGTGATACAAATAAAAGCTGCGGTCTAACAGCGTCAGCACCTCGCCTAAGGTAACACTGCCATTTGGATCAAAAACCTTTTCCGCCTTGCCATTAATCAGCTTTTTTTCAGCCAGCGCCCAAATATAGCCCTTGGCCCAGCTATTGTCAATATCCTGAAACACCATGCTGCCAGCTGCCTGTTTCTGCGGCATCTTTAAGGCTTCACATAAAATCTTGGCAAACTCGGATCGATTCACACCCTTATCCGGCCCGAAACTGCCGTCGGGATAGCCGCCCAAAATCTCCTGATAATAAAGATTTAAAATGGCTTCATCCTTTTCTTTTGCGCCGGTCATATCCGTAAACACCGGCTTCTGCTCGGACTGCGGCGCCGCCGAGTAAATCAGCTCGACCTGACAGGGAAAGACTTTTTTTTCGACCTTGATCTCCCGACTGTCATAACCGGCCGCCTGACCGGTCTGATAATAAATCCGGAGTTTGCCGCTGCCATCGGCCTGCCAACTGGTAATCATCAAGGTTTGATTGCTCGGTTCTTTCCATTGCAGCTGAATCCGGGCGCTGTCCTCCGATAGCCAGTCAACCCGGCAAATGACGTAATTTCCGGCAGCATCCGCCTTTGCCGCCAGTAAAGTCAAAGCTGTCAGCATTGTTATCACCATAACCGATATTTTTTTCAACATTTGTTCTCCCTTCCGCCACTAACAACATAGACCACAGCCAACTCTAAAATGTCTTCCGTTAAAAACTTAACTTTTCCTATTTGACAAAACTGCTATGTTATGTCGATCGTGCACAAGCATTTGACAAGATTTCCTGTTTCCCAAAAGACTGCGCTCTTTGATGCCGAATAAAAGCAAAGTGCTTTTGATAAGAGAACGCAGATGAAAAAAGCTGCCGGTTTAAGAAGCTTTCGTCGGAAAAAAGAAGCATTATCGGCATTTTCTCCCTTCCTCCCAAAGTGCTCTTAAACTCGGCAGCCCTTCTGATTACCAGCCCTTGGCCTTACTTAGCAAAGTAAAGTATTCGCCGTAACTGATACTCCGGCGCGGCGCCGCCTGAGCAATATTGGATAAAAGCCCTGCATTTTCCGCCTTCAGCAAGGTAATTGCCTGTCCCTGGCTAATTCCCTGACTTCTGGCTACCGCCGCCACCCGGTTTCTGTCATAGGCAAGCTGCGTATCCTGAATCATTTCATAGGCTTTGACAAACGCGGCAAACGCCTCCATTCGGCTAACCGTACCGTCTAAGTTAGCAGACGCCGCCATCAGGCCGCTGTTAACCAAAGTCCGCTTTTTATCACCGGAAATATCGCCGCTAAAGTCAATCTCGCTGCTTTGGCTGACTCCGGCATAAATACCGTTGTAAAAAGCCTGTCCGTAGATCGCCTGATTCGGATTATAGCTGCCCAGATTCTTTAAGGCCATATGGGCCATCACTTTGCTGCGATACGCTTCCGACCAGTGCGGAGCCGGTGTCAGTACCGGCTGGCCAACCAAGGCATTCACTGCCGAGTACAGCCCATAACTGCCCACATCCATAGTCTTAAAGCGGTACATATTGGCCGCCTTGTCATATTCGCCGGCCACCGGTCTTTCTTCCTTGTTGACATTCGACAGATACGCCAACGGCGTTTTGTCATAAATCTCTGTCCGGTCAACTGGACTTAATCCGACTTCAACCGGCGCCGCCAAAAAGTCCAGCTTAGTTTTCAGCTTACTGGATTCGACTCGCACATCCAACATCTGCGCCTGACCAAGCGACCGTAAATTGGTCGTGTCAGCCTTGACTGGCCGCTTATCCGTTTCCGCCAGTTCCAGCTGAATCATCGGTTCTGCCCCAAAGCTTTGTTTCTGGCGGCTAACTTCCTTTTCCAATGCTGTCATTGGCATGGTTAATTCCACTCCACCGCCCAAGACCTTTAAGCTGACTTTATACTGCAAAAAGGCTTCATAAACCGGATACGGCATTTTCAGCCGCCGAATTTTAACTTCTTTGTTTTGATACTTGGATAAATCCGCAGTATAGGTATAGATTCCCTTTTGGATTAGTTCATTAATCAGCCGCTGGTCAACCCGATTATCTGCCTTGCCGTCTTTATCCTTTTGATTGTAACGGAAACGGAATGTCAGACTCTTATCCCGCTTATCATAAATCAACTCATAATCCCGCTCCGGCAAAATTTCCAAATTGGGATCCCGGTCGCCGTCATATTCATTGGGATCGCGTCCCACCGTAATCTTAACAACATTGGTATATTCCAGTGAATCAACAACCAGCTTTTTGCTGCCGCTGGAAACTGTCAATCTGGTCTTGGCTCTGGCATAGTATGTCTTGCCCGGCACCAAACCGTTGATTTTAACCAAAGTTTTTTCCAAAACTTCAAGTTTATCCGCAGATTTGCTGGAAGTATTAACAATGATCGGATCAATAAATCTTTCATTATCGGCCACTTCCAAAATATAATGATATACCTTGCTCAGCTGCTTGTCATTGGCATTGTCCTCGGTATCTACATTTAATTTCATCCACTGCACCGAAAAATAGTCTTTGCCAACCGCCCGTTCATATTTATGACGACGCATATCTTCCTGCGAAGCAATACCGAATCCCGGCGGTGCCGGCGGCGGCAGAATCGGCGTAGTTCGGCCGATAACCGCATTTGACCAAGCGGAACTCTTATTCGTTTTGGCATTGGTCGCCTGAATATAAAAGTTATAGCTGGTATCCGGGAACAGCCCCATTACATCAACAAAGTAAAAATCTCCATTTTTTGCATAATTCGGGTCTTTCGGATCCTCGGAAACCTTAAACGGAACCTCTGTTTCTTTCTTGGGATCCAAAGTTTCCGAATACTTCAGCTTATAAGTAAAGTCCTTATTATACCGCCACGCCACCCGAATCGAAGTGTCGCTGGCACTAACTACAAACAACCGCGGCACCGTCGGATCCGGCTCAACCACATCCGGCTCGGGCTTGGTTGACACCAAAATCGGTGTCGGGAAATGTGCATAAATCTCCGTGCCATCTTTCAGCGCCCGGTAGGGATAAAGAATAAACATGTAAGTGGTGTTGGGCTTTAATCCCTCTTCCTTATGCAGCCATTCTTCCGGGTTTTCCACATTTTTCTCCGGCGTAATCTCCTTCCACGGGATCGGTGCAATTTTTTTCTTATCCTTAGAAATCAATTCGTCAAAATATTCCTGAAAGCCGTAATTGGGCTGAACCGCCTTTTTTTCGCTAATTTCCTTTAATACCTGCTCATATGGAACTTGAGCAAACTTATATTTAATGGTCGAATCGGCATAGGAATTGCGCCCCATATCAATCATCCGGTGAATGAACTTATATGTCGTGTTGCCTTCCACTGCCTTTAAAAACTTTTTTAATTCCTTTTCACTTTTATAAAGTTCGTACTTAACCGCACCCTCAACTTCCGCCTCATAAACAGTGCCGTTCTTGACCCAAGCAACCGGCATCCATTTATTCAGCGGAATATTGCCATGACCATCCGCTTTGACATTAACCACTTCATGCCATTTTTCCAGCCAGCCAATCGTTACCGCTTCTTTGGTTGTCCGTTCCGTCAGCTCACGCAGCGGCGGCTTAGTCATAACCGGTGGTGCGTAAATACCCTCCGCGTCATAATAAAAACTGACAATCGTCGGATCGGACTTTAGTTCATCCGAGCCGATCTTTTTCTTAGCTACCAACTTAATATAATAAATCTTATTGGCCTTAAACGGCCCAAATTCCTTGGCCACATTGTCAAAATACTTACTAAACCCGCGCTTAAAACCAATGATATCGCCATTGCTGTTTAAAATAAAATCATTGGTTGATGACGACTCAAACCGAATGTTTTCTTCCGCCGCCGGCACATCCGACAAAGCATTATAGTCATCGGTAATAAATACATCATAATAGGTATTTAAATCGGTGATAATCTTGTTGTAAGTCGGCGAGTTGACATCAATATCCTTGCGCCGAAATGCACTCCAGACCAAATTGATGGAATTGCTGGTCTTATTCCGATGAAATACCACGTTTTGATTGAAAATTTCTGCCAAATCGCCGGAATAAGTATAGGAATTAAGCAAATATCCCTCGTCTGCCAAACGGGTTTTAATCTCGTCCGGCGTCAAGGTCAGCTTCCATTCATCCAGCATCGCCTGCGTTGTCAGTTTAGGAATCATCGGTTTCGTTGGCGTAATCCGCAATTCGGTCGGTGAATAAAGCAAAATATTGGACAAGGCCTTAATCGGCGGCTTCGTTCCGCTGGACACCGACTTATAGGTCAGCTTTAACTGATATTTCGTATCCGCTTTTGGCTTATTGACCAGATAGTAATTAACCGCCCCGGCTTCCCCGTAAAAAATGGCAACGTTTTTTTCGTTATCATCCTTAATTTCCACTAACTCCGCCGTAGTCAAAGTATATTTATCCTTATTTTTACCAACCTCAAAACTGGACGGAATCTTCCATTGCAAACGCAAATAATCGCCCTCTTCGGTATAGGTCAGCTTGATATTGGTCGATACCGAATGAATCAGCGGATAATTGCGGTTGCGGTATACCCTATTTCCATCGTAATTTTCCACGGTCGGCTCAACCATAATCGAATAAATCTGACCGGGATAAATCTTTTCTTTCAGCACATATTTCAGCTTATTCCGCCGGCTGGCGCTGTCATAAAACTTTACGACGTCAGGCGTTACCGATGTTAAGCCCGTTACTTCGCCCTCTTTGTTATTATAAAAGTTCTGCGTTGCGCCTTCGTTGGAATAATCACCCAACGAGTAGACAATCCGGTAAGTAAAATCATGCTTGCCTAAGTCATCCCAAATAACCGAAATCGTACTGTCCGTACTTTCTAACTTCACATCCAAATCAGTAATCGCATAGGCAAAGGGATCCGGCCCATTATAAGGAGCTGGTATCAGCTGCCCCGATGGGTTTATGTGATTATGGTACGGCCGCACCGAAATCTTATACAAAGAACCCGTTGCCAAATGAACATTATCCGCTATCTCGCTCTGATGCGTACCGATTGCTCCATAAGGCACTTGATAAGTCTGTGTTTGATTTAAGCTGATATTCTCCAGTGCAATCCGATATCCCTCTGGATTATCCGCCCCCTGATCATACCCGGTACCGGTACTGGGTGCCCAGGCCGACGGATCCGCCCATTTAAACTGAATCGTCGGCCGAATCAGTCGCTCGCCAGTGGTCAAATCCTTACCCAAACGGTAAAAGACATTTTCAATCTCTGCACTGACCGCCGGAAGCTGGATATTGGCCCGTACCTCCACACTTGCCAGCAGAATGAACGCCAGACAAAGCGCCGCCGCTCTCCTGCCAATCGTTTTCCATTGCTTCATCACTATTTCCTCTCTTTACAGCTTTCTTAAAAAGTTGCGCAGCTCGTTCATGGCAAACGAGGCTTTCGGCGACAATTTCCCGTTCCTTAAAGTCAGCAGCTTTAAATGATATGCCGCCAGCAAATCCTTGCGGAATCCGGCATCAATCTCATTCTGATCCTCAATTCCGTAAAAATCTGTAATCCTGACATTGGCCAGCGGTTTGCTGTTCCTTTTGGCATAAACCTGAGCCAGCACATAATATGCTTTTTCCCGGCTGACCGGATAATACGGGCCATAAGCCGGCACCGTTATTCCCTGACTGCGCAGAAAAGCAGCCGTGTCATTGCTGTCGCCTGCTCCCAACAGCCGAGCCGCTGTCCGAACCAGCTGTTCGCCGCTGATACCTCCGTCCTGCGACAGTTCATAGGTGGTAAAGACTTTCGTCAAACCATTCTTTCTGATGATGCTGATTTCGGCATCGGTTGAAATATCCGCTAGGTTCTGCCGAACCGTATCCGGCACAGCCGCAAAAGAACCAGTCTTGCCGCTGCGGACAGAGCCATCGCTGACCCGCTCCAACGGCTGCCAAGTTGCCGCCTCTCGGAAAAATACTTGATATTCTATCTTCTCCGTTGGATTTAGGCTAACTTTCATGGCCTTATTTAACTCAGTAATATAATCCCGATTGCCACTGACAAGCGATAAATACTGGAACTGGCCAAAAGCTGCAAAATCTTTTTGCACCTGAACCAATACTTTATTGACAATCTCATTCAGCTTATTGTCCTTTAATCCATACTTCAGTTCTTTTTCCAACTCAGCAATCAAAGCCGGTTTATTTTTACTGACCGCATTATCGACCGCTGTTTGCAACATATTGTCAATATAGGTTTCATTCTTTGTTTCCCGCACCACACTGAGCGAAATATTCACCATCGGCTCCAGCGGCAGTTCCCCTTCAATTGCCGTTCCATATTTTCCGGCTGTTAATTGAATCATCACTGAATAATCCTTCACTGCTCCTTGGTATTCCTTGACCCGGCGAATGACATCGCGCAGTGCCGCTGTAGCATCCTCGGTTACAAAACCAGCTGGCAGAATAAACTGCTGCTCCTTAATCCATAGCCGTAAATCGACATCAAACTCCGGTGCAGCCTGAATCCATTCCGCGGGCAGGTAATAAGTTACCATTTCGCCTTCGCCCTTGACTAAATCATAAACTGCTTTCATCTGGTTGCGCATTTCACCGGAAGCGTACTGTCCTCGATATTTAAAAACATTCTTTTTCTTATCGGTTGTCAAATCAAAGTACGGAGCTTTCTTTAATTCTTCCGCCCGCTTAACATAATAGTCCAGATATTCTTTATACTTTCCTTCTTTATCATACGCCGTTTGATCAAACTCCGTCCGTGTCCGCACGACATCGGAAAACGGCGAGGTTGAATAAGTATAGCTGCCATCCGGGTTTTTCTGCTGTTCCTTGGTGTGATCTTCTAACCGCACCTTGATATCATAGGCCTTGCCCGGCTCTAAACCATAAACTTTATAATACAGCCTTTGGTAACTGGTCGGTGCACCCGGAACCGTCTTAATATAGGTACTGCCATATAAGATTTGACCATTGGCCTGAACCTTATTGGTTTCCACAAAATCGGCATCCTTTTCCCCGCGGACAAAGATCTGCACCAGATAATTCTCATGCAGGACCACACCTTCCGGCAGCGGTACGTCAAACCGAATAATCCGCTCTTCTTTGGGATTGTGATCAATCTCATTGGAATAATCAACAATTAGGTTAATCGGCCGCTTCATTTCCGGCGTGGTCAGCGTTGCTTCCCGCCAGCGGGAACGGCTGAGTACACCCTGCGTATTATTGTATTTCACAGTTCTGAGATAGTAATACAGTACCCGGTTCGGCGAGTTGCGCTTATCAATTACTCGAATTGTCCGGTCGTTCATGGAAAAGTCTGCCTGCTGGGCATCTTCCCATGCCTTGCTGCTGATATTATAAACCTGCAGTTTCCATTCACCGGTAAAATTGACGACCCGATAAGCCTGCGCATTATTATTGTGAATTCCATGCGCTTGAATCAAAGCATTTGTCTTGGGATTAACCGAACTGCCGTTCAGCAAATCTTCCAGCGCAATCGTATTTTCCCTGAGTGCCTCAGCCAAACTTTGATCTTCCACATTTAACAATTCAAAACCGTAGTTTTTATCCTCCGGTGAAATCGTCGGCGGCATTTCCCACTCGGCGTAGCTTTGTACCTTTTCATCATCTAAAAAGTCTACCCGGAACTTCTCCGGCGCCAGCGGCAGTTTTTCATTTTCACCCGGCTCGGGATTCACTTTGGGCACGGTCATTTCCAAAATAACTGAGGGTACACTGGTTCTGGGCTTTTTCTCACCATGACTGTCCATTTCAAAAGTACCATCCCCATTTTTGACCTGTATCTCTACTACAAAACGAATGTAGTAAACATCATTGGGGTCAAGGCCGGTAATCTGCGTTAAGAATTCTCCGCCCGGAATCTTACCGCTTAAAGACCCCAGATTCAAATCTTTCGCCGCAAAGTAAAAAACTTCACCTGCCCGAAACTTTTCCAGTTCCTGTGGCGTTACCCTGATCTTTCGCTCTGCCTGCGTTTCCGGAAGCTGAAGCTGCAATAAGTTCTGCTTATCCTCCGGCGTAATCTTCATCAGTTTCTGCCGGTCTTTGGAAATATAGCCGACATAAGTAATCGAAACCGCTTCTTTGCCCAAAGGATCTAACATTGCTTCCTTAAATGTCTTAAAATCGGTCTTGTTCTTATTCCAGTCCCAATAAACCGCCACACCCTCAGGAATCGTGCCGTTGACATTATACACCGGCTCATAGCGCAGATTATTCGCCGTCGGCACATCGTAAATCAACATACTCATGGAAAAGCTGTACGGCATAGATGCTCTGGAACGGCTGACCTTGGCATCTTTTTCCACATAAGCCCGAATTCGGAAATAATTGACGCCCGGAAAAGCCAAATCTTTAATCCGCTTGGTCGGATCAGCCTGCGCGGTGACAGTATAGGTTTGATGATCCTCATCATAAACAGTAGTATGCGCCAGCGGCCATTTCCCTTCCTTATTTAAAATAATTTTTTCCATTCGCAGCAGTTCATCAATCTTATCATAGCCATTGGCATACTGCGGCCCGGTCTGGCTGGGCGTACCCTGCCAAGTATCCGAAGACAAGCTTGGATGGACACTTAAATGATAGGTGCCGTCAGCGGCCTTGGTCACTTTATAAACCTGAATCACTTCATATTTATTCTCCGGCGTTTCCCCGGGCAAGGTGTTGACTGCCAACTCATAATAAACGGCGTCATTATTCGGGTTATTATCCCGAAGCGGGTCATCGGCCATCAGTTGAAAAACCTTTGCCAGTTCAACCTTATCAATTGCCTGCCAAACCAAGTCCAGCTGAATTTGACTGGGAATACTTTGGTCAGGGGCATCTTGATCCGGCGGCGTAACATACAAATTATCGACCGACACAATATTGGGCATTGCCGGGGGAACGTCCTTATCTTTTTCCGCCTGATAATTCAAAAGCTGCGACCGGATATTAGTCGATGAAAAACGGAATAATACCTGATAATGATCGGTAGAAGAATTATCATTAAACGGTACTGGAATATTGATTTTGGCTTGGGCTTTATCATTGCGCTGGTAATGCCGCAGCCACAAATGATTGTTTTCATCCAGATTACCGACATAGGTCTTATTATACAAAATCGTATATTCCAAATCCACATTGTCGCCGACATCATAAGGCGTGATTTCCAAATAAGCCTCTTTTTGATCGGCTCGGCGCAGGGTAAATTCCATATAGGTATAAGCAAATTCATTCTGCGGAGAAAAGGCCGGGAAATCAACTTCGTCCTCATGCCCGACTTTCTTTTGGAAGTTCAGCTTGGCCTTATAAATCTTGGATTTTTCCAGACCGTTCCACTGCACTATCATATTTTGCTGATCTAAGTGCGTCTTATCTTTTACAATATCAATCTGATAGGTATGACTAGCCGGATCATAGATATAAGTTTCCGTTCCCGTATTGCCAGCCGGAAGAGAGGTAATCGTTTTAGCTCCGTCCGGGTCTAACCCAAACCCAATATCCATATTGTCCGGCCCAGCCAAATCCTTTAAGTCAAAGACTGCCGACAAGTTCTGTAAAATCGGTTTCGCCTTGTCATATTCAAATTTCCAGTTAACATCATCAATCGCTTTGGGCTGCTCAAACTTAATCCGAATTCCCGGCCGGGAACCGGCTTTTTCTGAATTCAATGCACCCGGCACGACAATTGGCGTCGGCTCATAGTTTTGCCCCGGATGGCTTGGATCCTTAATTAAATGGGTCGGCGTAGTCGTAAAATTACGCAGTGATTTTAAGGCATTGACCTGCTGAACCTCACCCAGCGGGTTGGTCAGCTTAATCGGAAAAATCGTACCGACCTGATATTTATCCAAATATAAATAAGCCTTATTGGAATTAAAATCGCCGCGCAGCATCAGCATCCGGTTATTGATATTAAAGGCAATTCCCGGAAACTTGGCACTGGCTGTTTTATCAATCGTATAGGTCAGCTTACCGCTGTTCAAATGCGTTGCTTTAAAGGCTGCCAAGTCTGCACCCTGATAGCTTTTCCACTGCGGAATATCGCCGCTGTAATCAACGCTTAAAAAGGAAATATTCATCTGGTTTTCAGTTTCATTGCTATGTACTGCCTGCGTTCCGTTTTCAATCATAAAAGCTACCTGCAGGTCATTCGGGTTATTGCGAATTTCAAGGGTTCTCTTTTCCCCGTCATTTAGAAAATATTCCAGCTTGTAATTATTGGGCTCAGCTAAATTCAACTCAAACAGCAAATCATCGACTCCAGCCTTGTTCTCAATAATATTCAGGTTAATATCCATCGTTGCCGTCTGCAGCCACGAAATCCATTTCTCCGCCGCCGCGGCCGGTACCGCAGGAAATAACGATATTATTATACTTAGGCTTAGAACGTAAGCAATTAATTTTTTCATACTTCACTCCTCAACTTTTCCAGATTCTCCAGCGCTACACTACCTTTTATTATTATCGGCTATCTTGATAAAAAAATCAATTGTTTTTTAAGGAATTTTAGCGTGTTATAAAGTTGTAATAAAAGAGGAACTGCCGCCATTTTTTCTTTATTTGTTATTTGAACTCCAATATTTAAAAAGCCTGCGGAAGATTTCTTAATCTAAAATCTTCCGCAGGTTTTTTATATTCTCAGATTTAAACTTCCCTTTCCTGATTTGACATGTTTTTTTGTTTGCTATCTCTTCCTTTCTTTGACTGTAACCTGATTTCATTATAACTATATCACTATCATCTTATTGTGTAAATTATTTTTTTATATATTTTTCCTTTTTCTTCTTTCAGAAGCTTTGTTCCTATGCTCTGCTTACGCCTGCTCCTTTGTCCAAAAAATCTCCACTGTCAGTATACTTTGAGCTGGTAATATCAGCCTTACTTCTCTCTCATTTTTGTCGATAGAATACGGCTGCATATCCTTCCCCTCGGAAGTAATCACCGCCGCTGCCTGAACAATGTCCTGCCCGCTCTCTATGCAGCAGCTTTTTTCTGCCGCCGTTTCGTTCAGCAGCACGCAAACTGCCTTATTTTCCACAGGGTCATAGGCTATTATGCCGTTTTCCGGCAAGTGCTCCGGCAGCAGCATACCCGGGCGAATAAAGCGTGTAAATTGACCAAATACATAAAAACTCTTGGTAATATGATATTCCTCTTTTTCATCATAACCGGCCTGAATAAAACCATAGTTGTGATTTAGATTTTTATTCTCCACTGCCTGCCAGTAAACCCATGCTTCCGGCCGCAAATATGCAAAATCCGCCATAATCGCCTTGGCAATCCGCAGCCCGCTGGCCATTGCCGCCGGGTCTTGTGCTCCCTCTTGCGCCAGACAAACTTCCGACATCCACAGCGGTTTTTTTTCTTTTTGCGCCAAACGGCACAGCGCCTTTCTGGCTCTGTCATCCGCCAAATAAGTATGCGTGCTGATTCTCCCCAAAGCCGCCCGCGCCGCTTCTGACAAATCATTGTACATACTAATGCTCTCAAATACGCTCCAGCCCTCCGGCCCGCTTAAAGTTAAGGGATACAGGCCCCCTTCCTTTATTTTTTGCTGCATCAGGCACAGCAGCCGCTCCTGCTGCGCTACGCTGTAATGACAGCCCTCCTGATCATTATCGCTTTGCCACCACATCGAGGACGGTTCATTAAATAAAGACAGACTATGAAAGCGAATCTGATATGCCGCCGCAAACCGGTTTAAAAGGTCCGTCACATACTCGGCAAATGCCGCCTCCTGCTCCGGCAGGAGATTATTTTGCCCATAATCCGCTCCGGCCGTTGACGGACAAGCCAAAAGCCACAGCGGCGGCGAATTAAAAAACGCCTCTGTTTGATTAGCGCCTCTCTTTATTGCCTCCTGCAAAATCCAGCGCTGCCCGCCATCCCTGTCCATATCCCACTTGGCCGGGCCTTGGCCATAACATTCTATATTCGCACCGACCCGAAAATTAGCCGGCTCTTTCCCCGGTTCGCCCGCCCCAAAATTATAGCGGACAATAGTAAGCCCCAAACCCTTTGGCAGCGAAAAAATCAAATCGCAAATCGCTTGCTTTTTATCCTCGTCCCGCCACCGGCCAATTACATTGGCCCACCAGGCCAGACTTGTACCCCAGCCGGCAAACTTACGGCTGGGGGCTGTCTTTATCATTTCTTTGGTTAAAACTATTTTTTCCAATTCCCTCACCTCGCTACTTACTTACATCGCTGCTGATTCCAACATTCAACTCAAAGATTCGCCGCTGATTCAATATAAAAATAATTATCATCGGCAAAGTCAGCAGCAGAGAAGATACCATAACAATATTCCACTCCGGCGTAGCGCCGACAGAGGAAGTCGCACTTAATATCTGCACTCCCAGCGCTAATGGCATTTTTGCCTTATCCTCAATATAAATCAGCGGTTCCATAAACGCACCCCAATTATAATTAAAGGTAAATATGGCAATCACTGCCAGCACCGGTTTAATCAAGGGCAATATCATTTTAAAGTAAATTCCGATATAGCCTAAGCCGTCAATCTTGGCCGCATCGTCTAACGACTGCGGAATCGTCATAATAATCTGCCGACATAAGAAAATATTATATGCTCCGCCGGCAAAATTAGGAACGATAATCGGCAGTAAGGTATTGACCCACTTTAGTTTGGTAAAAATAATAAACTGCGGAATCAGCGTAATTTGCTGCGGAATCATCATTGTTGCCAGCAAAATCATAAACAAAACATTTTTGTACTTATAATTCAGCCGGGCAAAGCCAAACGCCACAAACGAACTGGCCATAACCTGACCAATCATACAAAACACCACCAGCACAACACTGTTCATAAACCAGCGGAGAATTCTCTCATCCGTAAAAACACGAATATAGTTTTGAAAATGCAGCTCCTGCGGCAAAACCGTAAACAACATCTTCGCATTAGTCTGCGGCGATATCAAAGAGATAGAGATCATATAGACAAAGGGCATCAGCATTAAAATTCCGATTAGTGTCAAAATCAAGTAAAGCCTTATCTTTTCCCCATTTCTCAGCTTTCTTCTCATTTTCTCACCTCACCCTCATAAAATACCCACAGGCTGGATGACTTCAGCACCGCCAGAGTAAACGTCAGAATAATTACAAACAGCACCCACGACAGCGCCGAAGCATAACCCATACGATAATACTTAAACGCATTGTCATAAAGATACGGCACAATCATTTTGCTGGCGTTGTTCGGCCCTCCTTTCGTCAAAATATAAACCTGCGAAAAGGTCTGCAAACCACCAATAATTCCCATAATCAAATTAAAAAAGATAATCGGACTCAGCATTGGTATCGTAATGCTGCAAAATTGCCGCCAGCGGCTTGCTCCGTCCAATGCCGCCGATTCATATAGTTCTTTGGAAATGCTCTGCATTCCCGAAAGCAGCAAAATCATGCTACCGCCAACCGCCCACAGCGCCAACATAACGAAAGACATTTTAACATACCTTTCATCTAAGAGCCACGCCGGTCCTTTCAGCCCCAAAAAAGCCAAGGCCTGATTGATTATGCCCTTGGGTGCTAAAATCCATAAGAATATCAGCGAACTTGCTACCACCGGTACGACCGACGGCAAATAAAAAATCGTCCGAAACCAGCGAATACCACGAACTGGTTTGTTTAAAAGATATGCCACCAACAGAGAAACCACCGTCGTCAGCGGCACCATAATAAACACATAGTAAAAAGTATTGTATAACACTTTCCAAAAAAGTTTATCTTCTGAAAATAAATAAATATAATTCTCCAAGCCTATAAAATTGGGCTTTGTCAGCATATTCCAGTCCGTAAAACTGATATAGACAGACGCTGCCAGCGGCCCTAAAGTAAATATCAGAAAGCCCAAAATCCAAGGGGCGGTAAATAAAAAGAACAAGCGTCTTTCTATTTTTTGTCTTTTGCTGCTTCTTTGCCCTGCTGCCATTACTGCCTCCTCTTTTCTATGCGGCTCCAAAACTCTGCTGGAGCCGCATAGCCTATAAACTTGCGCTTATTTATAGCGTTTCATCATTTCTTCTAAATCCGCCTGAATGTTTTCGGCTACTTCTGCCGCTTCTTTTTGCCCGTTAAACAATTCACTCAAATGATTCCCGCATATTTCCGTCATTTCATTCCAATAAGGCCCTAACGGCAAATCCATAATTTGGTCGGCTGATTCCGAAAAAACATTCATGTCAATTGCCCGACTGGCAAACTGCGCACTTAAAAACTTTTCACTGCTTAACAATTCAATGTTTACCGGCGCGTCCTGTTTCATTTCTACGATTGGCATTTGCCCTTCAACACTCGTCAGAAAATCAATCACCTGATAAGCGACTTCCGGGTATTTGCAGCTTTGGGAAATCGCCAGCCCCGAACCAAAGGCTGTCGTGCCGCTTTCCTTTTGATGCCACAGCGGGGCGATATCATAGTTCAAATCCGGCACATTATTTAATGAACCAATATTCCAAAAGCCAGTAATTTCAAAAGCAACCTTACCCTGAGCAAATAGAGGATCCGGGCCGGGATTGCCCATATCGGCATATTCCTGCGGCGAGGGTGCCACTTTGTGCTTAAAGACCAAATCATTATAAAATTGAAGTGCTTCTACGGTTTCCGGCGAATTAAATACTACTTTGCCGTCCTTGTCCAAAATCCGGCCGCCATTTTGATAAATAAAACTCAGCCACCACGGCCACCAATCACCGGCAGCAAAGCCGTATGTTTCCACCTCTTCCCCATTTCGGACAGTCAGCTTCTGCGCCGCCGCCAACATATCTTTCCAAGTCCAGTCTTTGGTAGGATAGCTTACTCCCGCTTTATCAAACAAATCCTTGTTGTAGTACACAATCATTGCGCCGCCGCGATCCGGCAAAGCATACAAATTATCTTTATAAACATAGGTTTGATGCGCCGTACCAAAGCGTTTCCCCAAATCCAGTCCATTTTTGCTCACCAAATCATCCAACGCCATGATTTGACCCAAGGCCGAATAAGAATGAACATCCTCTGACAGCTGCAAAATATCAGGCGCTTCGCCGGAAACAAACATTGTTTTTACCTTAGTGGCGTATTCCGACGGAATATAAAGCAGCTCCACCTCAATATTTTCATATTTCTTTTGCACCAAATCCAAACGCTGACGATATACCGCCTCATCATTGTCGCTCCCGAAAATCGTCATTTTCAGTTTAATCTTTTCGGCCGCACCCGTCTCTTTGTTTCCCTTCTCGCTCGCCTGCTGCGTCTGTCCCGTTTCTGCCGGTTTTTCCGTCTTTTCCCCGCAGCCCCCAAGCAGCGTAATCAACATAACAACTGCCAAACAACTTGTTAATAATTTCTTCATTCTGATTCCTCCTTTTTATTTCTTATATCCTGCGCCTATCACGCTGTAAGCCAAGCCAATACTTTCTCTTTCTATCATCTCCCCCCGCAAAAGCTGCCGATTCACCGCCGCGTTATCCGTATATAAATGCCGGATGGTTTCTACAGCAAACTGCGCCAGCTTAGCGTAAGGATGCGAATAGGTCGTCAATTTAGGATAAGTACATTCCGCCAAATCCGTATTGTCATAACCCATCACCGATAACTCCTCCGGTACCTTAACCCCAGCTTTGACGCAAGCCTGAAGGATTCCGGCCGCCACCTCGTCATTAATTGCAATCAGCGCCTCCGGCAGCCGGCCGCTTTGCCGCAGCTCCTGAAAAATGGCTTCGCCGCCCTGAAAATGAAATTCACCATAACAGGTAAAAAAATCGTCCTCGGCCAAACCATATTTTAAACAGGCCTTTTGAAAGGCAGTCATTTTAAACTCCGTTACCGTAATCCCTTTGGCACCGCCTACCATTGCAATCCGCCGATAGCCTTTCTGTACCAGATAATGCACCATCCGATCAACCGCCGTTTCCTCATCGGTGCTGACCGTGTAAATCCGGTCGTCATCAATCTCGCCGTTGATTACCACCACCGGACAAATGGCTGCCGCTGCTTTCAACTCCTCCACAACATCCGCTTTAGGCACACAGTCATTGACGCAGCCGCCCATAAAAATAATGCTGTCTACCTGCTGTTCAACCAGCTTTTTTAAATACACGCTTTCCAGCTTCGACTGATTCATCGAATTGCACAGAAACATCGTATACCCGTATTTATAAGCAATCTGCTCAATTGCCAGATAAATTTTCGCAAAATAGCGATTGGTAATATCCGGTAAAATACAGCCGATGACATTACTCTTTTTGGTATATAAGCTGCGGGCAATCGCATTTGGCCGATAGTCAAATTCTTCTATGACTTTCCGCACTCTTTGTTTCGTCTCTTCCGTAACCTGTTCTGACCGATTGATTACCCGTGAAACCGTTGCCACCGAAACGCCGGCTCTGGCAGCAATATCTTTAATTGTAA
>CAUVDV010000012.1:0-24723 GCA_963550755.1 uncultured Lachnospiraceae bacterium
CCTCGTATTTATTTTTTTCGCCAGAGCATATAGTTTTTGCGCGAAGTTCAACTGTTCGAAGCGCCCGCCAGGGCGCAAGTTTTGAACAAGTGCTAAAACTATATGCGACTGGCTTATCACATAGCCCATCGCCTAACCTGTCTTTATCACCATTCCCCCACTGCAAGCACTTTCATTTTTATTCTCGTTTTTTCTCTTAACCCTTTTCCCCTCGTATTTATTTTTTTCGCCAGAGCATATAGTTTTTGCGCGAAGTTCAACTGTCCGAAGCGCCGTCAGGCGCAAGTTTTGAACAAGTGCTAAAACTATATGCGACTGGCTTATCACGTAGCCTACTGACTGACTATCAACCCTTTTACTACGCTCCAGTTTTTTAAACTACAAGCTTTCAGCCAGCAAATCCCCAACCTATCCGCACAAACCCCTGTTTCAAAATATCAATGCTCCTATTTTCACCTTTATCTTCACTTTTACTCTCGCCCTTAGTTCTATCTCCTTTTGCCAGAGCATATAGTTTTTGCGCGAAGCTTTCCTGTTCGAAGCGCCCGCCAGGGCGCAAGTTTTGAACAAGTGCTAAAACTATATGCGACTGGCCCATTATACCCCTTTTGAACAACCCCCAAAACCATACACAACCGGCCTATTATACCCTTTTGAACAAATGCTAAAACTGCATACTCCTGGCCTTCACGAAAACAACAGATTAGCAGTCATAGCAAAAATGAGCCGTAACGGCTCATTTCTGGTTATATATTTCCGCAAGCGCGGATATTTAAGTGCAAAACAAGTGAATAACCAGTTCTACTTGCCCTTTGCCGATCTGCAGCCGCTCGGCAATTTCCCCCGCCGGCAGCCCCTGACTATAAAGCAACTTAATTTCCTCATTATGATTAATTAACTCTTCTTCCTGCCTTGGCTGAACCTCAGCTAATGAAGCAGATGCCAATAAATCATTTACCGCTTCCCGGCGCATCCCTTTCTCTGCCGCCGGTTTAAAAACTTCGACTTCCCGTCTGGCTGACCGCCCCTTTTTCACCGCTGCATCTTCTGCTGTTTCTCTTGCTTTCAAACTATCTTCCGATAAAAAAACGCTTGCCTTCGCTGCCGTTTTTCCCGGACTATGCTCTGCTGCCGGAACGGAAGCAGCCGAATTTTTCAGCCAAACCGTTTCACCGGCCAGTTTCTTTTCCTTTTCCAGCAGCATTTCATACATCAGCATCGCTTCGTTTTGTTTATTGGCCAGTTCTTTATTTAAAAATTCGCCGTAATCATGCATCTGCAATATCTTTTGTTTGATTTCCTCGGCATCAGCCACCTGATCCTCTGCCTTTTCCTTTTCCGCTTGCTTGTACTTATCGGCGACAATCGCCAAAATAGCGGCAAAACTAATCATCATGCCAATCAAGACCAAAAAAAGAATGACTTTATCATTGCCTGACATTGCTTTTCCCTCACCTTTTTATATTTTAATATCCAACCTATGGCCGCCGCTAAAAGAAACCTCATCTTCCTTTTGCATTTTGGCCGGATTTTTCTTGGACGGATGATAGGTATAAGTATTCTTTCCTTTGTCTTTGGCGTCGGCGTCATTTTTCATCTGGCTGTGCTCAGGCGTCTTACGCACGACCTGCATATTCCTGTCCGTTTCCTTATCTTGCTGCGCGGTAATATGAAGCTGTTCAACCAGCGGCCTTTCCTTTTCCGCTTGATTGAGCATAGAAAGATCCGCCATTCTGGGCGTCATAATCTGCATATCAATCGGCCTGATTGCCATTGCTTTCTCCCTTCTGAAAAAGTCCTGCGCGTCCGGGATTCATCAGCCGAAAACAGCCAAATATATCCAAATATACCCATCCCCCGCAGTTTCAAATCTTTAACCGTCAATAAGCCCTTAGATTGAAATCATTTTCAAGTCAGCGCCTTCACGAACAAACTTGACCGAACGAACATCATCCGTGATAATCCGATTGACATTACTAATCGTCAGCCGCGTCCCCGAATATAAAATCCCATTGACCCGAATCTCCCCGGCGGTGCCGATATTCATCTCTTCTTCCATTTTTTGGAAATCTTTTTCCATTTTCTGGTAACGCGTGCTTAATACGATCTTATTTTTAATCGCCGTCGCGTACATTTCCTGCTTGCTTTCTTCCAGACCGCCTTCTATCTCCCGCTTTTTATTAAGCAGAGTAATAATCTTTTCCATTTGTTCCAATTCATTTTTAATTTTTGGCAAATCTTTTTTCATCTCTTCATATTCTTCCGAGATCACCGGATTGACGCCAACTTCAATCTCCGTTACCGTTCCCATATGCGAACCTAATATATTCGTTTCCACATAACTGCCCGATACAATCCGGCCGCCGGAAATTAAAGCCTTTTTGCCTTCCACGATAACACTGCCGCCGCAGCGGATCGTGCTGTGCAAAATCGCGCTGGCATGAATATCCCCTCGAATCTTAACCGTCGACTGCTCAATATACTTCGTCATCAAATTGCCCTCGGCCTCCAGCACTGCCCGGCCTTTGCCCGAAATCCCGCTATGCAGGACGATATTACCGCCGGCCTTTAAAATCGCGCCTTCTACTACGCCAAAAACCTCAATATCCCCGTCCGCCGTCACCATAAAATCATCCAGTACATTGCCGCTGACAATAACATTACCGGCAAAAGTAATATTGCCCGTGGAAGGGCCGACATGATTCGGCACCTGATAAACATCATTAACCATGACCGCGCCGTCTTGCAGCATGACCATTCCGTTTTTGGTAGCAAACAGCTCCGTTTTCGTGTCATTAAACGCTGTATTCTTCCCGGCCTTGATCATGACCGGCTTAACTTGAGGCGGCGGCAGCGGTATCCCTAAAATATTGATGCCCGGTTCGCCCTGAACCGCCGGTTCCAGCTTCGCCAGGATCTGCCCCTGCTTAACATTGGAAATCAAAGACAAGTTCTTATAATCAACATTGCCGTCTTTATCGACACTCGGCTTCATATCCTTGACGGTTTCAAAGAAATACTCCACTTTGCCGGGAAACGGTTCCGTTGGCTCCAATCCTTCGGCGATCACATAATCGGTATACACATGCCTATTTTGTAAAATGCTCTCCAGCTTATCTTTTAAAATGCCGTTTCGAACTCCCAGCTTTTGCAGCTCCCCCATAATTTCCTCGGCGGTCACTGCCACCTCCGCCGTTTCAAAACTAAGCAGGGCCTTCATTTTATCTTTTGTGATTTTGATTTCATACGCTGATTTGTTTTCCATTTTTACCCCAATCCTACATTTTTAAATGTATGCCAACAATTCTACATCGTCTCCCAAAAAACGCCTCATCTTGCGCAATGACTTCGTATGCAGCTGCGACACCCTTGACTCAGATACCCCCAGCACCAAGCTAATCTCTTTTAAGGTCAGCTCGTCATAATAATATAAAGAAATTACTTTTTTTTCCTTATCCGTTAAAGTTTCCAGCGCCTCAATCAGCTGCCGCTTCGTTTCTTCCCGGCTCATCCGGTCAAAGGGCTGATCAAATTTCTTATATTCCAGACTCTGCACCGCTAATTCGCCATTTTGCTCAATATGTTCATCTAAAGAAGATAAATGCAAGGCCTTGGTTTGATTTTCCCAACGATAATATTCTTCCACTGAAATATTCAATTCCTGCGCCATGACTTCGTCATAGTTTTCACTGCTCTCATCCATTTCCAGCTTTTGCATCGCCGCATCCAACATTCTTTTTTTCTTGCGCAGCGATCGCGGAACCCAGTCCATCCGGCGGATATTATCTAAGATTTCTCCGCGAATCCGTAAGGAAGCATAGGTTTCAAACTTATTGCCTTTGGAATAATCAAACTTATCGATTGCATCGATCAAGCCAAAAACGCCATATCCCACTAAATCGTCAAAATCAACATTATTTCCCAAATACATATTTAGACGACCCGCAATATATTTTACCAGCTGCGAATACTCGACTATCAGCTTTTCTTTCAGCTTCTCATTCCGCGTCCGGCTATATTCCTCCCATAAGGCATTTTGTTCCGCTAATTCCATATTGCTCTCACTTTCCGTCCTGCCGCTGATCGGTTAAAATTACTCCTGCTCTGATTCTGCCGATGCTTCCGCTTCCTGCTTTGCTTTTTCCCGCTCGGCCCTCAGCCGAGCTTCCTCTGCCTCCCGCTCTTTCTTTTCTCTCTCCTCGACCTCAGCAAACAAACGATTTCCCAGCATTTGCAAAAGACTGCCGATTACAAAGAACAAAGCAAACACAATCGCCATCGTAACAGCTAAGCGAAACAGGCTATAATGATAAACATAACCGTAGATTGCTACTAAAATTTCCGCAATTAAGACAATTATTAAATTAAAATTTTTAATTTTCATCTTAGATAACCTTTAATTCTTTGCCAATTGTTTTGACGTGCAGATCCCCATTTTCACTCATAAACTCAATCGTTCTTCCGTAATTCTTACCGGTGTCCTCTGCAATCAGCCGAATGCCCAGAGCTTTTAATTTTTCCTTGGCGGCCAGCGCATTTCGTTCGCCAATCCGCATCAGATCATTTTTCTCACCAAATGAAAACATTTGCGCTCCTCCGGCAATCTTGGCGACCAGCCTCATTTTAGAAGCTCCCAGGCTAATCATTTGCTTTAGCAGCTCTTCAATCGCTGTATCGCCAAACTTAGCCTTATTTTCATTATTTTTGATCTGAGTGCTGTCTGGCAACATAAAATGAGCCATCCCGCTGATTTTGCTTGAAGTATCGTATAAGGTCACCCCGATACAACTCCCCAGCCCTAAGGTTGTTAAATTATCAGGATATTTCACCGCTTTTAAATCTGCCATCCCCACTTTAATCAATGCCATGATTACATCCCCAAACTCTTAAATATCTTCTCATAGGATTTAGCCTCCGGTATCAAAATAAAATAACCTAAGACTTCCTCCCCAGTTCCGCCAAAACCAGTCTGGATTAACAAAGCATAATCGCCTACTTTTCCAAACTCAATAGCCGGTACGCTTAAAATCGCTCCCGCCATATCAACCGCCATATGAGGAACTGACGGCATAATCTTCAGGTTTGTCAACGAAGACAGCGAATTTAAATAGGCACCGGTGATAATATTGCCAATTTCCAACAAAGCCGATAAATCCATCTCGGTAAAAGCTGCAAAATCCTCTAAATCCCGTCCCATTAAAAGATTCACTAAATGATGAGCCGATTCCTGCTCCTGCACAAACATCATCATGCCTTCCACATCGCCTTCAATCCCCAGAAGGATCCCTACTACCAGGTTTTCCTCTCCGCCCAAAATTTGGGTGATTTTTTCAATCTTGATTAATTCGGCTTTGGGCACTCCCATGTCTACCCTTTTGTTGATCATTTTGGAAAGAGCGGTCGTTGCATTGCCGGCTCCGATATTACCCAATTCACGCAATACATCTAAACGCGTGGTATCCAAATTGCTATATTCTTCACTCATAGTTGCCTCCTTATTCCGCAATGATCTGCTCGATATTAAACAGTGAGATCAAGCGGTCCTGCATTTTACCTACGCCATAGATATATTTTGAATTTTTATCCGTGCTCTCCTTGATCTGCTTGTCAATCTGAGCATCTTCCAAAACCAATACTTCCATCACCTCGTCAACAAATAATCCGATCAAATTATCATTGACGCTGACAATAATAATCCTGGTCTGACCCGTGATCTCATCCGGTTCCAAACCCAATTTGATCCGCAGGCTCATAATCGGAATAATTTCGCCGCGCAAATTAATTACGCCTTTAATATACTCCGGTACGTTTGGCACCCTGGTAATCGACGTCATCCGCACAATATTTTGAATATAGTTGATACTGATGCCAAACTGCTCCTTATTGAAACGAATCACAATATATTGCTTCAGCGCCTGATCTGCTATTTCCACTTCTTTTTTATTGTTTTCCATGGTTTCCTCCTTTAAAACAGCGAGTTGACATCCAAAATCAAAGCGACCTCGCCGTTGCCCAAGATCGTTGCGCCGGCAATATTTTTAACATCCTTCAAATACTGACCCAAGTTCTTAATCACGACCTCCTGCTGTCCGATCAAATTATCGACCGCCAGCGCCAGCAATTTTTCGCCCCGGTTGATGATAACAACCGTCAGCTTCTGCCGCACTGCCTCCTCCGTCCGGACAATACCCAGCGCTTTTTCTAAACGATAAACCGGAATTACATTATTACGCAGATGGATCACTTCCTCATTGTGAACGTACTTAATCTCGGACAGTTCAACATCTTCTATCGTCTGGATGGAACTAAGCGGAATCGCATATTTCTCATGGCCGATTTCCACCATCAGCCCCTGAATGATCGCCAGTGTCAGCGGCAGCCGAATAATAAACCTGCTGCCCTTAGCCAGTTCTGTTTTGACCTCAATTTCACCGCCCAGGCTTTCAATCTTGGTCTTAACCACATCCAGTCCCACGCCCCGGCCGGAAACATCGGAAATCTTTTCCGCCGTTGAAAAACTGGGCCGGAACAATAATCCGATAATATCATTATCCTGCATGACTGCCGCTTCTTCCTCGGTAATCGTGCCCTTTTCCACCGCTTTGCGCCGAACTTTTTCCACATCAATGCCGTTGCCGTCGTCTGACACTTCAATCACTACGTTGTTGCCGTCCTGATAAGCATCCAAATAAACATGGCCGACTTCATCCTTGCCCCGGGATAAACGCACTTCCGGCGACTCCAGGCCATGATCGGCCGAGTTTCGAATCAAGTGCACCAAAGGATCGCCAATCTCATCTATGACTGTCCGGTCGATTTCCGTTTCCTCACCAGACATATCCAGCTCCATCTTCTTGTTTAAGTTTCTGGACAAGTCGCGAATCAAGCGGGGAAAGCGATTAAATACCCGTTCCACCGGCACCATCCGAACTTTCATCACCGATTCATGCAAATTAGTGGTAATCCGCTCCAAATACTCAATCTGCTCATTCGCATTCTGGCCGATTCCTTTGCTGATAGTTTCCAGTCCGTTCTTGGCAATGATTAACTCACTGACCAGATTCATCAAATTATCCAGCCGCTCCACATCAACCCGGACAGTGGTATTGGTCTTGGGTTTGGCCGCTTCCGTCTTGGGCGCGGGCGCTGCCGCCTTAGGCGCGGGAGCCGCCGGCTTTTCCGGCGCTTTTTCCTCAATGACCGGTGCCGCGGCCGCAGGCGCCTCTTCCTTGGCCGGCTCAGCTTCGGCCGAAGCATCGATCAGATCAGCCTCTACCTCAGCCACCTCGCTGATCCCGGAAACTTCCTTGAGCAGTTCTTCTTTATCATGCTCGGTCACGATATAAACAAAAAACTCGTGATCAAACTTTTCTTCCTCAATATCCTGAACAGACGGCTCGGTTTTGATGATCTCGCCCATATCCTCCAGCGCCTTATAAACAATATAGGCCCGAGCCGCTTTGAGCATACTTTTTTCATCAATCTTAACCCGAATCACAAACGCCAGCATGCCGCTTTCATTGGCTTTTTGCACGATATTCCGCTCATATTCATTGAGCTGACCGGCCACTTTGGCTTTTTCCGCCGCTTGGGGGGCAGCAGCCGGCGCAGCCGAAGCTGTCACGGTGGCGGCTGGCGCGGCCTTACCGGCTGCACCGCCATTTTTCAGAATTTCGTTCAGCTGTGCAATAATCCCTTCGTAGGCTTCCTCGCCCTCTCCGCCGGTATTGGTAATCTCCTCCACATACTGTTCCAGTGCGTCTAAGCATTGAAATAAGATGTCCAAAAGTTCCGGCGTAATATGAATATTGCCGGTTCGGATTTCCGACAGTACATTCTCCATATTGTGCGTCAGGCTGTTCATCCGCTTAAAGCCCATCGTTCCGGCCATTCCTTTTAAAGTATGAGCGACCCGAAAAACACTATTGATCATATCTACATCATCCGGAGAGTTTTCCAGTACCAGCAAAGTTTCATTTAAGCTTTGCAGATGCTCCTTTGATTCCTCTATAAACATTTCTAAATATTGGGATGTATCCATACTAAAGTACCTCCAGCTTTGTTTTGATCGCCTGCGCAATATGATTTAACGGCACAACCTCATCAGCTATTTTTTTCTGAACCACTGCCCGGGGCATTCCGTAGACCACGCAAGAAGCCTCATCCTGCGCAATAATATAAGTATTATTTGCTTTTTTTAATTCCTCCATGCCCTCGCATCCGTCGCTCCCCATACCGGTCATAATCACACCGATTACCTTATGCGGCGGTAATTTGGCCAGAGAGCTCATCAGCACGTCAACCGCCGGTTTATGCGGCCCTTTTTTCGGCCCATCGTCCAGCTGCACATAATATTTCCCCATCTTTTCAGCCACCTTCAGGTGCCGGTCACCCGGCGCGATATAAGCGGTCGCTTCCTTAATCAGTTCCCCGTCTTCTGCTTCTTTGACACTAATAACCGATAGTTGATCGAGCCGAATCGCTAAGGATTTGGTAAAACCGGGCGGCATATGCTGAACGATCACAATCCCGGCCGGAAAATCTCCCGGCAGCCGGCTGAGTACATCCGGCAGCGCTTTTGGCCCGCCGGTGGAAGTCCCAATCGCTACCAGCTTAGTGGCAGCTTTCTGCACCCGTTTTTTTTCGACTGTTTTAACCGGCATCTCAAAATGAGCCGTTGTCTTAAACCCTAATTTCTTTTCCGGTGCCGCCGTTTTTTTACTCATGGCCGCCGCGTAAACTTTTTCCGTATACTCGGCAAACACCTCGTCGCTTTTTAGGCCAAAAACGCTGCTGGGCTTGGCTACAAAATCAAACGCACCATATTCCAGAGCCTGAATCGTTTCCTTCGCGCCTTCTTTGGTCAGGGAACTAACAACTACAATCGGAATATTCCTTTTGCTCATCAACTCTTTAATCATGGTTAAGCCATTCATGACCGGCATTTCCACATCCACGGAAATAACATCCGGGTTTAAAACTAGCGCCATTTCCAGCCCCTCTTTTCCGTCTTTGGCGGTACCGGCGATCTCCAGCCGTCCGTCTTTTTCTATTATAGTGGAAAGCACTTTCCTTGTAAATGCCGAATCATCAATTATCAGAATTTTCCTTTTGGTCATTTTTTATTACCTGCCTTCTTTTGCTCACTCTTTTTCCTTTTTCAGCCTTTTTCTTTGCTCGTCATAGATGTATTTAATGATGATATCCTGCTTCGGCACTGAAATATCAATAAAAGTCAGTCGTGTTTCATACTCTCGCCCCAGACTGATGGCTGCCGTTTCAACGACTTCCGCTAAATTGGTAACCGTATAAACCTTCTTTTCAATTTCCAGCTGCAATTCGCACATGACCCTTGTTCCCCGGGACAATTCCTCATGCACTATACATTTAATTCCGTTCCCGCTGATATCTTGGGTGGTCGCTTCCTTCCATTGATTGGTCATACTATTGTAATAGCGAAAATCAAAAATAGCCTCCATTCGGAAAAAGCCTCTTCTTTGCTGTTTGACGATTGCTGTCAGGATCTTAAATCTTAAAAAATGCAGCCCCCCTTCAACATACCGGCTTTGCAATCGAACCTGGCACCGAAAAAGACCATAAATCGTAATAAAAAAGCACTCATACTCCCGGCCCATTTCCAGCGCCATCACGATTCCTTTTTCCAACGGCGCCTGTGCGTCAAAAGTAGACTCATCCAAAATATGGGTCATCACACTATAATAGGTATGTTTATCACCATTTCGGTGATGATCAATCAGTTCCAGTTTGCTTCCCTCATTCAGAGTTCTTTCTTCCATTTTAGCCTTTGGCCTCCTTATTTGCGATGAAATATCTTGCTGAAAATAGAACTTAGTCCCTTGGACTGTGATTTCTGCCGGATATCAGCCTGCTCCCCGGCCAAAACTCGTTTGGCGATATCCTCAATCGCCTTGGTAACGGCCGCTTTGGGGTAAATGATGGAAAACGGTTTTCTTTCAATCACCGCATCAACCAGCGCCCGGTCATCCGGCAAATGACCTAATTTCTCCAAAGAAATCTCTAAAAAGCGCATCGTTACTTTATTTAATTTTTCAAACACCTCATCGCCTTCCCGAACGCTTCGGCTTTTATTGACGATCAGCTTCATTTTCGGCTGCGCCACGGAAAACTGCGGACTGCCGCAAATTGATTTAATCAGCGCGTAAGCATCGGTAATTGCCGTCGGCTCCGGTGTCGTCACAATCAAAATCTCATTGGAAGCAAAAGCAAAAGCCAAAACCGCCTCACTAATCCCGGCGCCGGTATCAATTATAATTATATCGGCATGTTGATCTAAAATTTCCAGTTGTTTAACCAAATATTCTATTTGATCGGCCGTCAAGTTCATCAGCTGCCCCAAACCCGAGCCGCCCGACAAAAAGCGAATTCCCATCGGCCCTTCGGTCAGGACATCAAAAATCGACATTTTTCTGGTAATTAAATCCAAAATATTATACTTGGGTAAAATCCCAAAAATAACTTCCACATTGGCTAGACCAAAATCAGCGTCAAAAATAACCACGCGTTTGCCTTGCTTTTGGAACTGGACTGCTAAATTAACACTGATATTACTTTTGCCGACGCCGCCCTTACCGCTGGTGACGGTAATTACCCGCGCTTTTTCTTTCGGCGGCCGAGTATTAAACTCCCCAGCCTGGGCCTGCCGGATAATATCTCTTAGCTTCGCTGCCTGATCCATCAAGAACTCACTCCTCCTAATATCTTACTGGCGGTTTCATACGGATCGAGCTCAGCAATGTCCTCCGGCACGTTTTGACCAGTTGTCACATAAGACAGCGGCCTGCCGGTTGCCTGCTTTAGATTTAAAATACTGCCATAAGCCAGTGTTTCATCTAATTTGGTAAAAATCAGCGAAAAGTCAGCAAAATCATACGCCGCAACTGTTTTTTTCAAGTCGCTATTTTTCGTCGATAGGCTCAGCACCAGATAAATCTGTTTTTCTTTAACCACGGCTAAAAGTTCTTTCAGCTCCTGCAAATGCTTAGTATCCTGATAAGAGCGTCCCGCCGTATCAATCAAAATCAGATCATAATCGGCAAACTCTTCAATACAACCGGCAATCTCTTCTTCCTTGTAAATAACCTTAATCGGGATATTCAAAATGTTGGCGTAAGTCCTAAGCTGTTCCACGGCCGCGATGCGATAAGTATCAGCGGTAATTAACGCCACTTTGCATTTTTTCTCCAAGGTAAAAAGCGAAGCTAATTTAGCAATTGTGGTCGTCTTACCCACGCCGGTCGAACCGATAAAAAATACCGGTCTGGCCCGCCCATTCTCCAAGCGAATGGGCCGAATGTCCGACAACTCTTTAACTAGTCTGCGGTAGACCAGATTCAATCCTTCTTCCAGGCTAAAGCTCTTGCCGCTCTCTAACAGCTGCGCTACCAGCTTGTCCGCCAACCGGTCATCGACTTCATTTTCCGTTAATTGCTCGTAAATGACCTGCCCAATCAAAACCTGCGGCTCGGCCGCCTGCGCCTCTTGAGCTTTAAGCCCGCCTGCCGGGGGAAAATCTTTCTTAAGTTTCGCCGCCGGTTCCGTTTTTACCGTTCGGACAACTGCCGGGGCGGCGCCGGCTGTTTTTTCATTTTTTTCGGCGCTATCTATATTTCTTTGTTTTTGCGACAAATCACTTAAAAAGCTTTTAAACTCTGCTAACTCCTTATCCTCCGACGAAATCCGGTTTTCCTTATCTTCATCTTGGGCTGCCATCACTTCCACATAGGGCCGGCGAAACCAGCGCCAAAAGCCCTTGGGCTTAACCGATTTAATGGACAAAATCAAGGCATCGCTCCCCAGCTCGTCCCTAGCCAGCAGCATGGCTTGCCGTTCAGTCGCCGCTCGGTATTTCATTATCTTCATGATAAACTCACCATCCCTACCGACTGTAATTCTGTAGAGGCGTCAATTTCATTGTAGGAAATTACTACCACCTCCGGCAGCTGCTCTTGAATAATTCGTTTATAATAAATCCGCAAAATCGGTGAAGTAATAATAATCGGCATCCGTCCCATATCCGTCAGCTTGCGGACTGCCTTATCCGTCACCGCCACAATCTCCGAAATGACCTCCGGGTCAAGGGTCAGATAAGTCCCCTGCTCAGAATGCTTGACCGATTCCATAATCATGCTTTCTACCGCCGGATCAAGCGTCAGTACTTGCTGATTCTGCTCTTCCAAAAACTTATTGCTGATGCTCCGCTTTTGCGATTGTCTGGCGTATTCGGTCAAAACATCAATATCCTTGGTCACCAGCGCCTGATCAGCCAAAGTTTCAAATATCGTCACCAAATCTCGGATGGAAACGCCTTCGGCCAATAAATTGGTCAATACCTTTTGAATTTCACCAACCGTCAAAAGTTTCGGCACCAACTCGTCGATCAGCGTCTGATTATCCTCAGCCACCTTATTAATCAGGTTCTTAACTTCCTGACGAGTAATCAGTTCATCTAAGTGGCTTTTGATCACTTCTGTCAGATGAGTGGCAATAATCGATGGCGGATCAACTACCGTATAGCCAACAGCCTCCGCTCTTTCCCGCTGGCTCTCGGTAATCCACAGAGCCGGCAGATGGAACGCCGGCTCCACCGTTTCAATTCCGTCAATCTGCTCCTCAACATAGCCGGGGTCCATCGCCAGATAATGATCAAATAAAATCTCGCCCTCGGCAATAACATTGCCCTTAATCTTAATAACATACTGATTCGGACTAAGCTGAATATTATCGCGCAGGCGAATAATCGGCACAATCGCCCCAAGCTCCAGCGCAATCTGTCGGCGAATCATAACGACCCGGTCAAGCAAATCGCCGCCTTGCGAGGAATCGGCTAACGGAATGATGCCATAGCCAAACTCCAGTTCAATTGGGTCAACCTGCAAAAGATTGATAACATTTTCCGGCTTGCGGATCTCTTCGGCGGCTTCCTCTTCCATACTAATCTCATCCTGTGTTTCAAATACTTTTAAGTTATCAGCCATCTTCTTGCCGGCGGCCATTGTCAAAAGACCAATCCCGCTAACAATGATAACGTTCAGCGGAGTCACAATCCCCAGGAAAACCAGCACGCCGCCCGCCATATACAAAACCTTGGGCAGCGTAAAGAGCTGCTTGCCAATCGTGTCGCTGATCTCGCTTTCCTTGGATACTTTGGTGACCAGAATACCGGTTGCCAGCGAAATCAAAAGAGCCGGAATCTGACTGACCAGACCGTCACCAATCGTCACAATCGTATATTGCTGCATGGCTTCCTGCGTTGTCATCCCCAGCTGGACGACGCCAATCACGATACCGCCCAAAATATTAACAAAGGTAATAATCAAACCGGCAATCGCGTCGCCCTTAACGAACTTGGAGGCACCATCCATCGAGCCGAAAAAACCGGCTTCGTCTTGAATTTTCTCACGCCGTTTGCGAGCCTGCGCCTCATCGATCAGACCCGAGTTTAAATCAGCGTCAATCGCCATCTGCTTACCCGGCATAGCGTCCAACGTAAAACGGGCGGATACTTCCGCTACCCGCTCCGAGCCCTTGGTAATAACCAGGAAGTTAATTAATACCAAAATGAAAAACACAATAATACCAACCACCAGATTATTGCCGCCCACAAATCGGCCGAAAGTCAAAATAACATTGCCCGCCGCTTCCGGTCCGTTTGTTAAAATCGCTCTGGTCGAGGACACATTCAGCGCCAGCCGGAACATCGTCGTAAACAGCAAAATGGTCGGGAAAGCCGACATATCCAGCGCTTCTCTGGCAAAGAGCGCATTAAACAAAATAATTAAAGACAGCAGCAAATTAACTGTAATCAAAATACTGATCGCCACACCGCTGAGCGGCAGGATCATCAAGATTACTGTCGTGACAATAAAAAGACCTAAAATCAAATCTCCGGCTTTCATTTAAATAGCTACTCCCTCATTTTTCAGCGAATATACAAAGGCTAATATTTCGGCTACGGCCTGATAAAGTTCAGGCGGAATTTCGTCGCCGATCTCAACTGTATAAAACAACGTTCGGGCTAACGATTTGTTTTCCAAAATTTTGATACCGTATTCCTTACCCTTTTCCCGGATATTTTTGGCCACCAGATCTGCCCCCTTGGCAATGACAATCGGCGCAGCGTCAGCTGTATCGTCGTATTTTAAAGCCACGGCAAAGTGCGTCGGGTTGGTAATAATAACATCCGCCTTGGGCAAATCCTGCATCATCCGGCGCATTGCTGCTTCCCGCATCTTTTGCCGAATTTTGCCTTTAATCTCAGGATTTCCCTCGGACTGCTTATACTCGTCCTTAACTTCCTGCTTGGTCATTTTAATATCTTTTTCAAATTTAAAACGGGTATAGGCATAGTCAACAGCTGCCACGATGATGAAGAACCATCCGATCCGAATACACAGATCCAATATGATGTTAAAAACGACCCGATAGGCAACTAGCGGCTCCATTTGATAAAGATTAATCGCCAAATTATCATAATCTTTAATTGTATTATACACAAGAATCGAAATTAATGCAATCTTAAAGATTGCTTTTAGCAGTTCAATGACCGTCCGCATGGAAAAAATCCGCTTTAGACCCTTGAGCGGATCAATATTGCTCAGCTTTGGCTGCAGGGGCTTAAAGGTGACCACCCAGCCGACTTGAACAATGTTCGCCACTAAGCCGACCGCCGCCGCCGTCAGCAGGAAAGGCCAGCTCATCAGCAGCATGTCCTTAGCAATTTCCCACATCAGAGCATTCGCAATCTGCCCGTTAATTTCTTTTAAATAAAACAAACGGACGCATTTGGCAAAAACCTCCAAAAATCTGGCCTTAACTCCCGGCGCAAACAGCCGGATCATCAGAAACATTAAAATCAACAGAAACGCCGTCGTGATCTCATTGCTTTTGGCAACCTGACCATCCTTCCTGACCTTATCCCTCTTTTTGGGCGTCGGCTGCTCTGTTTTTTCCTCTGAGGCAAACAGCTGCAAATCAAGACGCAGGAGATATCTTAATTCTTTTTCCGGCTTCACCGTCCGCTCATCCCCCTAATAAAATCATACATGGTTTCGGTTCCGCGGTCAATCACCATCGCACTTAGACCCTCAAACATAAAAAAAGTAACATAAAGTGTCACCAGACCCAGCAGCAGCTTAATCGGAAAACCAACCACAAACATGTTCAACTGCGGCGCCGTTCGCGCTAAAATCCCCAAAACAGCGTTGCTGATCATCATCACAAAAAATACCAGCAGCGCGATTTGCAGCGCAATCAGAAAATAATCCCGCAGAAAATAAAGCATCGAGTCATATAAATCATAGCTTAGGCTGGCGCCGCCTAAAAGAATCAAGCGAAAACTGCGCTTGAGCCCTTCTAAAAAATAATAATACGTTCGGGTCATTAAGATGATAAAAATCATGATAAAATAGTATAAGTTTCCCGTCACCGTAAACTGCATCTGACTGGACGGATCAATCATGCTGACCATCGACAGACCAATCTGAGCGTCAATAAACTGTCCGGCCATCGTCAGCACCGAATACACCAGATAAATGGAAAAGCCCAACAGCCAGCCGGTAAAAAACTCTTTGGCCGCCGCCAAAGCATACGCAATCGGTGCATCCGTACTAACCGGACTTTGCAGCGGCATAATTTGAATCATAATGATCGTCAGGGCAAACGCCAACAAAGCTTTCAGGCGCCTCGGCGTATTTTGGCTGCCAAAAAAAGGAACCATAATAAACATACTGATAATTCTGATAAAAACAAGCAGAAAAGTTTCAATATAACCGCGCGCCAGCAATGACGTCATTTTTTCTCCTCCCCGCTATTTTCGCTTCACTTCCTCTTGCCCCCGGCTCTGCGGCGCACTAGCCCGCCTTTAAGTCTTTATTTGACAATAAACTGACCGAAGCTCATCACCGCTTTTCTAAAAAATGTCAGCAGCTGTGTTCCAATAAACGGCCCAAAAAGCAGAACCCCAAAAAAAATCGCCAGAATTTTGGGGACAAACGCCAGTGTTTGTTCCTGAATCGAAGTGATTGTTTGAAAAACACTGACCACCAGGCCAACCACCAGGGCCACAAGGAGCAGCGGACCAGAGGCCATGATGACTGTATAGATTGCCTCACGGGCAAAATCCAAGACCAAATCTGTATTCATCTACCCACTCCTTTTCAGCGGTAAAAAGTCTGAACTAACTGTCCAATAATCAGGTTCCAGCCATCGGCGACAATAAAAAGCAAAAGCTTAAAGGGCATCGAGATCATAACCGGCGGAAGCATCATCATACCCATTGACATCAGTGTACTTGACACCACCATATCAATCACAATAAACGGGATATAAATCAAAAAACCCATAATAAAAGCCGCGCGCAGCTCTGAAATAATAAAGGCCGGGATAATCGTCGTAATCGGAACCTCATCTACGGACTGGACCGTGCCGACTTCAGCAATTTCCATAAACAGCTTTAGGTCCTTGTCATTTGTTTGTTTCAGCATAAATTCCCGCACCGGCGCAATGCCTCTTTCAATCGCCACCTGTTGACTGATTTCCCCTCTGGCATAGGGTTGAAGCGCCTGGTCATTGATTCTGACGCCAACCGGCGCCATGATAAACAGAGTAATAAACAAAGCCAAGCCAATCAGCACCTGATTGGGCGGCGCTTGCTGCGTACCCAGAGCCGTTCTGGTAAAGTGCAGCACCACCAGCACCCGGGTAAAAGAAGTCAGCATCAAAAAAAGTGACGGCGCCATGGCAATCAATGTTAAAATAAAAAGTATTTGCAGGCTATTTACAACATCGGCGCCATTTTCCGCTGCTCTTACGCCAAAGTCAAAGGAAAACGGAATTGGAACAGTATCACCGGCTGCCCATATGATTTGCGATCCGCCTAAACTAAAAATAGCTACAAATACTCCTAAAAATCTCAATATTTTTTGCCTATAAAATTGTACGTCATGTTTTTTGGTTCTATTGCTCATCCTTGTGGCCTGCCTTTTCTTTTAATTTACTTAAATAATCAGCAAAAGGGCTTTTTCCGGCAGGTAAAGTTATTTCCTCTTTTGGCGCAGTATCTTCCGCATTTAATTCTGTCAGAAAAGTGATTCCCTCCTTATACACCGCAATCAAAAAAAATCTTTCTCCCACTTGAATGATTTGCAGCATTTTTCCCGGTGAAACATACATTGCTTCCATGAGCTGCATGGATTTTCCCTTTTGTTTGCCTAACTGGATTCCGGCAATTTTTTTACTGGCAAACTGCGCTGCCCAAATAATCGCAATGAATACCGCCAATAATAATACGATCTCCAAAACCTGTCTGGGCATGGCAGCTTTATCCTATTACCTTGCTGACCGCTTCAATAACCCGATCCCGATCAAACGGCTTCACAATAAAATCCTTTGCCCCGGCCTGAATGGATTCAATAACCATTGCCTGCTGCCCCATGGCTGAGCACATAATAATATTTGCCTTCGGATCGGCCGCTTTGATTGCTTTGACCGCTTCAATCCCGTCCATCTCCGGCATGGTAATATCCATTACCACCAAAGTCGGTTTTAATTCATTGTATTTTTCAACTGCTTTCGCGCCGTTTTCTGCCTCGCCGACCACATTGTAACCGTTTTTGGTCAAGATGTCCTTGATCATCATTCTCATAAACGCAGCATCATCTACAATCAAAATATTTTTATCCGCCATTTTTATCTCCTTCTGTGTTTCCTGTTTCCGTTATGTCTTTTTGCACTCACGCTTTATTGTCAACTTATTTTTATTAACTGCTCTGTTTCCGGTATTAAATAGCCGCAAACAGAGCAGGATTTCTCTTATTTTAAAATCTCGGTTACCCTGATACTGAAGTTTTCTTCAATGACTACTACTTCGCCCTTGGCTACGACCTTGCCGTTAACCAGAATATCAATTGGTTCACCCGACAGTTTATTTAACTCAATAATACTGCCCGGAGCCAGCTCCAGGATCTCCTTGATGCTCCTTTTGGTTCGACCCAGCTCAACTGTCACTTCCAGCTGAACATCCATAATCAATTCAATATTTTCTTTTTGCTGAATAAAAGAAGCCATTTCAAAGTTTTGGAACTGGGCCGGCTGAACCTCAACCGGATTGGTATACACCGATGCCGATGGCTGATGAGCCGGAGCGGCGCTGTAATTTTGCGGTGCCGCCTGAGGCTTCGCCGGCGCCGGCTGGGGTGCCGCCGGTTTGGAGGCGGCAGCCGGAGCGGCAGCCGCCGGTTTAGCTGTCTGCGCCCCCTCCAATTGCTTTTTACTTTCTTTAAAGATGTCGATCACTTCTTTGGCAAACTCCAAGGGATAGATCTGCGACAGGGTATTATCCACCAAATCACCGATCTTGATCCGAAAATCAACTTCAATAAACCGATCTTCTCCGCCGGCATTTTCCAGCTTAGCCTCAAGCAAGTCAATCTTTGAGGCAATCGGCGGTAAAATATCCACTTTTCTCTTCAGCATGGAAGACAGCGATGTAGCTGAAGCGCCGATCATTTGGTTCATCGCTTCACTAATGGCGCTTAAATGCAGATCCGAAAGCTCCTCGGAAGTATTTGTTCCATCTCCGCCCATCATCAGGTCAGTAATAACCTTGGCGTCTTCTTCCAGCAGCACCAAAATATTATTGCCTTCCAGACCTTCTTTATATTTAAGCTGAACTGTAACATAAGGAGCGGTATGCTTTTTTACAAAACTATCCCAATCAACCACCATTACCTGCGGGGTAGTAATCGTCACCTTTTGATTAACCAAGGTTGACAGAGAGGTAGCAGCCGCGCCCATGCTGATATTGGAAACCTCGCCAATTGCATCTTTCTCATCCGGCTTTAACTGCACATCAGCTTCTGCCGTTTCAGCCCCTGCTGCAGATGCACCGAAATCCGCTTCCTCTTCTTTGCCTTGAAGCAAAGCATTGATTTCTTCTTGTGACAATAAATCGCTCATTATTCATCCTCCCTATTCATGACACCGGTAATCATAACTGCGTTTTTGGCGGCCGATAGGCCCGCCTTAGCGTAGAATTTCGGCAAGTTTCCTACCAGCACTTCTACTTCTTCCGTGATCTTGCGATCTAAGCGAATAATATCGCCGGGCTGCAGATGAATAAAGTCATCAATCAAAATATTTGTCTTGCCCAATATGACCTTGATTGGGATCTCTGATAATTCGATCTGCTTTTCAATATACTGGCCATACAGTTCAATATTGGTTTCTTTAGCCGAACTAAACCAGTACCTTGTATTTAATTTATCAATAATCGGCTCGATGGTAATATAGGGGATGCATATGTTCATTAAGCCCTCTACTCCGCCAATTTTCAAGTTTAAAGTAATCAGCGCCACGATTTCCGTCGGCGAGATAAATTGTGCAAATTGAGGATTTGTTTCAATTTGGGTCAGCCGCGGTGTAATACTCACCACATTTTTCCAAGGCTCCACCATCTCATCAATCATCATCGACATAACCTTTTGGATTACCGTTTGTTCAATCTCGGTAAAATCCCGGCCGGACATGACGCCCGTGCCGCTCCCGCCAAGCAGCCGGTCTACAATGGCAAACCCAATGTTAGAAGACATTTCCATCACGAAATTGCCTTTCAGCGGCCGCACCTCCAAAATCCCCAGCAAAACAGGATTGGATAAAGCATTGGCAAACTCAGAGTAAGAAATTGCTTCCGAACTGATCACTTCTAACTGACAGGGTGTTCTCATTCTTCCGGACAGCAGCGTCGCCAACACTCTGGCATAGTGTTCATGAATGATCTCCAGAGTTCTCAAATGATCCTTGGCGAACTTAGCGGGTCTGGAAAAATCATATTCCTTGACCTGCTTTTCGCCTTTTTCCGCCTGATATTCATCAACATCCAATTCTCCGGCGCTTAGAGCGTTCAGCAGCTGATCTATTTCACTTTGACTTAGAATATCGCTCACGACCTCACCTCCTTACAGCACAGCATGAATGTTTCATCTTTATCTTTGACTTGACAAAACATCGGAAAATACCACATCAATAATCGAATTCGTTTCAAACAGTTTCCGCACCAGTGTCAGTATTTCCGTTTTCAGCTCACGCTGCGACTCGACGCTGGCAAACGGATTCTCAGTCTTTTCCTTAACCATGCTTTGAATCCGGTCCCTGATCAAACCCTGCTTTTCAGTAAACTGCGTCAGCACGTCGCTGGCATCTTTTTCTTCGTTATTTAAAATAAAACCAATATTAACCACCACGCTGGTTGCCTTTTTCTCGCCTTCCTGCGGCGGATAAGTAAAAATAAATTGCTTTTCCATGTTATATAAGGTCTGCTGCGCCAAAGGAATACTAACCGGCAACTGCATATCACTCGGCATCCCGGTCGATAAATGAGCCAATTCGCTTTTTAACCCGTTGACCGACAGCAGCGTTATGACGCACACCACGATTGCTACTACTGATAAAACAAGATTGATAATTGGTAATAACTTTTCCACAAAAAAATCCTCCTTGATCCTTAAATCATTTGCTTAACGCCTAGCGCTGTCCTTATTCGTCGGGCGTATTCTCATCTTGTGTCTGCTGCGCCGGTGCTGCTTCCGCTTTCAAATCCTGCTCTTCCACTACCTTTTCTTCTGTCTTTAAGAGCAGCTTAATCTCCACCCGGCGATTATGCGCCTGCCCTTCCGGCGTCGCGTTCGTATCAATCGGATGAAACTCGCCATAACCGGTACTGGATACCTTCTGCGGGTCAAAGCCATGAACATTGACCAGCTCTTCCTCAACCGCAATTGCTCTGGCCGCCGAAAGATAGCGATTGCTCTTGTAAAAGCCTGTATTAATCGGCCGGCTGTCCGTATGGCCTTCTACTTGAATATCATAATTATTGTATTTGGACTCTTTCAGTATTTTGGAAATCGCGCTGATCGCCGCAACCGCATCCGGCTTTAGCTCTGCCCGGGCGCTGTCAAACAAATACTCACCCCGCAAGGTCAGCTTAACATAATTGGGCGTATACGAAACTTCAATCTCCGAGTTCAAGTCATCCTTGCTGATAGCCGTCTGAATCGTGGCAGCAATTTTTTGAGCCGTTTCCAGCCTCTGCTGTTCTTCTCTTTCCTGTTCTTTTCTGAGCTGTTCTTCTCTTTCCTGTTCACTCATCTCGTCATTATCGCTGTCCTCGGCATCAGCCTCAGAGTTTAAATACTGACTGCCGCCGCTGACGACCACGTCAATATTTTCCAGCTGCACCGTTCCGTTGATTAAAAGCTCGCCACCAGTCAGCGCCTCGCCGCCCGGCAAAATATCAGCCATATATTCACCCGTGCCGGTAAAATATTCCATTATTTTTTGAAACTTTTCCTGATTAATCGTCGACATGGAAAACAATAACACAAAGAAGCATAAAAGCAGAGTCACCATATCGCCATAGGTATTCATCCAAGCTGGAGCGCCGCCGCCCCCGCCGTCACCGCCCGACCTTTTTTTCGCCATACTTACTCACCCGCTTCCGTAGCTTCTGTCATCTGGGACTGCATCTTCGGCGACAGGAACGCTTTCAGCTTTTCTTCAATAACCCTGGGGTTTTCACCGGCCTGGATCGAAAGCAGGCCTTCGACCATAACCTCTTTCACCATCATTTCCTCGGTCGAGCGGATCTTCAGTTTTGAAGAAAAAGGAATCGCGATAAAGTTAGCCATCAATGAACCGTACAAGGTAGTAATCAGCGCTACCGCCATAGCCGGACCGATTGCCGAAGAGTCGCCGCCGACAGCTTTTAACATGTTAATCAAACCAATCAGCGTACCAATCATACCCCAAGCCGGACCGAGCTCGCCGACCTTTGCCCAGAAAGCCTGTACCGAACCGTGCCGTTCTTCGATATAAATAATTTCCGTTTCTAAAATATTCCGCACCAGCTCCGGATCCGTACCGTCAACAATCAATAAGATGCCCTTCTTTAAAAACGCGTCGTCTACATTATTCGCTGCTTCTTCCAACGCCAAAAGTCCCTCTTTCCGGGCAATATTGGAAAGCTGAATAATATCCTGGATCATCTTTCCTTCATTGTTTTTGATATCTTTAAATACCAGTCCCGCTCCCTTTAAGCCATTGATAAACTTCGTAATCGGAAAGGTTATCATGACCGAGGCCAAGGTACCGCCGACAACGATCATAACCGAAGCCGGGTCGACAAAGTTTCCCAGAGAACCTACGCCCGCGTTTATAATGATGGAAGCTATAAAAAAGAATATTCCTAATATCAACCCAATAATTGATGCTAAATCCACAATTTCACCTCATCTATTCCAATTCTTACTTAATGATAAATTGCACTTTTATATTCATATACCTTCTGATACAGTTCTTCTTTAGTTTCCTTGACAATCAGCTTTTTGCCGGTCGTCAGAGTCACAATCGTATCCGGTGTTTCTTCGACTACTTCAATTAAATCCTCATTGAGCAAAATTTCCACATTGTTTAACTTGGTAACATATATCATCTGCTCTCCTCTTTCCGTGCCTTCAACCGCATCGAGTTAGGCCCACGGCTGCAATACATCATGTTTTAAGCCAAACCTAACTTATTATAACAATATTATTACCAAAAGTAAAGCCTTTATAAAGTATTTATTCAGGAAAAGGAAAGCTTGACAAAGAAACAAATTCTCTTTCAGGCTTTCCTTTTCCTTAAACTGTTATCTCTTTAGATTGACTAATTCCTGCAAGATTTCATCTGAGGTTGTAATTACTCTTGAATTAGCTTGAAAGCCTCTTTGAGTTGTAATCATTTCCGTAAACTCAAGCGAAAGATCGACATTACTCATTTCCAACACGCCGGAGTTAATTTTGGAACCGACAGAAGTTGCATCTTTGCCGATACCGTTGAACTCACCTGAGTTCATTGTCGTGCCAAATAGATTCTCACCTTCTTTCTGTAAACCGGCCGGATTATCAAAATCCGCTATTGCAATCTGACCTAAAAGCTTGGTATCGCCATTGGAATACTTCGCCATGATTCGGCCATCGCCGCCGATCTGATAGCTGGTCATCTTACCGGCTGCACTTCCGGCTCCGATTTTATCCTTATCGCCGCGCACGCCTTCGACATTGGTATTGCCTGAAAACTGTGTGATTTGTGAAAAATCAATTTCCATTTCCGAAATCTTGGACTTAAAATCCGTTTCCGCTGCATTGATTTTAAACTTGGCTGTTGCCGGATTAGCTATCTTACCGGAAGCGTCAAACTCAACTGTTACCGTTGCCGGAGTAATCGCCATCGGCGGATTCGTCGTCCCCATAATATTTTTGCCGTTCTGATCGGTTACCGATTCCAAGGTTACATCGTACTTCGAGGGATCGGCTGCGTTTTTCTTTACCCGGAACTGCGCCGTATAGGAATATCCCTGGCTGTCATAAAAGTTCATGGTAATCGGTGCCCCTAAACCGGTGGTTTGTACCTGAGAATCATTTTGATTGATGTTTCCACTAAACGTGCCTTTTGTTGTCGCCGTCGGCAGACTGTACATATTCTCCGGGCTCATAATTTTCAGCGGTGATACCTCGCCCTTTTGAATCTCATTCGGTCTATTCGGATCCGGCTTCCAGCCCATCACGTACATGCCGGCCGGATTAACTAAATTACCGGCCGTATCGACCCGAAAGGCACCTGCCCTGGTGAACTTGGTTCCTTCCGCATTTCTAACGATAAAAAAACCTCGTCCTTCAATTTTTAAATCCGTGACGATATCCGTCCGCTGTGACGAACCTTCGTTCATATTGACGTCAATCGTATTGACATTAGCGCCTAGGCCAATCTGCATCGGGTTGCGGCCGCCCAGATTGGCAGTCGGGCCGGAAGCACCCTGCAGGTTCTGGCTGAACACTTCGTTAAACAGCGTCCGGCTGCCTTTAAAGCCAGTCGTATTTACGTTAGAAATATTATTACCAATAACGTCCATCTTAGTCTGATGGACTCTGAGTCCGGATACACCGGAATACATTGAACGCATCATAATGCGTAACCTCCTTTAATTTCTGGCTGTGGAACTTCCTTCCTTCTGTCCGAAAAGTTTTGCCCCCTTACTAAGGTCCGGCTATAAAACCACAGCTCCGTCAATATTAGTAAAAACATGATTTTTAGTCTCCGCTGCTTCTAACGCCGTAATAACCGTCGCATTTTTGACACTGACTACATACGCCACGTTATCCATCAGCATTAGTGATTCGCGAATTCCCTTTTCCCGGGCATTGTGAACGCCCTCATTCAATTTCTTAATTCCCGCCTCATCCAAACGAATTGCCCGATGCCGGATCTGCTCCAAAGCATGTTTGGAAAAAGTCAGCTCCGGAGAGGCCAGCTTATCCTGCAAAGCCTGCTGAAAACTTCCGGTTTCCGCTTTTTTCCCAATTTGGGGACTTTGCAGCTTGCTTTCATTTTGAATTTGCGTAATGCTCTTAAATTGATTGATATTCATCCTACCCTCCACCGCCGAAGCGCTTTACTGACTGCTGACCGGATGGAGATTTCTCCATTCTTACGGTTTTTTCAACGTTTGAACCAACTGTTCCAGTTCAGCAACTTTTTTCGTCAAGTCCGCGATTTTATTGGCTAAAAATTCCGCGTCTTTGGTCGTGCCGTCATTTACCAGCTTAATCTTCGCAAGTTCGACTTCCTGCTCTTTGCCGTCCTTTGTCCGAA
>CAUVDV010000013.1:0-24554 GCA_963550755.1 uncultured Lachnospiraceae bacterium
TTAGAGCAGCCAATTTTTCTTTAAAAAAAGAGGACATTTACTATTGCAATTTACCGCCTGAACTGTGAGCAAAAAAAACACTTGATTTTTTTGGAAAATGGCTTATAATTAAATTATGTTCTGAGATGTTCGAGGGCTCATTATTTTGAACCAACACATTAAATATGGGAATTTTATATCTTATGACAAATGTGGCGCCTTGCTTTGACTTGGTAGACAGAAGTTATAATGCGAGTACCCACCCGGTTACATACTGGGGTCAAAATTTGAGAACGGCATTTTGGATATAAAAAAGAGGCGTACACCAAGCAATTGGTTTAAGCCTCTTTTTTCCGAAGTTTAAAAATACCGCCGGCAGGTGTGAAGTCCATGCAGGCCGCCCGCAGAAAGCGAAGCTTTCGATATTTGCGGCTCGCTGAAAGCTTGATTTATATTTTCGGCAAGCTTTGTTTTTTGCATGGCTTGCAGCTTGTTCTTTGCGCGGGATGGAGCCAAAAAAGATGATGGAAAGAGTTAATGAAATAGGAGGATTACAATGACAGAGCATGAGAATGACCAAAATTATGGGCCGAAGCCGAAAAAAGCACCAACGATTGACGTTGATTGGGAAAGGCTGAAAAGGAAACTGAAAAAAATCGTGCCGCTCGTGGCGCTGCCGCTGGTTTTGCTGGTGATTATCCTGAACAGCTTTTTTATTTTGGAAAATAAGGAAAACGGCGTTGTCCTGCGCTTTGGTCAGCTAAAAGAAGTAGTGACCAAGCCCGGCATCAATTTTAAACTGCCCTTAATTGACACGGTCACCAAGGTAGATGTGCGGACGATTTACAACATGGAGTACGGCTTTCGCAGCAAAGAAAGACAAGCGGATCAATCCATTGCCGCGTATGACGATCAGGACGCGGAAGCCAAGGTCATTGTGGACGGCTCGAATAACAACGCGTCCATTGCTTTAATTGAATTGATTATCCAGTACCGGATTAAAGACCCGGTCAATTATTTATACAAGGTCGATGATGTGCCCGGCACTTTGAATCTGGCGCTGGAGGATATTGTCAGAACCAGCCTGCAGTCTTTTACCTTGGACGAAGCTAAGACCCAAAAGGAACTGATTGACGAGTCGATTAAGCCGCGATTGCAAAAGAAAATCGATGATTATGAGATTGGCATTGAGATTGTGCTGGTCGGTACGCAAAACGTTCAGTTTCTGCCCAGCGTGGAGGAGGCTTATCAGCAAAAGGAAAACGCCAACCAGTATAAAAACGGCAAAAAAGAGGATGCCGAAAAGTATTATAATACAGTGATCCCCAAGGCGGAGGCAGAAGCCAGACGCCTGATCGAGGACGCCAACGCTTATAAGGCTGAGGTTGTCGCCGAAGCCAATGCCGGCGTGGCGCAGTTTAACGCACTGTACGCCCAGTACCAGCAAAACCCGGAAATCGTTAAGGAGCGGTATTATATCGACGCCATGACGCAATTTTTAAAGAACAATCAAATTATTATTTCTTCCTCGGAGGATAAAAATATTCATAAATTTTATAATTTCAGTGACAACGCAGCTAAAAATGACATCGTTTTGGGAGGAAATTAGAAATGAAAAAACTGGCAATTGTGATGGTAGTTTTGGCCGTTTTAGTGATAGCGGTGGCCAATTATGCTTATTATATCGTTTATGAGGACGAGGTGGCGGTGATCGAAACCTTTGGCAAGCTGACCAGCGCGGTCGTTAATCAAGAGGACGTAGACAAGGTAACCGTCAATTTGGAAAAAAACGGCTATCATGACATCGCGGTATCGACTCGAAAGGGACTGCATTTTAAAGTTCCCTTTGCTCAAACCGTCCGTAAATACAGTTCTAAGTATATGACCTATTTGTCCAATGAAGAACTGATCAATACGCTGGATAACCGCCGAATTCAAATCCAAACCTATGCCCAGTACAAGGTGGCCGATCCGGTCAGCTTTACGGTGGCGGTCGGCGGCAATTTCAATCTGGCCTACAACCGGATGGATGAATATGTGTATAAAACGGTCATTAACACCGCCAACCGGCTGTCGTTTAATGAGTTTTTCTATAAGGAAACGGTTGAAAACTTATTAAATGAAAAATTGATTCAGCTAAATGAAAAGCTGGTCGCCGATTTTGGCATTTATATTTCCGATATCGGCGTCAACCGCAAGACTTTTCCGGCTAATAACGTGGCAACGATTGAGCAGAAAATGAGCAAGGAAATTGAAAAGGAATCGGAAAAGCTGACCGCTGAGGGCGATTCGGAATACATGCAGGCGCAGGCGGTGGCTGACCGGGAGTACACCGAAATCGTGGCTAAGGCCATGCAGCAGGCGGCTCAGATCAAAGCCGACGCCGATGCCGAGGCGCTGAAAATTTATCAGGATTCCTTAAATAAAGATTTGGAATTTTACCGCTTTATCAAGCGTATGGATTTGTACAAGGAAATGACGGATACGACCATCTTTTTGGATGAGAAAAATGAAGTTTTAAAGTATGTCGGCGGGTATTAGGGGAAAGGAAAGTAAAAAAGCGCCAATTGAACACACGCGAAGATATACATGGGCAAAGGCGGTACTTGGAATTGTTGGATTAATATTTATTGTGCTTTGCATATGTGGAGTGTATCTGTTGATTACTTTAGAATTGCGCAATGTGCTTTTTAAATTGATTTTATAAGAAAAAAATACCGATATTAACAAGGGCATTAATTACTAAATAAAGGTGTCGAAAAATGTCGCGAAAATTATATAGTAATCGCGACAAAATAAAGGGGCATTCATATGGCAAATGGGATTTATTCGGAAATAAAAAAAAGAATAGAACTGGCAGAAGAAGGAACGGTGTTTGTTACTTCTGACTTTGCAGATTTAGCTACAATAACAACGGTAAGAAAATGCCTAGGTAGACAAGTAGCAGATAAGAAGATTCGCAGAATTTTAGATGGGGTATATGATAAACCCATATATAGTAATCTTCTTAATGGAAATATTCCTGCAAATCCGGAAGCTGTTGCATATGCTATTGCCAGAAACTTTCATTGGACAATTGCTCCGTGTGGGGATATTGCTTTGAATAAATTGGGATTATCAACACAAGTTCCGGCAGTATGGTCATATATCAGTGATGGACCATATAGAAAATTTTCATGGGACAATATTACTATTTCATTTAAGCATAGAACAAATAGAGAAATATCTTTTATGTCAAAATCTACCATTTTGGTAGTTGAAGCATTAAAAACATTAGGTAAAGAGCGAGTGGATGACAGTATAATATTGAAATTAAGAAATAGATTACCTAAGGACGAGAAGATAAAATTGATCGAGGAATCCATAGATGTGAGTGAATGGATATATGTAGTAATTAGAAAGGTATGTGCTGAATAATGAAGAATGTTGCAAGCCTACAAATAAAAGACAGAACAGAACTGTTTCAAGCTACTTCAATATCAATGGGAATGCAACCTAATGTAGTTGAAAAAGATTTTTGGGTTTGTTTTATACTAGATCATATTTTTCATGATTGTAAGTATAAAAATGCTTTTGATTTTAAAGGTGGTACAAGTCTTTCAAAAGCATATCATGTGATTGAGCGTTTTTCTGAAGACATAGATTTGATACTCGACTGGAGAAAAATAGTAAATAATGTAAATCCATGGGAAGAAAGATCAAAAACAAAACAAGATCAGTTTAATAAACAGATAAATTTTGAGGCCGCAATATTTTATAAAGAGGAATTTGTGCCTCAATTGTATATGGAAATTGAAGAGAAGCTTGGAAAGGGAGAATGGATTTCGGTTGACAAAGAAGATGAGATGGTTGTAAATTTTTATTATCCACAGATATTTGAAACAGAATATCTGCGTTCATGCGTTAGATTGGAAATTGGACCTTTGGCAGAGTGGCTGCCATCACATGAAAACGTAATTACATCATTTGCAGCAGAGCAATATCCGGCATTGTTTGAACAAAAAGATACATCAGTTCTGACAATTGATGTTGAAAGAACTTTCTGGGAAAAGCTTACAATATTACATAAAATTGCAAATTTTCCTGAGGAGAAGCTTCTACCAGCCAGATATGCGAGACATCTGTATGATGTGTATAATATGGGGAATTCATGGGTAAAAGAAAGCGCATTTAAGAGAAAAGAATTGTTAGAAAAAGATATTACATTTAAACAGAAATTTTATTATGCAAAGGGAGCACATTATGAAACTGCAACATTAGGCTCAATTATGCTCGTGCCTGGAGAACGATTGCATAAAGCCTTAGCAGAAGATTATCAGGCTATGCGTAATATGATATATGGAAAGATGCCGGAATATGAAGAAATTATAGAGTTTCTTGGGAAGCTGGAAGAAGAGATACATAGATTGAATTAGATAATATGCAAAAAACATATTTGGGTTAAGAAATAATAGTGATATGCTAAAATTTGAAAGGGTATTATAATTATGATAAAAGTTTTATTCATCTGCCACGGCAACATTTGTCGCAGCCCTTTGCTGCAAAGCCTTTTTGCCCATCAGGTTAAGGAACTGGGCTTAGAGGATAAGTTTTATATTGACTCCATGGGGACAAGCCGAGAGGAACTTGGCAATCCGCCGCACCGGGGCACGGTAAATAAGCTAAGAGAAGCCGGCATTGCCTTAGTGCCTCACCGGGCAAAGCAAATCACGTCGAAGGATTATGATAAATTTGATTATATTATCGGCATGGACGAGGCTAATATTCGAAATCTTAACCGCATACTAAACGGCGATCCGCAGGGGAAAATTTTCAAATGCCTGACCTTTGCCGGCCTAAACAAAGATATTGCCGATCCGTGGTATACCGGAGATTTTGACGCCACTTATCAGGACGCCTTAAAAGGCTGCGCCGGATTTTTGGAGTATCTTAGGGAAAAAGGAGAAATTTAATTTTTTTCAAATTTAGGAATAAGGGAAAGCCGCAAAGGCTTTATTTGTTATGACAGACATTGCACTTTAAATAATGGAAAGGCCGAAAATGGATGGTATTAAACAAATTAAACTGGGCTTAGAAGAAGCGCTGCAAATTGACCGGGCAAATGCCTTTAGCGGAACGGTGATGGATGATTTTCTGAAAAAATATGAAAAAGATTCCCGCTCCGGAGTTCAGCAACTATGTCAAAAGGCCGAAAAATATAAGAGAAATATTGCTGCCGAGCGGGCAAGACTAAAAATAATGTCAGCCTATGAGGAGAAGTACGCGGGTCTGATCATCGCCGGAGTTGATGAAGTCGGCCGGGGACCGCTGGCCGGGCCGGTAGTGGCCGGAATTGTGATTCTGGATCCGGCAAAAGAGATTTTGTATTTAAATGATTCCAAAAAGCTGTCCGATGACAAACGGCGGGAACTGGCCGCTGAAATTAAGGAAAAAGCCTTAGCCTACGCGATTGGTATGGTCAGTAATGAGAGGATTGACGAAATTAATATTTTACAGGCGACCTATGAAGCCATGGCTAACGCTTGGCTGAGTTTAAGCCTGCCGCCGGATATTTTATTAAACGACGCTGTCATCATTCCGCAAATCCCCCTGCGCCAGATAGCCATCACCAAAGGCGATGAAAAAAGCATTTCCATTGCTGCCGCCTCGATCTTGGCCAAAGTAACGCGGGACGACATTATGATTGCTTATGATGAGATTTACCCGGAATACCACTTGGCCAAAAACAAAGGCTACGGCACGGCTGAACATATTGCCGCTATTCGGCGCAGCGGGATCTGTGATATTCATCGGTGCAGCTTTGTAAAAAATTTATTATAAAAGTTCGGCTGTGTTTTCATATATGAAAGCTTGTATAAAGCTCAGTCCTATGTTTGCAGATGGAGGGTCAAAACGCATAAACCATATGACAGGTTTTGATACCTTGTCCGTGGTGATTATGAATAGCAACGCCGATTGTGAAGCAAGCTGGCTTTCATATGGCAGAGCGAATATTCGGCGGATAGACAAAAGATAAGCAGAAGTATGTGTAAATCGGTGTGGGTTGTGAATGCATACCGCGAAACAAGCTGGCTTTCATTCGAAATTGTAAAAAAATTTTTACCGGAAAGGAGAAACTATGCCTCAAATAGAAGCCCCCGGCCGGATACAGGCCTATCAAAACATTCATTCGCAAGGACAGGAAAGCACCGTTGGCAACACTAAAACCACGCCGGACAATCCTTTGACCAATTTGCAAAAAGGAGAGGTGATCGAAGGCAAGGTTTTATCCTCCGGCGAAAAAAGCATTACTTTGGAAATTGACGGTCAGGTAATTGAAGCCAAATTGGACGGTAATTTTGAATTTCTTAAAGGCGAGATCGTTCGCTTAGTGGTGGCGGATGCTAATCAGGAAAAGCTTTTGTTAAAACCGGCGCTGGATATGGAAGCCTTAAGCAATAAAAGGTTGGAAGATATTTTAAAACAGTTGCAGCTTAAGCTGACGCCGGAAAATAAAGCAATTGTTCAGGAACTGATGGGCGCGAAGCTTCCGCTGTCGCAGGATAATTTGCGCAGTTTGCAGCTCATGATGAATAAATATCCGGAAGTTGATTTAAAAAGCATGGTGCTTTTGCTGAAAAACGGGATTGAACTGACGGATGCTGCGGTGCGGGAACTTTTAAAAGCGCAAACGCCGACAGAAGCGTTGGCACTTCGGCTGGAAGACTTAGTCAGCAAATTAACAAAAGCGGCCGTCAATCAAAAATCGGCGGAATTTCTGTCCGAATTTGCCAAAGGGCAGCCCGAAGCGGAGCAGCTGGCGGAACAGTTAAAGCTGCTGTGGAGTGGCCAAGAAGGAGAAAGCCGGCTTGCGACGAATCAAACACTATCGCAGCTTTTACGCCAATCCGAAACCGAAGGCTTATTAAAAGATATTGAAAACTGGCAAAAAAATCTGCCCCAACTAAATACGAAGCCAACCGAAAGCACATCTAAGCTTTTGCCTTTGATTTCTTCCGCCGGAGCTGGGGCTTCAGGGGAAGAAATTAAAAATATATTAGCAAATATGAAACAGCTTTTGGCGCAGGGGGAGCTGAAAGATACGCGCCAATTTTTGACTTTAGTCAAAGACTTACCGGCTGAGCTGCAAAATGAATTAAAGCAGATTTTAGGCGAACGAATCAGCGCGGCGGCGCTGCGCCGGGCAGTTTTTTTAAGCGGGCAGGAAAAAGAACCGGCCGAACATTTAGAAAAGCTGTATGCGCGATTAAATCAGCTGAAAAACAGCGGGGAAAATTCATCGGCTTTGATGAAAGCAGTCGTTCAGGACGCTTTGTCGGCGCGTTCTTCGCTGGGCTTTATGGCTAAGTTTCAAAACACCGCCGGTTTTATGCAGCTGCCGTTTTTGTTTGGCGATAAGATTTTAAACGGCGAATTATTTGTTTTAAATAACAAGCAAAAAGAAAAAGGTGCGGCCCAAGATGATGTGTCGGCCCTTTTGCAATTAGATTTCGCGACCTTGGGGCATTTAGATACTTTTATCCGTAAGGAAAAGCAAAAGGTGCAGATCGATTTTTACGCCGAGGACAGCGAAAAGGAGAAATGGATTAAGGAAAAGCTTTATCTGCTGCATAATAGCCTGCTGGATAAAAATTATCAGGTAATGGCGATTCAAACCTTTGTGAAAAAAGGTCGGGTTAACGGTTTTGCTGATTTTTTAGCCAATGAACAGGTAAAAAAAGTATCTCGATTTTCCTTTGATATGAGGGCATAGCTTTGTTGGCAGGAAGCTTTCACCGGACTGATTACAGGGGAAGGGTCTTGCGTCCGGCGGCGGTTTTGAGAATATTGGGTAATTGGGGAAGTATGTAAAATTTGTAAGATAAAACCTGAATAGGCGACGCGATAAAATGTGAATGTTTTTTATTTGCGGCCGAAAAAATTAGTAATAAGGTACGGCATTAAAAGAAAAGGAATGATAAATGCGAAAGGAGCCGGCGGAAATGGAAGAAAAAAGGATATGGCCAAAGGCCGAAAAGCCAAAGATAAAAAAAGCGGCCGCCATTCGTTATGACACGAAGGACGTAGCGCCGACTTTAATCGCCAAAGGAGCGGGCGTAGTAGCGGACAATATTATCCAAGCCGCTGAAAAAGAAAATATTGCGGTGGTTGAAAATAAAGAGCTGGTGGAAGAACTAAGCCGAATTGAATTGGGCGACCATATTCCGCCGGAATTATATCAAATCGTGGCCGAGGTTTTGATTTTTGTATCTGACTTAGATGAGCTGCGGGCCAAAACGGAAAGATTGCGATGACAGATGAGAAAAAGTCCAAGCCGGCAAAAATAGAGAAAATAGCGAAAACAGAGAAAATAACGGTAAGCAGTGTCAGCAAAGGCCGGATTTATGAGGATCGGGCGGCTGAGTATCTAAAGACGCGGGGTTATCAAATCAGGGAGCGAAATTTCCGTTGTTTTTACGGCGAGATTGATTTAATTGCCCAAAAGGGAAATGATTTGTTTTTTATTGAGGTTAAGGGCCAAAAGCAGGATTATCAGGCGGAAATGAAAATTAACCGCGCTAAGCGGCAGAGGATTTTAGCGGCTTCGGCGGAGTATTTGCGCCGGCAAAACCTATGGCGGGATTACGCGGTTCATTATGATGTGGTGATTGTGACAGGCAGTCAAATTCGTTATTATGCCGATGCGTTTGAGTGGTGAAAATACTGGCTCCGATGAAGTTAGCGGAATGGATTATAGGTGGATCGCTCATCTGGCGAAAACAAAGTTTTGACGGGATAAGTTCAGGGATAGTAGGTAGTAGGTTCAAGGAGTAATAGAAAGCCAGTCACCTATTGATTGAGCATTTGCTTACAACTCGCGCCCTGGCGGGCACTTCGGACAGTTGAATTGCATGCTCAATCAATAAATAGGTTCCGGCCCAAAAGAGTAATGCGGATTTTTTAGGGCGGGCAATAATTTTTTAAGCTGGTTTTAAATAGGTTGTCCGACTGCGGTATGAAGATGCGGACGGTGTTTTGATTAGTTTAAGTTTGGTATGCAGGCAGGAGTGGATGCGCTTTATGCGTGGACGGCCGAAAACGGAACTTATGTTCGAAAATTGAGCAGAATGGAACTCGAAAATTAAATGTGTTGCAAGTAGAGTGTGCCAAATGAGAAACATGGATACTGTTTATGGTTTGACGTTCACAAAGCGTTTGCAAAATGAACATTATAAAAGGAGTAAAATGAAATACGAGAAAAAAGAAGTTTTACAATTTGATTTGCTGCTTGATTATACTGGTATTGTTCACGGAATGAACACCAGACTGGGCGGGGTCAGCAGCGGTGTTTATGCCAGTATGAATATGGGTTGGGGACTGGGCGATGAGCCGGAAAATGTGCGGGAAAATTACCGCCGTTTTGCTGCGGTGCTTGGTTTTCCGGCGGAAAGTTATACTTTTTCCGATCAGGTTCATCAAACAAAAATTGCGCATATTACCAAAGCTGACGCAGGCAATGGCTTTTTATTTCCGAAAAAAGAGGAACTAAAGGGAGTTGACGGTTTGCTGACGAAGGAACGGGGCGCGGCGCTGACGATTTTTTCGGCGGACTGCGTACCGCTTCTTTTTTATGACCCGAAGCAGCGGGTAATTGGCGCGGCTCATTCCGGCTGGCGGGGAACGGTCCAGGATATTGGCGGAGAAATGATTCGACAGATGACGGAGCATTATGGCTGCCGGCCGGAAGATATTTTGGTCGGACTGGGTGCTTGTATCAGTAAAGAAAATTTTGAAGTTGGCGAAGATGTAAAAAAAGAATTTGAAAAGAATGGGAAATATGATATACTAAGCGAGGTATTTTCCCCCAAGGGAAATGGAAAATATCTTTTGGATTTGCGCAGCTATATTGCTTTTGCTTTAAAGAGCAAGGGCGTTTTGCCGGAGCATATGGAGATTGCGACCGAATGCACTTATGGGCAGCCAGAGCTTTTCTTTTCTCACCGCCGCAGCGGTTTGCAGCGCGGCTCGCATATTAGTGTGATATATCTGAAACAAAGTTAAAGATGAAGAAGAAGCAAAAATATGTGGATTATAAAATGCTGTCGGCATAAGCGCAAGATGATAGATTAACCGGCTAAAAGCCAAAAACATGCGTAAGCGGCCATTTTTAGGGAAAAATACGCAGTTTATAAATGCGGTCAGCAGAAGCGCGAGGGCGCACATGGAGTGATCCGCCAGAGAATAATAAGGCTAAAGCTGAAACTTTTTATAAGGATTATAAATGCTTTCACTAAGAGCGCCAAGCTGAAATGTGCGGCAATTTGATAATAATATAACAGACTAAAAGACTGAGATTTAAGCGGAACGTCTGACCAAGGGATTTATACTAATATTTATTTCATAACACGAAAGAGGAAACACTATGGGAAAACCAATCGTAGCGGTAGTTGGCCGGCCGAATGTAGGAAAATCAACTTTATTTAATTATTTGGCGGGAAAACGAATTTCCATTGTTCAGGATACGCCGGGCGTGACCCGTGATCGGATTTATGCCGATACGGAATGGCTGGGACATGCTTTTACTTTGATTGATACAGGCGGACTGGAATTATCCAGCAGCGATACGCTCTTAAAGCATATTCGGGCGCAGGCGGAAATTGCCATTGATTTGGCTGATGTCATCTTATTCATTGCTGACGGCCGGGCCGGGGTAACGGACGCTGATTATGAAGTGGCCAATCTTCTTAGGAAAAGCAAAAAGCCGATTGTTTTATGTGTCAATAAGGTGGATAGTTTTCAAAAACAGGCCAATGATATTTATGAATTTTATAATTTGGGCTTAGGCGAGCCGATTCCGGTTTCAGCCGCTAATCAGCAGGGCTTCGGCGAGCTTTTGGATGCTGTTACCGCTTATTTTACGCATAGCGAAAAGAGCCAGGAAGAGGAATATCCGTCGGTCGCGCTGGTCGGCAAGCCCAATGTCGGCAAGTCCAGCCTGCTTAATCAGCTGCTGGGCGAGGAACGTTCCATCGTGTCGGACGTAGCCGGCACGACCAGGGATTCGATTGACTCGGTCGTTACCTATAACCATACCAAGTATATTTTTACCGATACGGCCGGACTGCGCCGCAAAAACAAGGTCACCGGCGAGATTGAAAAATACAGTATTATCCGCACGGTGGCGGCGGTGGAAAAATCAGATATTACGCTGCTGATGATTGACGCCACCGAGGGCTTGACCGAACAGGACGCCAAGATTGCCGGTATCGCGCATGACCGGGGCAAGGGTATCATCATTGCCGTTAATAAATGGGACGCGATTGAAAAAGATGATAAAACCATGAAACGTTTTGAGGAGGATATTCAGCGGACGTTATCTTACTTAGACTATGCGCCGCGGGTGTTTATTTCGGCGAAAACCGGTCAAAGAATGCATCGCTTGTTTGAAACGATTGAAGCAGTCGTGCAAAATCAAAACTTAAGGGTGGCTACCGGCGTTTTAAATGAAGTTCTCTATGACGCGATGGCGATGAATCAGCCGCCGGCTGATAAGGGCAACCGGCTGAAGATTTTTTACGCGACGCAGGTAGGCGTTAAGCCGCCGACTTTTGTCCTTTTTATCAATGATCGGGAATTAATGCATTTTTCTTATCAGCGTTACATTGAAAATAAATTCAGGGAAGCTTTTGGTTTTCAGGGAACTTCTTTGCGTTTCGTCTTGAAGGAAAGGAAGAAAAATGATTAAACTGTTTCTGGCGCTGCTGGCCGGTTATTTGGCCGGTTGTTTTCAGACGGCATATATTGTCGGCAAAAAGAACCGGCATATTGATATTCGGCAGTATGGTTCAGGCAATGCCGGAACCACCAATGCGCTGCGGGTTATGGGGTTAAAGCTGGGACTTTTGACCTTTGCCGGCGATTTTTTAAAAGCTTTTTTGACGGTTTCGATTGTTTGGCTTTTAACAAAAGATTTGATTTTAACGATGACTGCCGGCTTTGGTGTCATTCTTGGCCATGATTTTCCGGTATTTTTAAACTTTCGGGGCGGCAAGGGAATTGCTTCAACGATGGGCATTGCCTTTGCCCTGGATTACCGGCTAGGTTTACTTTGCCTGGTGATTATGATTGCAGTCATTGCCGTTAGCCGATATGTGTCCTTGGCATCGCTTCTTTTGTGCGTTTGCCTGCCGATTGGCTTTTATTTCTGGCAAAAGCCGGCCGCCGCGGAAATGGCCTTGGCTGTGGGAATTGCTTTGCTTGGCATTTTTCAGCATCGGCAAAATATAAAACGCCTGCTCAGCGGATCAGAAAATAAGATCAGCTTTGGCGGGAAAAAATAAATTGACTGAAGGGTCTATACAACCCGGAAAGGAACAACATGAAAGAAAAGAACTATACGAAGGTATGGGGCGATACTGTCTTTCTGCCGGAGCTGGTGTGCGCGGCGGTAATTGGTATTGCAGTCACTATGGGCTTTTACGGAGTCATTTTTTATTTGCTGACTAGGCTAACCAGCCTTTCTGCCAGCATTGCCAGCGGTTATGCTTTAATGGGCGGAATTGCCGGTTGCTTTCTTAGCGGGATCATTACCGGCCGCAGTTTTCGGCCGAAACGGATGGTCATTGAGGGCACCGAGGAAATGGAACTGGAAAAGATTTTAGCTGAAGCCGGCACTTCAGCTGAGGTGGAAGCCAAGCTCTTAGCCAAAGAAGATAAAGAAACGCTTCAGGAACTGGAATCCCTAAAGCTGTACAGTTTGCTCCGCCTGATTCCTAAGGATTCTCCTAATTATAAACCGCAGTATGACAAAGAAGCGGAAAGGGGGGATCAGAAATGATCAGCGCCGGATTGATTTTGCAGGCATTTTTATTTTCTCTGGTAGGCGGTATTTTATTTTCGGTGATTGGCGTGATTCCGGGAACGGACGAAACGGCAACCATGGCGCCTTTAACTTTAATTTTGGTGCTTTTGGGTGTTTCGCCGGTGGTTTTGTTCGCGTGGTTTATCGGTATTACGGTAGCAATGCAGATTACGCACACGATTCCAACGGCCATGACGGCGCTGCCCGGCAGTACGATGGCCGTGCCGATGATCCAATACTGCCGAACGGCCAAAGCGCTGGGCGTACCGCATGTGATTATGCGGAAAATGGCGGCCGCGTCATTGATTGGCTCTTTGGTGGCCGTCCCGGTGTCGATTGGTTTTGCTATGCTGTTAGCGCCGCTGGGCGAGTTGATTAAGCCCTATATCGGATTGATTTTTACTTTAGGGGCGATTTTTATTGCCTATATGTCCAAAGCCAAGTGGGGAGCGATCTTAGGCTTGGTGCCGTATGCTTTTTTTATTCAGGGGCTTCAGCGGCTGGCGCAGGAGGGAGTCGGCAAAAGCTTATTTATTTCTATTTTTATGGGCATTACGATTGGCCCGATGATCGCTGAAATTTTTAATGTATTTGTGCCGGAAATTCGCAAATCCCAGGAGACCGGAGAGTTGTCCAAGGTTTATTTGGCGCCCGAGCCGGATCGGAAAATGGGCTTTTTCCCCAATCCTTTCCGTCAGTTTTCCGCCGGGCAAAAAAATAAAATCTTAGCCGCCTCCGCCATTTCAGCTTGTACCTTTACTTTTTCGCCGGTGGGAATGACGGTGCTGTTGGGTGAGCTTTTAGCCGGGAAAAAGGAAATTTACCAAAAAACCATGCTGACCGCCGGGATCCAAGACGCGGTTACTAACGCCACCTACATCGGCGAGCTGATTATTCCGCTTTTGGCCTTTGGCCTGCCGCTTTCGCCGGTGGCTTTAGGGCCTGCCGCGCCGCTTTTTAACGCGCCGCCGGTCTTTACGACTGACCCGGTGATGAACTTGCATAATTTTTTAAGCTGGTCGGATTATTTGATTTATGGGCTGATCGGAATCGTCGGCGGGGCGGCTTTTGCTTATCCGCTGGCCATGACCAAGGCCAGAAGCTGGACGGAGAAAATGCTGCGCTATGTCAGCCATGAAGCGCTGATTGGTTCTTTTTTGGGACTGGTCTTTATGCTGGCCTTTTATGAAGCCGGCGTTTTGGGAATTGCCATTACCTTATCGGTAGCGCTGTTCAGCGGGATTTTAAATAACCGTTTCGGGATGCATACCGGCGTGCTGTTCATGGGATTTTATGCTTCTAGTTTTATTACCGGGCTTTTTTTGTAGAATAGGGGCCTTAATTGACTGGCGGCTAATTGCTTATTTTTTTCTTGAGAGCGGGCGCTAAGCATTAATAATTTTCCCCTCTTGACAAATGCCGAAAATCATGTATACTAACTTCAATGTTTTATTTTTTCGGATGTTTTTTAGGAAAAATAAGCAGTCAGTAAACCAAAGCAGCCACAGCAATTTTAGCGGAAAGGAGTTAAGAATGAAACGGTATCTTAGACAAGTCGATCAAGTGAAATACTGGCAAAGCACTGGATACAGGTTGTATTCTTAACGTGCTTTGTTTTGGCGCATAGATACAGCCGGAAAAGAAACTGTATCTATGTGGAAAGCCTTAATTCGTTTACTCGCCACATAGAAAACTATGTGGCTTTTTTCTTGCCGAAAATTGCCGATCGGCGGAAGCGGCGCTGGGGACGACATTGCTATGGACGAAAAAATGACAAAAATAACGAGGAAGGAGAACACTATGAAAAAAACTTTACTTGTATTAGTTTTGACAGTGGCTCTTGGCTGTGCCGGCTGCACTGCCCGGAGCAGCGAAAAAGCACAAAATACGGGGACGGAAAGCCGGGAGAATAATAATCCGGCAGCAAGTGACAGCCCGGAAATTAAAATCGGCGTTTTGCAGCTGCTTAGTCATCCGGCGCTGGACGAAATTTACCGGGGGCTGGTAGAGGAGCTGGCGCGGGCCGGTTATACGCCGGACGGAAAAAACGGCAGAAAAATCAAGATTGACCGGCAAAATGCGCAGGCCGATCAAAGCAATTTAGTGGCCATGGCGGAAAAAATGACAGAAGAAAAAAATGATATTCTGATCGGCATTACCACGCCGGCAACGCTGTCTTTGGCTAAGGCAACCAAAGAGATTCCGATTGTCATGGCGGGAATTACCTATCCGGTGGAAGCTGGTTTAATTAAGGACGAAAACCGGCCGGGCACCAATGTCACCGGCGTCAGCGACCGGACGCCGATTCGGCAGCAGCTGGAACTGATGAAAGAAATTTTGCCCAATTTGACAAAGCTGGGCGTGCTTTATACCTCCAGCGAGGATAACTCGGCCAAACAGGTTGAAGAGGTTAAAAAAGCGGCGGCGGAACTGAATCTTGAACTAAAAATTGCGGCGGTGGTCGGCACCAATGATGTGCAGCAAACGGCGGAAAGTCTGGCAGCGGAAGTGCAAGCCATTTTTGTTCCGATCGACAATACCATTGCCAGCACGATGCCGACCGTTGTTAAGGCTGCTGACGAGTACCATATCGGCGTATTTCCGTCCGCCGATGCCATGGTGGCCGATGGAGGCGTTTTGGGTCTGGGCGTCGATCAATATATGCTGGGAGTCAAGGCAGCGCAAATGGTAATAGCAATATTAGACGGGGCCGATCCGGCGCAAACGCCGATCGTGCTGGCCAATGACGGGATTATTTACTTAAACGAGCAAAAAGCAGCGGAGCTGGGAATTATTATTCCAGAAAATATTCGGCAAAAAGCGGAGTTAGTAGGAAAATAGCGATAGGAGGCCAATGTGAACTTAGTAATTTCAGCAATTGCGCAGGGACTTTTGTGGAGCGTTGTTTCGTTGGGGTTATTTATCAGCTTTCGGATTTTAAATGTGGCAGATATGACAACGGAGGGCAGTTATCCTTTGGGCGCAGCGGTTTGCGTCACCTTGATCTGCGCCGGCGCTAATCCCCTCACCGCTATGGCGGCGGCGGTTCTCGCCGGAATGTTCGCGGGGGCGGTTACCGGTTTTTTTATCACCATTTGCCGGATCCCTAGTCTTTTAGCCGGAATTTTAACCATGACGGCGCTGTTGTCGATTAATCTGCGTATCATGCAGCGAGCCAATCTCAGTCTTTTAAATTATGAAACGATTTTTGACTGGATCGGCCGCTTACCTGTATCCAGGCATGGCGGTATGATTGTTATTGGCTTAGTTTTGATTGCCGGCTTGATTTTCTTTATCCGCTGGTTCTTTTTAACTGAAGTGGGCCAGGCTTTGATCGCCACCGGTGACAATCCGAAAATGGCTGTTTCCATGGGCATATCAACCAAACGGATGACCGTTCTGGGCTTGGTGCTGGCCAATGGCATGATTGCCTTGGCTGGGGCGGTTCTGGCACAAAACAACGGCTATGCCGATGTGAATTCCGGGCAGGGAGTCATTGTCATTGGACTGGTTGCAATTATTATCGGGGAAATCATTTTCAGCCGAGCTACTTTTTTTCGACGTTTGATTTATACGGTGCTGGGAGCAGTGATTTACCGGCTGCTGCTGCTTTTGGTTTTAAAGCTGGATTTTATCAGCGCCAATGATTTTAAACTGCTGTCGGCGATTTTAATTGCCGGACTGCTGTCCTTACCTAAAATTAAAGCAGCGCTTAAAATGTCAAAAGCATAAAAAGGAAAGAAGGGAAGCCAATGACCAAAACGTTGATTGAATTAAAAAATATTAATAAAACTTTTCACGCCGGTACCGAGGAAGCGCATCACGCTTTAAAGAATATTAATTTGTCGATTTATGCCGGCGACTTTATCACCATTGTCGGCGGCAATGGTGCGGGTAAATCTACGCTGCTAAATACGCTTGCCGGAACTTTGACGGCAGACAGCGGAGAAATCCGGATGAACGGCCAAAATGTGACGAGCCGTCAGGAATATGAACGAGCCGAATATATTAGCCGGGTCTTTCAAAATCCTTTGGATGGAACGGCTCCGCGCATGACAATTGCCGAAAATATGGCTTTGGCGCTGCGACGGGGCAAGCGGCGCGGACTGGTTATGAGCAGTCAAAAAGCCGAGCGGGAAGCTTTCCGCGAGATTTTAGCTGGTTTGGGGCTGGGACTGGAAGACCGTTTGGATACGGAGATTGGTTTGCTTTCCGGCGGGCAAAGGCAGGCCGTTTCTCTGCTGATGGCAACCATCCGAGAGCCGCTCTTGCTTTTGCTGGATGAGCATACGGCGGCACTGGATCCGAGAATGCAAAGAAACATTATGCGCTTGACCGAGGAAAAAATTAAAGAAAAAAACCTAACGGCCTTTATGATTACCCATAATTTAAAAGATGCGATTCAGTACGGCAACCGGCTGCTTTTAATGCATCAAGGTGAGATCCGCCAGGAATTTTCCCCGGCTGAAAAGGAACGGCTGACGGTCAATCAGCTGTACCAAAGGATGAACGATCTGGCCGCGGATTAAGTTGTTTTTCGGGAAAAAGCTTTATTTGTCTGCTTGAGCTGTGACGGAATCCTTTCTGTGTTTTTATTTTAAGCATTTCGCTGGTTTAGTCAATCGAGATTTTCTAGTAAATTTTGGCAAAATGGCGAAAAAATGAGTTTTATTTTGTTTATTTAGCGAAAATAAAATCTTCTATTGACATATCTATGAAAAGAGATTATCATTATTTGTGAGGGAACGTTCCCTTAAAGAATTCATTTAACCAACGATTCCCATTAAAAAATCAGAGGATTATAAAAATGATTACGATCACCGATATCGCGGCTCTGGCAGGAGTGTCAAAATCAACCGTATCGCGAGTTCTTACGGAAACCGGCTATGTCAATGATGAAACCAGGGAAAAAATTGAGGCCATCATTCAGGAATATGGCTATCAGCCGTCTGAATCCGCCAGAAGCTTGTCCAAAAAAATTACCAATACCATTGGGGTTGTCGTTCCGGAAATTGATAATAGTTTTTACAGCGAGGTGCTAAACGGAATTGGCCAGATAGTGGACCAAAATAATTACAATATTATTTATTTTAATACCAATAATACCATCACCAAAGAGGAAAAAGCTCTGCAAATGCTGAAGGCGCAAAGAGTAAGGGGGGTTATTTTGGCTCCGGCGGTAGACTATTCTGAGCCGGAAGCGACAGAAAAGCTAAAGTTGTTATTAGAAAAAATTAACGCACCGGTTGTTTTGCTGGACAGAGAAATTGACGGTATTAATTTGGATAAGGTGGTTTACGATAACTTCGGCAGCGCTTTTGCCGCGACAGAAGCTTTAATTAAGGCTGGCAATCGAACCATTGGCATTATTACCGGAGATTTAAACTTAAAGCATGCCCGAGGCCGGTATGAGGGATATTTGCAGGCAATGAAGCAATATCAAATTCCGATTATTGAAAAATATATTATGCATGGTGATTTTATGGTGGAAAAGGCATATGCCTTAGCACGGGAAATGTATGAGCGGGGGGATATCCCGGATGGCATTGTTGCCTGCAACAACCGAACAACTTTGGGCTTTTTAAGAGCTACCCGCGAAAGAAACATGAAACTGGGACGGGAAATCGCCTTTGTGGGGATTGACCATATTGACGTACTGGATATTATTGATTATAAATACTCTTATGTATCAAGAGATACGATTGAAATGGGCAGGATCGCGATGGAGCTTTTGATTGAACGAATTGAGAATCCTCACAAATACTATACTGTTAAAATAGTCCCTTATGAGTTGGTTTTAAAAGGAGCGGAAAAGAAGACGCGTTAAATATTCAAAAAATTTCAAATAAATTTATTTTGTACAATATGTGGGAACGCTCCCATACATAAATAATTTTATTTTAACTTAACTCAGTTTTCCATGTTCGATAGAAACAAAAAAAGACTAAGGGGAAATTCGCCCAAGCAGAAAGTGAAGTTTTCGACAAGGAAAAGTTAAGAATCTGCTTTTCACGGATTGGAGGATGAAAAATGGAAAAATATCTAATTGCCCATGATTTAGGAACCTCAGGTGATAAGGCTACCTTATTTTCCGTAAATGGAAAATTAATAAAAAATGTAATGTGCGCCTATGATACTCATTTTTTTAATAGTACCTGGGCTGAGCAAAATCCGGCGGACTGGTGGAAGGCATTTTGCCTGGCCAATCAAAAATTACTCCAGGACATTGATAAAAACCAAGTGGCGGGAATAGCCTTTAGCGGTCAAATGATGGGTTGTGTGGCAGTTGATCGTCAGGGCACCGCGTTAAGACCAGCCATTATTTGGGCGGATCAAAGAAGCCTTGAGGAAGAACAAACGATTAGAAGCAAAATAGACGAATGGGAATTTTACCAAATAACTGGACATCGAATCAGTTCGGCGTACAGCATTGAAAAGCTGATGTGGATTAAAAATAAGGAACCGGAAATATATAAAAATATATATAAGCTGTTACAGCCGAAGGATTATATTGTGTTCCGGCTGACCGGACAATTTATTACCGATTACACTGACGCTTCCGGCACAAATTGTATGGATTTAAGAAATCTGCGCTGGTCAGAAAAAATATTAGAAATTACCGGTATCGACAGCGAAAAACTGACAGAAATTCATCCTTCCACTTATGTTGCCGGGGAAATCAGTCAGGCGATCAGTGCCGAATGTGGATTGGCTAAAGGCACACCGGTAGTTTTAGGGGCGGGAGATGGATTGTGCGCGGCGGTTGGGGCCGGCAGCGTAAAGGACGGAGATGCCTTTAATTATTTGGGATCTTCTTCCTGGGTCGCCCTGACCTCCAGTAAGCCGATTTTTGATAAGGAAATGAGAACCTATAACTGGGCACATATGGTCCAGGGCAAGTATTCTCCCAACGGAACCATGCAGGCCGCCGGCAATTCTTATCAGTTTATAAGAAAAATATTATGTAAAGATTTAGAAAGCACAGCCGCTTCCGAAAAAATCAGCGTTTATGAATTGATGAACCAAGAATTAAGTCAAAGCAGTTTGGGCGCTAATGGATTATTGTATTTACCCTATATTTTAGGTGAGCGCAGCCCTAGGTGGAATCCGGACGCCAGAGGCGCTTTCATTGGCTTGAAAATGGAACATCAAAGAAAAGATCTCATTCGGGCCTGCATCGAGGGGATCATCATGAATTTATCGATTATTTTAAATGTTTTTCAGCAGGATGAAATAGATATTAAAGCCCTTAACGTAATTGGCGGATTAGCCAAGAGCAGGGAAATCCGGCAAATTATAGCCAATGTCTATGGCTTGGAAATCAGAAAGCTAAATTGGGTAGATGAAGCCACATCTATGGGCGCAGCGGTCGCGGCCGGCGTAGGCGTTGGTGAATTAAAGGATTTTAATGATATCTCAAAATTTATAGAAGTCGAGGATGTCATTTCCCCGCAAAATAACTGTTTCGCCGAGTATCAAAAACTAAAGAAAGTATTTAATCAAAGTTATTATGCTTTGCTTGACACCTATAAAACTTTAAGCCAATGGAAAACGAATATCATATGAGGAGGTACTGAATATGGATAAAAAAAGTTTAGCGGAAATGATTGACCAAACTCTTTTAAAACCTTTTGTCACGCTGCAAGATATGCAAAAGCATTGTGAAACAGCCGATCAATACGGTTTTAAAACTGTGGCCGTTAACAACGCGGTTGTTGCTTACTGCGCAAATTTGTTAAAAAACAGCAAAACCGTGTGTGATGCGGCCGTAAGTTTTCCTTTAGGGCAATGTACTTTGGACACCAAGCTATTTGAAACGGAAGATGTGATTCAAAAAGGCGCGAAAGAAGTGGACTATGTGATAAATCTGGTGGAATTAAAAAGTGGTAATTGGGAATATATTGAAAAGGAAATGGCCGGGATTGTTACGATATGCAATAAGCACAATGTCGTTTCCAAAGTAATTTTTGAGAATTGCTATCTTACTGATGAGGAAAAAGTAAAGCTTTGCCAAGTCGCCTTAAAAGTGCGGCCCAACTTCATCAAAACATCGACCGGATTTGGCAGCGGCGGAGCGACCATTGAGGATGTCAAACTGATGAAGTCAATCGTCGGAGAAGCAATAAAGATTAAGGCGGCCGGCGGAATCCGCGATCTGCAAGCAGCTTTGGCTATGATCAAGGCGGGAGCTTCCAGAATTGGTACCAGCTGCGGAACGCAAATCATTGATCAGTTAAAATAAAGAAAGGGGATATTTTATGAAATATGGGATTTATTACGCGTACTGGGAAAAACAATGGGGTGCCGACTACATCAAGTATGTGGAGAAGGTTTCTAAACTGGGCTTTGATATTTTGGAAATATCCTGCGCCGGACTTAAGGATAAGAAAGAAGATGAAATAAAAGCCTTAAAAGAAGCTGCCCAAAAATATTCTATTATTTTGACCGGTGGATATGGTCCAAAAAAGGAAGAAAATATTGCCGCCGATGATGAAAAAGTAATCCAAAATACATTCGCTTTTTGGCAGGATACGTTTCGGGTCATGGAAAAATTAGAGATTAAAAAAGTGGGCGGCGGCTTATATTCTTATTGGCCGGTAGACTATCGGCTGCCAATTCATAAAGAAAAGGATTTAGCGCAAAGTATTAAGCAAATGAAAAAATTGGCGGATCTGGCGGCGGATTATGGAATTACCCTTTGCATGGAAGTCCTGAACCGACATGAAGGCTATTTGCTAAATACGGCCAAAGAAGGCGCCGATTATGTGGAGGCTGTGGGCAAAGCAAATGTGAAGCTAATGCTTGATACTTATCATATGGCGTTTGAAGAAGACTCTTTTGCCGAGGCGATTGAAACCGCCGGTGACAAGCTGGGACATCTGCACATTGGAGAAAATAACCGCAAAGTGCCGGGGCAGGGAAAGTTGATTCCTTGGCCTGAAATTGCCGTTGCTTTAAAAAAGATTGACTATAACGGGGATGTTGTAATGGAGCCTTTTGTTATTCCCGGCGGCGAGGTGGGAAAAGACATTCGGGTTTGGCGGCAGTTAATTTTGGATACCAGAGAAACAATTTTAGACAATGACGCCAAAGAATCCCTGCGTTTTATAAAAAAGATTATGGAGCCATAAACAATAATTCATTCTGGCGATGCTGAGCGAGCAGCCAAGCGAAAAGACGCAGTCTTTTGGCTAAAAAGCTATTCTATCGTGCAAGGGAAAATTGAGTGAATAAAGATTTGACAAAGCGGAAAGGGGTAACATGAAAAACGGATTGGCGCATATAGGTGTGTTGGTATCGGATTTACGTGTTTCGCAAAATTTTTATGAACAAACTCTTGGCTTTCATAAAATTTGGGAAAATACGAATCCTTCCCCGGAAGGCGATGTGAAGGTAGTATTTGTTGAAAAAAATGGACTGACTATTGAACTTATTAAAATGCCGAAACCGCGGGAAAGGAGGGACGGCATAATTGATCATTTCGCGATTTCGGTAATTAATTTGGAGGGAGTGATCGAAGAGTTAAAAGAGAAAGGCGTTGCCTTTGAAGAAGGGAGTTATTGCCAAGCGCCTCATGTTTTTGAGAGAGGATCCAAATGGATAATGCTAAGAGGGCCGGATAATGAGCGAATAGAATTAAACGAGAGATTGTGAGTAATTTATCAAAAAAGTCACGCGAAAGCAACAGAAAACTGCTGGAAAGGAAAAGAATAATGAAAAAAATCATAGCTTTTACTTTAGTAATATGTATGTTGGTAGTTTTATCCGGTTGTGGGCAAACAAATACGAATCAGCCTTCCAATCAACAGCCAAGTGAGAATAAGACAGTAGAGGGTGAAAAAAGCGAAAATAGCAAAACGACAACAGAAGAGAAAAAAAGCTTTGACATCATATGGGTGTCTTGCTCTACTGAGTCGGAATTTTGGCAATATCAGGAAATCGGCATGAAAAACGCGGTTAAAGATATGGAAGCCGAGCATGGAATTTCCATTAATTTCACAACGGTCGGACCAGCCACAGAGGCTGAAACCGAAAGTTACATCCGGGCATTTGAAAACGCGATTGCTGCTAAGCCTGCCGCTATTATAAGCGCGACGCAGGTTCCGGACTCGACTCGCTCCATTGCCAAAGAAGCGATGAATATGGGAATTGTCGTCAACTTTACAAACTGCGGATTGGAAACCATCGACTCGACCGAGTTTTCGGACTGCTATAATCAATATTACACAACGGTCAGCGCGGATGTTGGAGATTTGGCCGGAAAAATCATGCTGGAACAATTAAAAGCAGCCGGTATTCCGCAAAAGGGAATCATTGCTATGGAGTTTTCCAATGTCAATCCTTCCCTGCAGCCCAGAATGGATAATTTCAAGGCCTACATTGAGGCTAATTCCGAAATCAAGGTATTAGATACCCTGTATAATAACAATAGTTTAGAGCAGGCACAGGCCGATATTGAAAATCAAATCGCTACCTATGGCGACCAATTGATCGGAATTTACGGCGCCAACAATATTTCCGGTGATGGTATCGCTTTGGCGGTCGAAAACGCGGGAATTAAAGACAAGGTCATCACCATTGGTGTAGACTCAGATCCCACCGAGATAAAGGCGCTGGAGAATGGTACTTTGGATTGTATCATTGTACAGGACGCGTATGGCCAAGGTTATGCTTCGCTTAAAAACGCCGTGGAAACCCTGCTTCAAGGCAAAAATCCGGAAAAAGAGCAAAAGGTTACTATGCCGCCGGAAGCGGTTACTACCCAAAACATGAAAGAAGATAAATACGCCGCCTTGTTAAACCCGAATCTTTTGGTCAAATAAGGCATGGATTGATTTGCGACAATAGTTAAGTTCTATAGTAATTAAGATTTTACCGGCTGTCCGTTAAGCCTTTGCCTTTGCGGGCTCGGCGGGCAACCGGTAAAAATAAAACTACCTGCCTTTTACAGTGGAGGAAGCGATGGAAGACACGATTATCTTAAAAATTGAGAATATGGTAAAGACATATCCGGGAGTTCAGGCCTTGAAGGGTATCAGCACCACTGTCAAAAAGGGAGAGGTGCGGGCGTTGGTGGGTGAAAACGGCGCCGGAAAATCTACGCTCATAAAATGTATTATGGGAGTAGAGCTGCCGACCGAAGGCAGTGCTCAAATCAATGTCAATGGAAAGTTTGAAACGGCTAAAACCGTTACGGATGCCGTCAAATTAGGAATGTACGCCAATTATCAGCATGTGAACATCGCTAAAAATTTAACGGTCGCGGAAAACTATTTTTTGGGGCGCTTACCTAAAAATTCATTTGGCATAGTGGACTGGAAAAAACTAAATGCGGAAAGTCAAAAAATTATTGATAAGTTTGGTCTGGACATTAATCCACAGGATATTATCAGCCAATTGCCGGTTGCCATGCAGGCCATGATTACTATCAGCAAAATTTCCGTTAATTCCAATGCCCGTTTGGTTATTTTTGATGAGCCCACGGCGCTTTTGGAAAATGACAAGGTGCAAACACTGTTTCGTTATATCCGGGAATTAAAAGCGCAGGGGGTAAGTGTTATTTATATTTCGCACCGTCTGGAAGAGGTGATTGAAATTTGTGATAGTGTTACCATTATGAAGGATGGGGAACACATAGAAACGAGAAATGTCAGTGAGGTGAATAAAGATTACTTAATATCCAAAATGGTGGGCCGAAAAATGGCGGATATTTATAATATTCAGCATCAGGCTC
>CAUVDV010000014.1:0-24306 GCA_963550755.1 uncultured Lachnospiraceae bacterium
AGCTGAACAAAGAGCTTTATCAGAAGTTTTTCCTGAACAAGGAAGAAAGAAGCGCTATCCGGGCGGGTTATATCTATATTCACGATATGGTCAGCCGCTTGGATACGATGAACTGCTGTTTGTTTGACATGAAAGCGGTTTTGACCGGCGGCTTTGAAATGGCCAATATTTGGTATAATGAGCCGAAAACCTTAGATACTGCCTTTGACGTCATCGGCGATATCGTCCTGTCAACAGCGGCTCAGCAGTACGGCGGGTTTACCATTGGCGAGCTGGATAAGATCCTCTCGCCTTATGCCGAAAAGAGCTATAAAAAGTATTTATATGATTACAGTGATATGATCGTCGGCGAGATGACGCCGGAGCAGCGGCAAAGGATCGAGGAAAAGGTGCTAGCCAAAGTCCGCCGCGATATGGAGCAGGGCTTTCAGGGCATCGAGTATAAGCTCAACACCGTTGGCAGCAGCCGGGGCGACTATCCGTTTATCACAATCACCGCCGGTCTGGCCACTGACCGCTGGGGGAAGCTGGCGACCGAATGTATGCTTCGGGTGCATATGGGCGGACAAGGCAAGGCCGGCTTTAAAAAACCGGTGCTGTTCCCTAAAATTGTTTTTCTTTATGATGAAGAACTGCATGGCGAAGGCAAGGAACTGGAAGATATTTTTGAATTGGCGGTGGAGTGTTCCTCCAAAACAATGTATCCCGATTTCCTCAGTCTGACCGGCGAGGGCTATGTCGCGGAAATGTACAAGAAGTACAAAAAGGTGGTTTCGCCGATGGGCTGTCGTGCCTTTTTAAGCCCATGGTACGAGCGGGGCGGGATGAAGCCGGCGGATGAAAACGATGTGCCGATCTTTACCGGCCGCTGGAACGGCGGCGCAATCAGCCTGCATTTGCCGATGATTTATGCCAAGGCCAAGGAAGAAGGAAAGGATTTTTATGAAGTGCTGGATTACTATCTGCAAATGATCCGCACGCTTCATCAAAAAACTTATGAATACTTGGGGAATCTCAGGGCATCGGTCAACCCGCTGGCCTTTTGCGAGGGCGGTTTTTATCAGGGACATCTCAAGCACTCCGATAAGATCCGGCCGATTTTGCCGGCGGTGACATTTTCCTTTGGCATTACCGCGCTCAATGAGCTGCAGCAGCTCCATAATGGTAAGTCGCTGCGCGAGGATGCGGATTTCGCACTGGAAGTGATGGAGTATATTAATAAAAAAGCGCAGGAGTTTAAGGAAGAGGACGGGATCTTGTACGCGATTTACGGCACGCCGGCCGAGTCGCTGTGCGGCACGCAGGTCGAGCAGTTCCGCAGCCTTTACGGGCGGATTAAAAATGTGTCGGATCGGGCGTATGTGACCAACAGTTTTCATCTGCACGTAACCGAGGAAGTGACGCCGATCGAAAAGCAGGATTATGAAAAGCGTTTTTGGGATTTGCTCAACGGCGGCAAGATTCAGTATGTCCGCTACAACATTCCCTATAATGTCAAAGCGATTCGGACACTGGTGCGCCGGGCCATGAAGATGGGCTTTTATGAGGGCGTTAATATGGCGCTGTCCTACTGTGATGACTGCGGCCATCAGGAGCTGAATATGGAGGTTTGTCCCAAGTGTCATTCGGAGAACCTGACCAAGATTGACCGGATGAACGGTTACTTGAGCTTTTCCCGGGTCAAGGGCGACACCCGGCTTAATCACGCCAAAACCGTGGAGATTTCAGAGAGAGTAACGATGTAAGGCTTTTTTGGCCATAAGCCAAAGCGGGCCAAAGACAGGTTTTGGCGCGGAAAAGGAAAGAAAGTAAACGGCAAGTAAGCCGGGCAGGCAAAGATAGTCGTTGCAAATAAAGAAAACCAGGCAGGCGAAAGGGCAATAGTTGGTTCGGAAGCAGTGAAAGAAAAGGAGTAACGCAGGAAAGCAGTCAGGACTTGAGAAAAACAGCTGTAAGCAGGCGGATATGGTGAGAAAATGAGATATCATAATATTACCAAAGACGATATGAATAATGGCGAGGGTCTTAGAGTGGTGCTGTGGCTGGCGGGCTGTGTCCATGCCTGCCCGGGCTGCCACAACCCGATTACCTGGGACATCTGCGGCGGTTTGCCCTTTGATCAGAAAGCCAAAGCGGAGCTGTGGGAGGTTCTGGGAAGAGATTATATTGACGGCATTACCCTGTCCGGCGGCGATCCGCTCCATCCGCAGAACCGAGCCGGGGTGGAAGAGCTTTTAGCGGAGATCCGGCGGGAGTTCCCAGACAAAAGTGTCTGGCTCTATACCGGCTATCTATGGGAGGAAGTGAAGGATTTGCCGCTAATGCGGTCGGTCGATGTGCTGATCGATGGTAAGTTTGAGCGCGATAAGTTCAGTCCCGAGCGGCCATGGGTCGGTTCGTCCAATCAAAGAGTGATTGCCGCCCGGCCCAGCTTGGCGCAGGGACAGGTTATTTTATATCAAGGATAGTTTGAAGAAAACATATAAAATAATGGCGGAATATTTATATATTTTGGGAAGAGATAAATAAAAAACCGTACCTATTACCGACCTCAAAAAGTTAGACCTAAAAATCTAATGATGGGAGGTCGGTATTTTTATGACAAAATACAGTTTTGAATTCAAAAAATTGCAGCAGCCGATCTTTCAGGAAAAGGCGGTGTTTTGGCCAAGGTGCGTGCTGCTCTTGACCAAAACCAGGGGAAGAATAAAGCGGAAAGTAGACAAAATAGGAAAATGAAATTAGTTAATAATAGGGCATAATACCTATATATAATGCAAAAAGCTTATATAAAAATTAGAATTTTATTAAATAATAAGAATGAAAAATAAATAGACAAAAAGAGAAAAGTTAGATATAATAGATTTAATTAAGAAAAAAGGTCGAAAACAGAGTGGAAATGTCCCCCAAAAATTGGAAGGCGGGTTTCAGTGCTAAATACCTATAAAATTAGCAAAACGGCTTGTGAATAAGGATGAGGATATGAGAGAAGAGAAAACAAGGGATTTAAAGAAAGTTCCATTATATTATCCGCTGGTTATGGGAGCGCTGGTGGTGCATATTGTCTGTCAGGTTTTATTTCTTTACTGGAATACGCCGGTGATGAAGTTTTACAATCTTTTTAGTATTGCGGTTTTTGCAGTGAGCTTGAAATATATCCACCGGTATCAGCGGCAGGTTGTTTTTTTTGCTTTGCTGGAAGCGACGGCTTTTGTTATAGTGGCGATGCTGAGTATGGGCTGGGACTATGGTTTTCAGAACTGGATATTTGCGTTTCTGATTGTTGAGGTGACAGTGCCGTTTCAGGAGCGAAAGCCCTTTTATGTACTGGGGATTTTTCAGTCGGTTCTGTATATTTTCCTCTTTTTTGCAATCAAACAAAAAATGCAGTGGGAAATTATATTTCAGTTGGACATGCTGTTTATTTCGTTAAATATGGCAGCGGTTTTTGTGGTTATTTTCTTTTCTGACCGCGTGCTGGGGCTGTCGAAAGCGCTTGAATTCTTTTTCATGCAAAAGGAAATGGAAGAGATCAGAGAGAGCGTTTTCCGGGACGAACTGACGGGCTTAGTCAGCCGACGGCGGATGAATCAGATTTTAGCGGAAATGAATGATCGCCTGCAGCGGGAGGGTATGAAGTTTTATTTAGTTTTTGGCGATATTGATCATTTTAAAAACATCAATGACAGTTATGGTCACGAACTTGGCTATCGGGCGCTGAAGCAGATGTCGGATATTTTAAACCGTGAACTGCGGGGCGATGATATTGTAGCGCGCTGGGGCGGCGAGGAATTTTTGATTTTGCTGCGCAGCAAAGCAAATGGCAAAGGGCCGTTGAAAGCTTTTGAAGTGAAGGAAATTTTAAACCGGGTACGCCGGAAAGTTGAGGAAACGCCGCTTTGCCACCAGGGGGAAAACATTGCCATCACCATTACTTTTGGCGGCGTTGGTTCGGACAATTACCGGGATATTTACGAGATGATCCGGCAAGCTGACGAGCAGATGTATAAGGGCAAAAAAGCCGGCCGCAATCGGGTGGAAATTGAGGAGTAATTTGCTCAAATGTCAGCGGATTGCGAGTTTGGACGCTATGATTGACAGGCCGGAAAGCCTGCTTGCAAAAGGCAGATCAATCATAACTACAATTCACGGCCTAACCGACCAAGAAAAACCTTGCAGATGTTTACGGGGGGTTGCATCATTAACAGGAGATGTCTGCGTAGATAAACCGCCGGCTGGCCGGAACGGTAACTTCAATTCTTGAAAAAATGCAGAGATAGGATTATAATAAGAAATGAGCCTGGCGGTAAGGTGCATTTCTTTTTTGTTTTAGAGAAAGAAGATAAAAAGGAAATGGGGAGAAAACAAGGTCTTTGGGCAGGGCGGCAGCAGGTCGCAGGCGCCGAATAGCAAAGAGCAGCGGGCGCATCCGGGCAGAAAAGCAAAAACAGAAATCAGAAAAAGGGGAACATTATGCGGGAAAGCTGGAAGAATATGGATAAAAAGCTGCTGGTGCGGAGAGCTTTTTTGATTTTACTGGATATTTTATTGATTAATTTAGCGGCAGACTGCGCCCTGCTGGTGCGCTTTGATTTTAGCATCGGCAATATTCCCAGCGGCTACAGCGAGGCGGTGTTTCGCTATGCGCCGTTAAATACACTCATTACTTTGGCGCTTTTTTGGCTGCTCCGCCTGTATCACAGCCTATGGAAATATGCCGGAGTGGAGGAGCTGACTAATGTGGCCTATGCCTGTGTGGCTTCGGCTGTCGCGCAGCTGGCCGGCATGCTGGCTCTGGGGGTGCATGTGCCGCGCAGCTTTCATCCGCTGTATTTGGGCTTTTTGCTTTTTTATGTGGCAGCTTCCCGCTTTGCTTACCGTTTTCTGCGGGCGCTTAATAACCGTTACCGCAATGACCGCAAACGCCGGACGATGATTATCGGCGCGGGCGAGGCGGCCAATGCGATTATTAAGGAAATCAACAACAGCCAATATTTGGATGGAAAAATTGTCTGCGCCATTGACGACAACCGTAGTAAGATCGGTAGCTATATTCAAGGGGTAAAAGTGACTGGCGCCAGAGAAGATATTTTATCGATGGTGGAAAAATATGAAGTCACTGATATTATTATCGCCATTCCGTCGTATTCCAAGGCGCATTTAAAACCGATTCTGGATATCTGCAAGCAAACGGAGTGTGCTTTAAAGATTTTGCCGGGCATGTATCAGCTGATCAATGGGCAGGTCAGCGCTTCGCAGCTTAGGAACGTTGATATTGAGGATTTGGTGGGCCGCGATACGGTTGATTTGGATTTGGGCAGTATTATGAATTATGTCAGCGGTCAAACGGTCATGGTAACCGGCGGCGGCGGGTCGATCGGCAGTGAGCTGTGCCGCCAACTTGCCAAGTATCAGCCCAAGCTTTTAATGATTGTTGATTTTTATGAAAACAACGCCTATGATATTGAACAGGAATTAAAGGCGAAATATAAGGATTTAAAGCTAGCGGTACTGATTGCTTCCGTTTGCGATGAAAAACGGATGGCGGCTATTTTTGAAAAATATCGGCCGGATATTGTTTATCACGCGGCGGCGCATAAGCATGTGCCGCTGATGGAGGGGAGCCCAAACGAAGCGATTAAAAATAATGTTTTCGGCACGCAGACAATGGCGGAGCTGGCCGATCGCTATGGCACGAAGCGCTTTGTTTTGATCTCGACCGATAAGGCGGTCAACCCGACCAATATCATGGGGGCGTCTAAGCGGATTTGCGAAATGCTGATTCAAAGCTTTGATCAAAAATCTCAAACCGAGTTTGCGGCGGTGCGCTTTGGCAATGTCTTAGGGAGCAATGGCAGCATTGTGCCGCTGTTCCGCAAGCAGATTTTGCGGGGCGGACCGGTCACGGTTACGCACCCCGATATCATCCGCTATTTTATGACGATTCCGGAAGCGGTAGCCTTGGTTTTGCAGGCGGGGGCGCTGGCCGGCGGTGGCGAGATTTTTGTGCTGGATATGGGCGAGCAGGTCAAAATCGTTGATTTGGCGCGGAACCTGATTCGGCTGATGGGCTTTGTGCCGGACCGCGATATTAAGATTGAATATATCGGCCTGCGGCCGGGGGAAAAGCTGTACGAGGAGTTTTTAATGGCTGAGGAGGGTTTGCAGGAAACCAGCAATAAGCTGATTCATATCGGCCGGCCGATCCCGATGGAGGAAGCAGCCTTTTCCGCCAACTTGGCTAAATTAAAGGAAGCGGTGGAGGCGGAAGGCGAAATCAAAGAGATTGTCAAAAGCCTGGTGCCGACTTACCAGATAAAGGAGCAAGAATAGGCGGGAAAAAAGAAGCAGGAGGCGGCTAAACATGATTTTATACCATGGCAGCAATGTAATTGTAGATTGTCCAAAACTTATTAGGCAAAGCCGTTTTCTGGATTTTGGGTTTGGCTTTTATACCACAACGAACCGAAAGCAGGCGGTGAACTTTGCGGCTAAGGTTACAGAACGGCGTCAAAGCGGAGAAGCGATTCTAAACACTCTTTATTTGACGGGAGTTTTGACCAGAGAGCAAACCATAGAGGATTTGAAGATTCGGAAGTTATTTAATCAGCTGGTATTTGCAACCGAGAAGGCTTTGAAATATTTGCAGTTTAAAGGGAGGGAGCGGCTATGAATGAAAATCAGTTTAGCGCGATGCTGGCGATTATTGTGCCGCCGGTGATTGAACAGATTACCAAGAACAGCAATATTGGGGAGGACAAAGTGATTTCTCGCTTTTACCGCTCAAAGCTTTATCAGGAACTTTCCGAGGAACGCTCCAAGCTGTGGCATTATGGTCCAATGACCTTATATACGATGTATCAAGACGAACTGCTGACGGGTTTTTATGATTATCCGGAGGAGGCGCAGTAATGGGCAAAGAGATTTCTTTTTTAATTTACTGCATAGAGAGATATCGCTATTTTAAAGGCCTTTCTGGTAAGGAAGCAGCCGTGCTTTTTGATGAGTATGATATTTACCGCTATATTATAAAATATTTTGAAACGCTGCACACCATGGGCGACCGGGCTTTGGTCGAGGAGATTGACGAATATATCGCGGCGCGGTCGGGGGATAGGCGGGGAACTTGAAAAAGCTTAAACCGAGCAAGCGGTAAAGCAGAAGCTAAAAAGCAATAAGGAAAGGAATGATTTTATGACGATGCAAGAAATTCTTGCCGGAGAATCGCAAAACATAGAGTTTAAATCAGAGCGGCCACAAGATAGTTTTACCTATATGAAATCGGTTGTCGCATTTTCCAATGGCAAGGGCGGAAAAATTATTTTTGGCGTAGATGATGATACCAGAGCGGTTGTCGGCATTCCGAAAGAAAAAGTTTTTGCTGAAATGGACGCTATTACGGCGGCGATTTCAGATAGCTGCGAGCCAATCATCATTCCTGATGTTTATTTGCAGACGCTGGATGAAAAAACGGTGATTATCGTGGAAATTAGTTCTGGAAAGCAGCGGCCTTATTATATTAAATCAAAAGGCATAGTAAATGGAACTTATATTCGGGTGGCTGGCACATCAAGACCAGCCGGACGGGATTTGACGGCTGAGATGTATTATGAAGATGAGGGACGGTCTTACGATAAAGTTGTTCGCAGGGATTTAAAGGTGAGTGAGGAAGAAATTCAGGACTTATGCAGTAAGATGAAAAAAGTTGCCGTTGCAAATGCCAAGTCGCAGACGCAAAAAGAATCCGTTAAGGATATTACGAAGAATCAGCTTTTAAGCTGGGGATTATTAGCAGAGGGAGAAGACGGCTGTATTCACCCGACCAATGGCTATATGTTTCTGTTGGGAAAAGACAGTTTTTTTTCTGTGATTCAATGCGGCATGTTTAAGGGAACAACACGCGCGATTTTTGTGGACAAGCGGGAGTATGACGGCCCGCTTTGGCAGCAAATAGAGGAGGCCTTTCATTTTGTTTTGAGGAATATTCGTCTGGGCGCTCGCCTAAAAGGGATTTACCGGCAAGATATTTATGAATTGCCGCCGGATAGTATTCGAGAGTTAATTATTAACGCGGTAATGAATTGTAGTTTTTTGCAAGCTTCTCATATTCAGGTAGCAATTTATGATGACCGGCTGGAGATTACTTCTCCCGGCGGGTTAATGCCCGGTGTAACGTTGGAGCGGATCAAAGAAGGATATTCTAAGATTCGGAATCGGGCGCTTGCTCATGCTTTTTCGTATATGAATTTGATAGAAGCGTGGGGCAGCGGTATTCCCAAGCTGTTAAAAGCCATGAGGGAATACGGCTTAGCAGAGCCGGAATTTATTAATTTAGAAATTGGCTTTCGGGTCAACCTCTATCGTTTTGCAGCCGAAAATCTTTTGACCAATCGGGCGACTAACCAAGAAACTGACCAAGAAACTGACCAAGAAATGACAACTGACCAAGAAACCAACCAAGAAATCGATCCAAGCAATCGAGAAATCATTCTTAGAGAAATTCAAAAAAATTCGGCCATTACGCAGCAGCAGTTGGAGAAGGCGACAGGGCTTTCGCGGAGCGGTGTGCGGTATATTATGCAGCAGCTTCAAGCAGAAGGACTGTTGCGGCGGGTAGGATCAACCAAAAAAGGACAGTGGATTTTAAGGGGCTAAAGATTTGCTTGTGCTTTTGGCAGAAAGCGGCTATAATAAAGGATGAAAGCAACAAAGTGCTGACGAGTAGGAAGTGGTTATGGCATATAAATTACTGGTAGTAGACGATGAAAGTAATATCGTGGAAATTTTGCGGTTTAATTTGGAAAAAGAAGGCTTTGAAGTGTATACGGCCGAAAACGGCAGGCAGGGGTATGAGCTTTTTAAGAAAGAAAAACCGGATTTGCTACTGCTGGATATCATGATGCCGGAGCTGGATGGTTTTGGCCTGTGCAAGATGATTCGGGAAGAGTCCAATGTGCCGATCATTATGCTGACGGCGCGGGCAGAAGAGGTCGATAAGGTGCTGGGACTGGAGTTTGGGGCGGATGACTATATCACCAAGCCGTTCAGTGTCAGAGAACTGATTGCCAGAGTAAAGGCCAATCTGCGCCGGCAAAATATGGAGGGGCCAAGCGCCGGCCTGCCGGATAAGATTTTGCGTTTCGGCAAGCTGGAGGTGGATACCGTTCAGTATAAGGTGACGAAGGATAAGGAAGAAATTGACTTGACGGTTCGGGAATACGAACTGCTTAAGTTTTTAATGGAGCAGGGCAATCAGATTTTTACCCGCGAGCAGCTTTTGGAACAGGTTTGGGGGTATGAATATTATGGCGATGTGCGGACGGTGGATGTTACGGTCCGCCGGCTTCGGGAAAAAATTGAGGACGAACCGAGCAATCCCATTTATATTTTGACCAAGCGGGGGGTCGGCTATTATTTTAACCCCAAGAAAAACGGGCTTTAGGGAGAATCTATGCATTTAAGAAGTATACGCTGGCGGCTGGTGACGATTTATGTTTTGCTGGTAATTATTGTTATGATGGCCAGCGGGACGCTGATCGTATATCTGACCAGAGACAATGAGTATAAAGTGATAAAAAACGATTTGCAGCGTTTGGTGGCTTTGGCGGCGGCGATTTCGGCGGAAGATGACGCGCCAGCCGAAACTTTGGAAAAGCAGTATATGGATCTGCTCAGGCAAGGCCGATTGGGGCAGCCTTCTTCCGATATGATCATTTGTATGCTGCGACCAAGCGGCGAGGTGATTTATACTACTTCGGAAGTGGAAACGGCCAAGCGGATTTTGACGCCGCAGACAATGGCGGCGGCGATGGGGGATAGCTTGGAAGAGTTTGACCGGGTCAGCAATATCCGGGAAAATGACCGGATGATGGGTTTGGCTTTGCCGATTAAGGACAACAATGGCGCCGTGGCGTTTATCTTGTATTTTTTAAAAGGCACCGAGCAGGTGGAAGAAAGCATTAAGCGGACGGTTTATGTTATTTCGGTTTCCGTCCTCTTGGCGATTGGGCTGGCGATGCTGCTGGGGTATATTTTTGCCGGTTATTTGACCCGGCCGATTCGTTTGCTCTCTAAGCGGGCCAAGGATATGGCGGCGGGGAACTTAAAAAGTCCGATTCCGGTCCTGTCCAATGATGAAATCGGCGATTTAACCGATAATTTTAACTATATGGCGAAATCCCTGAACCGGACAATGGAACAGATGGCCGGTGAAAAAAATAAGATGGAAACGATCATTCATTATATGACCGATGGGATTTTGGTATTTGATGAGGCTGGCCAGGTGATTCATAAAAATCCAGCGTCTATGCGGATGCTTGGCTTCCGCCAGGCCAAGGAGTATGAGGAAATCTTTTATCAATCGCTCAATTTGTCTTATCAGGAGTTGACCGGACGGATAGAACAGGGGCAGCTAAGGTTTATTATCGAAAAGGAAAATCAGTATTTTAATGTGGCGTTTGCCCGGTATTTCAGTGACGACCGGATTGCCGGAGGAGTGATTTGCGTTATTCAGGACGTAACGGAGCATAAAAAATTAGAGCAAATTCAAAAGGAATTTGTGGCCAATGTTTCCCATGAGTTAAGGACGCCGATTACCACGGTGAAAAGTTATGCCGAAACCTTGCTGGATTTGCCGCCGGAGGATATTGAGAATCGGGATCGTTTTTTGGCGGTAATCAACGCCGAAAGCGACCGGATGACAACTTTGGTGCAAGATTTGCTGGACTTATCCAAGCTGGACAACAAGAAACTAAGCTTTCAAATGGAGCAGATTGAGCTAACCGAGCTGGTGCGCGGCGAAGTGGAAGGGTATCAGATCCACGCCCGCAAAAAACAGCAACAGCTTTTGTTTGAAGCGCCGGAAAAATATTATATATACGGGGACGCCGGCCGGGTGTCGCAGGTCTTTCGTAATTTGATTTCTAACGCGGTTAAATACAGCGGGGAAGGCAGCCGGATTAAAGTGTCGCTCTATGCGCAGGAAAATTATATTGTCGGCCGGATTCAAGACCAGGGTATTGGCATCGCGCCGGAGGATTTGCCGCGGATATTTGAGCGTTTTTATCGGGTGGATAAGGCGCGTTCCCGAGCAATGGGCGGAACGGGCTTGGGACTGGCGATTGTTAAGGAGATCATGCAGTATCACGGCGGCCGGGTTGAGGCGACGTCAGAATTAGGCAAGGGCAGCAGCTTTTATTTATATTTCCCGGGTTGAGAAAAGCGCGAGAGAGCGTGATTAGACAAGGGTTTCGGCTGGTACGGATGTAACCTATCCGTTAGAAGATTGTAACGGTTTTGTAATATGAATCCGCTATAATATATTTCGTACCAAAGGGAGCGTTTTGCCCAACTTTATAATGGCGGGCGCGGGATAAAAGATGGCAGGAGAAAGGAGCAATTATGAAAAAAAGCATGATTAGTTTGTTTTTTATTTGTTTTGCGTGGGTATTTTTCTTTTCTTTTGCTGCCGAGGCGAGTACTGTGACAAATGATAAGATTCGTGAGACTGCCAATAATAAGATCATGATGAATAAGGCGCCGGAAGAAAAAGGCCAGGATAAGGCAGAAAAGCTGGAAACAGCCGGTGTTTCAGCCGAGATTTTGTCGCAATATGTCGGAGAACTGGAAGAAAGCTTAAAAAATGAAGAAAACAGCATAGTTGACCAAATCGGTTCTTTAACCTTGACCGAGGGAATCGGCAAAAGAAGAACGAAGCTTTTTAGCGGCGGCCGTAAGCTTTTAGGCAATGGCAGCAAGGAAGATCAGGTTGATTTGATTTTATTTTATTTGGCGGAAACAGAGGATGGCAAAACCGAACCGGAGCTTTTGCAAATGGATCAGTATACGATCGGAGCCAGTAAACTGTTTAGCGCGGAAATTGAGCTAAACCGGGCGGGAGTTAATTATTTGCTGATCCAAGTCGGCAGTGAAGGTCAAAAATTGTCCTATCAGCTGTATCAAATCATTGTCGAAGACACCAAAACCAAAGACAAATTAGAAAGCATGACACTACAATTTAAAAAATAAAGCCCTGCCATATAGCGAAACAGGCTGCATACGAAGTATGCAAGCCTGCTCCGCTATATGGCAGGCAAAACAAACCCGCGATACAGCCACGCGGGAGCGGGGCGAATTGCGGGCTTGTTTTCGGATTGCGGGAGCGCGAAGCGCGGAGAAGTCCGGGGCTTTATGGAAAAGAAAAGAAGCGGCGAAGCGCTCGGCTTGAATGATGGCAGATATAGAAATTTAGAATGGAGCAAAGATGAGCGGCAAAACAGCGATTAAATCGATGACATTGGCAATGCTTATTTTATTAAGTCTTTTACAAATCGAAAGGTTATGGTTTGAGAACCATGGCCTTTTTTCTTCGGCTGTGCCAAAACAAACGGCGGAGCAGGCCTTGCAGGAGCTGGTTATGGAACCGGAATATATTGCTCTGTATAAGGGCGAAACCAAAGGGGAGTACCATGTGATTGACTCGGCCGGGATTTTATTTGGTTCAATTTTAAAAGATACCGGCCGGATTATTCGGCAGCTTCAGAAAATGTCGGTGATAAGTCATTATGATTATCAAGCCTTGTTTGAGCAGCCCCATATTTTGTACCATTTTTCCGTACCGATTTCGGCTGAAGTTCTTGCCCGGATTGCGCAAATAAAGATGCCGAAAGAGGCAGCGGCAATTACCGGCATGGCTTTGGTACCGGCCGGATTGGCCGAGAACCGTTTTTTAATGCTTTTTTTTGATGAGGACGCGGCTTTGGTCAAAGGCTTTGCTGTTTTAAAAAATGATTTATCCGATGAAAATGAAGTCTTCAGCCGCTATATCAGCGGTCAGGCTTCCGGCGGCGATCTTCGGTTGTCGGCCAGGCAGCAGGGACTGGCTGATTTTCGGGGCGAGGTGCTGCTGCCGGCACCGAAACAAAATTATATTTTGCCTCAGGAATGGAAGTGGGAAGCTCCGTATCTGCTGGAGACAGATGGACAGGTGAGCATTGATACGGATAAGCTGTCAGAGTATCTTTTTTTCTTTGTTAAAAACCCGCGAATTTTATGGAATATTCTTGAGGAGAAGAGAGCTCGCTACGGAGATTCGTCTACGCTTTTGGAATATAATACGAAAGGGATCTTTACTTATCGGGTAGCGCAGGCGGCCGAAGGCGGCGATGCGGTATTGGAGGCGGGGGAAGCTTTAAAAAAAGTGAATAGTTTTATGAATAAGGACAGTCTGCTCAGCAATCAGGAAATAAAGTTAGCGGCGTATCATTCGGAAAACGGACAGCATCATTTTTATTTTCATTATTATTTCCGAGGGCATCGCTTGATTTGGAACGAGAAAATGGCTGAGCATTACGGAGTGAAGTATCCGTTAGAAGTGGTAGTGGATGGGGAACAGGTGGTTTTGTATAAGCGGCTGCTCATCCAATCCGAGGCGCTGCTTCAGCAAGGAGTACGGTTTCGGGTTAATTATGAAGAGGTGCTGAATCGCTTTTATCAGACACATGATCAAGCGGTCATTCGCGATTTGTTTTTGGCCTACTTTGCCGGGAAAGGCGATGTCCGCTTAGGCTGGGTAATTGAGACCGCGGAAGGGGAATTCCTTTATTCCTTAAAGCCGGAAGGAGGACAGCAGTGAATTGGAATAAGATTTTATCGGTCTTTATTGTGATATTTCTGGTGATTAACTTGGGGCTGTACGCAGTCCGCAGTATTCGGGATCAGCAGAATTATACGCTGTCCAACAGCCGGATCCGGCAGCTGGACAATATGATGAAGCAAAAAGGCGTAACCATGTACGATTATTTGCCGGAATTTTATCCTAAGGCAATTCTTGAGCTGAAAGCGGCGGAGTGGAAAAAAGAAGAAGTTTTAATGAAAATTTTCGGTAACCAAGAGTATCGTTCGGAAATTACCTATCAAGCGGCGCTGGCGGATAGTTATCAAAATGACCGCCAGCTGCTGGCCTTTTATACGGGAGATCACAGCGGTACTCTTTATTACAAAGGGCAAAATGACCGCTACGTGCCGGAAAGCGCGGCTCTTTCTGCGCTGGAGAGTAAAGCGCTGCTTTTTGTTCAGGATTTAGCGGGCGAAGGCAAAGGTTTTCGAGTGACGAATCGGCAAGTCAAGGGTTCGGAATACTTGCTGGATATTAATGGGGTCTTTCGCGGTCAACTTATTTTTAGCAGCCAATTTCAGGTTCAAATCAGTGAAAAAGGCATTAGCGAAGCGATAGGCCATTTTTATGAGCCGTTGGAGTTTGACGGAGCAGCGCAGGACATTCATGCCTTTGACGAAGTGATGTATTATTTTATGAATAAAATGGAAGAAAGAGGCAAAAAAAATGTTATTATCAAGGACGCCGATATTGGCTATTGGATTTTAGATTCCGATACCCGCCAGTTGACCATTGAAGCAACGCCGGTTTACCGGCTGATTTTAGAAGACGGCAGTATTTATTATATTGATGCTTACCAAAATGAGTTTTTAAATGCGGAGTAAGGAAAAGCCAAGCGCCGTTTGGATTTGGCTTTATGTTTTGGTGCCGTGTTTAAAAAATGAACATTTTCCGCAGATTCAACTTGCAATTAGCTTCAGGCCATGCTATAATGCAGGGGAATAAGGGACAGAGTCCAAATATACGATTTTCGAGCGGAACAACCCCCAAAAATTAGGGTTGGTCGCCCGTCCGGCAGAAACACGAAGTGTTTCGATAGGAGCGATTCGCCGAAAGACGATGTCTTTTGGCTATTTCTTGCTCGCCGGGGTAGAAAGGCGGAGCCTTTCGCTAAAGGAAAGTTGAGTCATAAAAATAAAGGAATTTAGAGGTGAGAAAATGGAACAATTACTGATTGAGGGTGGAGTCAGGCTGAAAGGGCAAGTTGAGGTCAGCGGTGCCAAGAATGCGGCGTTACCGATTTTGGCGGCGGCAACTCTAACTCAAGACGTTTGTATCATCGAAAATGTGCCGAACATTTTAGACATCCAGATCATGATGAAGGGAATCGAATGTCTGGGAGCAAAGGTGACGTATCAGAACGGCCGGGTAACGATTGACGGCAGCGGCATCAAACGTCCGCTGGTCGATTCGGAATATATGCAGCAAATTCGGGGCTCGTATTATTTGTTGGGGGCACTGCTGGGAAGATTTAAACATGCCCAGGTGATTATGCCGGGGGGGTGCAACCTGGGAACGCGGCCGATTGACCAGCATATTAAAAGCTTTGAAGCGCTGGGCGCACGTACAAAAATTGAACACGGATTTATTATTGCCAATGAGGAAAAAGCGCCGTTAATCGGCACCTCCATTTATTTAGATATTGCCAGCGTCGGCGCAACCATCAACAGCATGATGGCGGCGGTTTTGGCGGAGGGCAGAACGGTGATTGAAAACCCCGCTAAGGAGCCGCATGTGGTCGATTTGGCCAATTTTTTAAACAGTATGGGAGCCGATATTAAGGGTGCGGGAACCGATGTGATTCGGATTAACGGAGTCAGCCGGCTGCATGGCTGTGAATACTCGATTATTCCCGATCAGATTGAAGCGGGAACCTTTATGGTGGCGGCAGCCATTACCGGCGGCGACGTGGTCGTTAAAAATTTGATTCCTAAGCATATGGAAGCCATTTCTGCTAAGCTTTTGGAAATGAATGTTAAACTGGAAGAAAGGGAAGATGCGATTCGGGTTTATGTGGACGAACCGCTTAAACCGTGCAATTTAAAGACCCTGTATTATCCGGGGCTGCCAACGGATATGCAGCCGCAGATGACAGCGCTCTTGGCCTTGACCGAGGGAACCAGTATTGTCACGGAAACCGTGTATATTGACCGTTTCCAGTATGTGGAAGAGCTTTTGAAAATGGGAGCCGACATTACGGTTGAAGGCAGTACCGCCATTATTAAAGGGGTACCGCGGCTTTTGGCGGCGGATGTAAAAGCCAAAGATCTGCGGGCAGGAGCGGCGCTGGTTCTGGCGGGCTTAGCGGCGCAGGGGCAGACCGGCGTCTTTCATTTGGATTATATTGACCGCGGTTATGAGCGGATTGAAGAAAAATTACAAAAGTTAGGCGCTAAAATCAAACGAATTTCCTTTGACGATGTTAAAAGCCGGCTTAAGGTCGTTTAGACGGCCGACAAAGCGGGAAAAGGCTAAAATAAAGGGTTTTACTGAAAAAGCCACTGTTTTAGCGAAAAAATGGCAAAAAAATAAAGAAAAAAACTTGACAAACCGCCAAGAAACGGTTATAAATAGTATAAGAAGCAAGAGTTGCTTCGGCTATGTAAAATCTATTCAATATTTTCAACTTGTACAGGAGGAGTTTAAATGAACAAAGCGGAATTAGTTAGCGCGATCGCGGAAAAGGCGGAATTGAGCAAGAAAGACGCAGAAAAAGGCTTAAAGGCTTTTATGGATGTTGTTACCGAAGAATTAACAAAGGGTGGAAAAGTACAGTTAGTTGGCTTTGGTAATTTTGAAGTAGCTGAAAGAAAAGAAAGAAAAGGACACAATCCGCAGACCAAGCAGCAAATCACCATTCCGGCTTCTAAGGCACCGAAGTTCAAGGCTGGTAAGGCTTTAAAGGATGCGGTTAATGTACCGGCACCGAAGTCCAAGAAAAAGAAATAAGTATCCCAAAAGTAAAATCATATACAAAAGATCTACCCCGCCGGGATAGGTCTTTTGTCTTTTGTACGGCTGGTGGTTCGTTTTGGCCGGCGGAAAAGAGGAAAGATGAGAATTGATAAGTTTTTAAAGGTATCCCGTTTGATTAAGCGCCGGACGGTGGCTAATGAAGCCGCTTCGGCCGGCCGGGTTAAAATCAACGGCAAGGTGGTCAAACCGTCCGAGGAAGTAAAGGTTGGCGATGTGATTGAAATTGGCTTTGGGCAGAAAAGCGTGAAAGCCGAGGTATTATCCATTAGCAATGTCATCCGCAAAGAGGAGGCAGACGGCATGATCCGGTATTTATCGGGGGAAGAATAGAGCATGGGAAAAATTAGACGGTCGAAAATTTATATTTTATTTGTAATCAGTGTCTTAGTTGCGGCGGCCGGGATTCAGTTGGTGAACCTTTTTCATCAGTATAATGAGAAAGAGGGGGAAGCGCAGGCGCTTCGGGAAAAAATTCAAATGGAAAATGAAAAAAATTTGCAGCTGAAAGAATATGAAAAATATATGCAGTCCGATGCTTTTATTGAGGAGAAGGCCAGAGAAGAATTTAACCTGATTAAAGACGGGGAAGAAGTTTATATCCTGAAAAAAGAATAAGCCAAGCCTTGACGATTGATCGCCCAAGGGAGCCTTCGGCCGGGGAAAGCAGAGGGAATAAGGAAAAAATCTATGCGAGAACAAAGAAAAATACCAGAAAGGATTCTGGCGGCGCGGCTGATCCAGCCGGGAGAAAAAATACTGGCCGGATTTTCCGGCGGCAGCGACAGCGCGGCGCTTTGCCATGCGCTGGCCGGTTTGCGGACGGAGATTGGCTTTTCTTTGGAACTGCTTTATGTGCAGCATGGATTAAGGAGTGAGGAAAGCCGCGCGGAAGAAGAATTTGTCCGCCAATGGGCGCAAGCATATAACTGCCCACTTAGCGTTCAAAACGTGAACGTTAAAGAATTGGCCGTCCGCGGGAAGCTGTCAATTGAAACAGCCGCCCGCCGGCTGCGTTATCAGGCATTTGAAGAAAGAGTGAAAAGCGGCGGTTTTGATAAGGTGGCTTTGGCGCATCATGCCAAGGATCAGGCGGAAACGGTATTGCTGCATTTTTTGCGGGGCAGCGGGGTAGACGGGCTGACCGGGATGAAGCCGCAAAACGGAATTTATATCCGGCCGCTGCTGGCGGCCGCCAAGGAGGAAATTGAAAATTATTTGCATGAGGAGAAAATTCCGTGGCGGCAGGATTCTTCCAATGAGGATTGCCGGTATCGGCGCAATCGGGTGCGGCAGGAGCTGCTGCCGTATTTGCAGACGGCCTTTAATCCCAACCTGGTGCAGACTTTAACGCAAACTGCCCAGCAAATGCGGGATTTGCAGGAATATTTAAAAGCGGAGGCGGAAAGAGAGTTTGCTTTAATCGGCAGCTGTCAGGATGGCCGCGTGCGGCTGGCGGGCGAAAGGCTAAAGCGCCTGCCTCGCTATTTGCAGCAAATGCTGATTCGGCGGGCGGTGCAGGCAGCGAAAGGCGATACCGTTAATTTGGAAGCGGTGCATGTAGCCCGGGCGCTGTCGCTCCTGGAAAAGGAAAACGGCAAGCAGGAAGATTTGATCGAGCATTGGCGGGTGAAAAAAGAGCGGGGGGATTTGGTGTTTTACCGTTGGCAAAAAAGGGAATATTTGTAGATTCAGGCAAGCCCGGATACTTCCCCAAAGCCTGCTTTCACGAGAAACATCCGGCATAAATTATCCATTGGCGGGCATCCTTCGTAATTTTCTGAAAGTGAATTATGAGGGCCTGGTCTGAGATGTTACGAATTTAACGGTAAAAATTTGGCTTTTTTGCGCGGAGGCTTGACATATTCAGCTGAAAAAGGTATATTAAAATAATTGAGGATTTTGTTTTCTGGGGGATCCGCACCGCATAAGGGAAACGGCAAAAAAGTTTTTACAAGGAACCATCTTAGGAGGACAGGCAAGTGTCGGGCATTAAAATTAAGGAAAGAATAGCAAGGGAAACAGTAGAAGCCAGGATTAAGGAATTGGGCCGGCAAATCAGTCAGGACTATGCGGAAACAGGCGTGCATCTGGTCTGCATTTTAAGGGGCGCATTTATGTTTATGAGCGATTTGGCCAAGGAACTGACCTGTCCGGTGACGGTTGATTTTATGGCGGTCAGCAGCTATGAGGATCAGCTGGAAAGCACTGGTATCGTCAAGATTGTCAAAGATTTGGACGGCAGTATTGAAGGCAGGCATGTCCTGATTATTGAAGATATTATTGATTCGGGCCGGACGCTGCATTATTTAATGGAGATTTTAGCCAAACGCAACCCGGCTTCCATTCGGCTGGCTGCTCTTTTGGATAAAGAACCCCGGCGGGTAATTCCGGTTGAGGTAGCCTATCGCGGCTTTTCGATTGAAGATTTTTTCGTATTGGGATATGGGCTTGATTATATGCAAAAATATCGCAATTTACCATATATCGGCGAGTTGGTAGAGGAGTAATGAAAAGTCCGCTTTTGACCGGCGGGCAAAAGTTAAATGCCGGCAGCGGATTTATTTACAGAAAGGAGAATTAGGTGAATAAAAACTTACGTGGGTTTGGATTTTACGCAATCCTGTTGGTGGTGCTTTTTGCTGCCGCTTATTTTGCGCAGTCGACTCAAACCGCAGTAAATGAAATTAATTATGGCCAAATGGAACTGGCTCAGGATATTGAAAAGGGGAATGTGGTAAAAATCATCATTTATCCGAGCGAGTATATTCCCACCGGCCGGGCAGTTGTTTACTTTAAAGATCCGACCGTCGGCACGGCGGAGATTAACCTGCCCAATACGGAAGGATTTGAAAAAGAAATGCTGGCTAAAAATATCGGTACTTATGTGGCCGAAGTGCAAAAGCCCAGCCAGTTCTGGAGTATGGCGCCAATGGTGCTGACCTTTATTTCTGTCCTGTTTTTGCTGATTTTTGTGATGAGTCAGGCGCAGGGCGGGGGCGGCTCAAAGATTATGTCGTTTGGCCGCAGCCGGGCCAGAAAGTCCAATGACAAGGATAAAAAGGTTACGTTCCAGGATGTGGCCGGTTTAGAGGAAGAAAAAGAGGACTTAAAGGAGATTGTTGAGTTTTTAATGAATCCCCAGAAGTTTTCGGCGCTTGGCGCGCGGATTCCCAAGGGCGTTCTGTTAGTCGGCCCTCCGGGTACCGGTAAAACGCTTTTGGCCAAGGCCGTGGCCGGCGAAGCCAAGGTGCCGTTCTTTAGCATTTCCGGTTCAGATTTTGTGGAAATGTTTGTCGGTGTCGGCGCTTCCCGGGTTCGGGATTTATTTGACGAAGCCAAGAAAAGCTCGCCCTGTATCGTCTTTATTGACGAGATTGATGCGGTTGGACGCCGCCGCGGCGCCGGACTTGGCGGCGGGCATGATGAAAGAGAACAAACGCTCAATCAGCTTTTGGTCGAAATGGACGGCTTTGGCATCAATGAAGGCGTAATTGTCATTGCCGCCACCAACCGGGTGGATATCTTGGATCCGGCGCTGCTGCGGCCGGGACGGTTTGACCGGCAGGTGATGGTTGGCCGGCCGGACGTTAAGGGCCGAGAGGAGATTTTGAAAGTTCATGCCAAGGGCAAGCCCTTGTCGGATGATGTGGATTTAAAAGAAGTAGCCAGAACAACGGCTGGGTTTACCGGTGCGGATTTGGAGAATTTGTTAAATGAAGCGGCTATTTTTGCCGCCCGCAAGGGAGCGCGGATCATCAGTCAGGATAATTTGCGCGAAGCCTTTGTTAAGGTTGGGATTGGCACGGAAAAGCGCTCCCGCATTATCAGCGAAAAGGAAAAGCGAATTACTGCTTATCATGAGGCGGGTCACGCCATTATTCATCAGGTTTTGCCCAATATTGACTCGGTGCACAGCATTTCCATTATTCCGACCGGTTTTGCCGGCGGTTATACCATGCCGATGCCGAAGAAGGACGAGATGTACATGACCAAGTCGAAGATGGAGCAGGAAATTGTGGCTCTCTTAGGCGGGCGGGCGGCGGAAGCGCTGATTATCGGTGATATCACCACCGGTGCTTCCAATGACATTGAAAGAGCAACCAAGATTGCCCGCAACATGGTAGTACGCTATGGTATGAGCGACGTGATCGGCCCGATTTTGTTGGGCGAGGATGAGGACGAAGTCTTTATCGGCCGGGATTGGGGACATACCCGCAATTACGGTGAAAATATCGCCGGTCTGATTGATGAGGAAATCAAACGGATTGTAACAGACGCTTATCAGGAAGCAACTGATATTCTGGAAAAATACATTGATGTGCTGCATGCGACCGCTAAGCTTTTGATTGAAAATGAAAAAGTCTACCGCGAGCAGTTCATTGCCTTATTTGGCGACCGCCTGCCGAAGGAAGAGGAGGAAGAAGTGCATACTTCTCTAAAAGAGCAGACCGAAGCACTGCGCCGGGCGAAAGAGGAAAAGGCGAATAATGGCTTTATGCCTGATCTCGGCGGTGCGGATTTGGCTCCCGGAGAAAATAATCAGGAATAAGACATAACAGTAAACGCCGGGGGAAACTTCGGCGTTTGTTATGGGATTAACGAAGAAAAAGGAGAATGTGGAGTGCAAAAACCATTAACTTGTGCGTAAACCCTCTAAAAACGCCCTTAAAACGCATTTTAGAAGCATAAACAAAAAAGAATTATTTTTATAGCAAAATGCTTTACATTGTATAGTAATTGATATATAATAAAGAGTAAAAGGAGATGATATTATGGCACAGGTTAATTTTAGGATAGATGATACAATCAAGGAAAAGGCTGAAAGTGTTTGTGCCGCAATGGGTTTAACTATGTCAACCGCAATCAATATTTTTCTTACGAAACTTGCCAATGAGCAAAGAATACCGTTTGAAGTAGCCATTGACCCGTTTTATAGTGATGAAAATATGGCAAGGCTTAGAAAGTCGATTGCCGACCTTAACGCAGGAAAAGGAAAGGTGCGTGAGGTAGATTATGAATAAGGTTTTTTCGGACGAGGCTTGGGAAGATTTTGAGTATTGGACGAAGCAGGACAGAAAAACATTAAAACGCATACTTCAGCTTTTACAGGATATTGACAGAAATGGTTATGAGGGGATAGGCAAGCCCGAAGCCTTGAAAGGAGATTTAAGCGGTTTTTGGAGCAGGAGAATAGATGATTGCAACCGCCTTGTATATCGCATAAGCAACGGACAAATAGAGATAGCACAGTGCGGTTCTCATTACAGGGATAAGTAAAATAACTGTATTGACACATTACAAGTTTATATATAAAGATTTATATAAAATCAATAAAATCACCGGCGAATCAAACCGAGATTTGTTTAGAATTTAACTTCCCGAAAAAAATGCTCAAAGAAATTTTGGGAATTAAAAAAAGTTTGGGCAGACTTTTGCCGGCGGCGGTGCTATAATAACAGCATACCTCAATAGAGTATTAAGTTTTTACTACCCCAAAAACAAAATACCTTCTCCTTAAAAACTACCTGTCCGGTAACGGTACAGGTAGTTTTTGCGTGGCGGTGTTTTGAGCCGGAAAACGCTTTAATCCGGCAAAACCTGGCGGATTATTTTATCCAGATTAATCACCATCTGGTCAATAATACGCATGGTCGTTTCCGGCTGGCTCATTTTATTTTGCAGGAGCTGATGGATATTTTCGGCAAAATCTTCGGGCAAAACCGTGGCTTTTTCCTCAGCCCAAGCGATCATTCGTTTTTCGCCGGGGTGAAGCAAGCCGTTTAAGGCAAAAATAATATCAAAATAAGATTCTAAAAATGCCGCCAGGCGGTGATTGACACTGACCGGATCCCGGCGCTGCAGCGCTTTTTGAATTTGCGCGTCATAAGAAGGCAAATTGCCGGATAACAGCCGCCGGTTCTTTTTAATGATGTTTTGCTGGAGCTGCGGCGGGTAAGGGATGCGAAACCGCGTCTGTAAAGCGGCCAATTGTCCTTTTGGATCGTAAAGGATTTGGCTGTTCATTAAATTGTACCAAAGACAGGTGGTGTAGCCGTTACGGGCTTGAAACGCTTCCGCTGCCGAGCTGATTTCACTGGTAATTTGCAGTAAATCACGGTAAATAATATCAATGTCAATACCGTTTTTTAGGGTGCAGTCATCTTCTAATTCCCAAAACTGATTTTCGATTTCCATATAAGAGCAATATTTTTCTAAAATATGCTTTCGAGTAGATGCGGCCGGTATGACCGAGCAATAAACATAAAGGTCGTAATCCGACGCCGAGTCGTAGTTTTTTCCCGCTCTTGAGCCGGCTAAAGCAATTGCTTCCACGCCGGCGCAGCGGCTTAATTCCTGCCACAGTGGTGTAAAATATTCTTTCATACTAAGTCTCCTTTTTTGACGCAGCGCAGGCAAGCGAATATCATTTGATATGAAAATCAAGGAGCCGCATGACTTCCAGAAGCAACTTAATTTTCTCTGCCAAAAACTTCGCGTGCTTCCCGGCGGGCAGCCGGCAGGCAAAAAGCCGCAGCCTTTTGGCGAACCGCACGTGCCCAAAGCTTTGGTTTTGTTTTTCTCATTTTAGCATATTCGCCTTGTTTTGTCACATTAAAGTAGGGTTTTGATTTTGAAAGCTTGAGTTGGTGCTATTTTCAGCTGTTTTTTAGCTATGCATAAAAGCGCTTTAAGAAAAATAATTGCCGTCGGAATCGGAGTATGCTATAATCGGCGTAGGATATTTTAAGAGAAAGGAAAAGAAAATGATAGTAAATAACGCTTCTTTGGCGGCGGTCGGGGTAAAGGAAGAGCAGTACCCTAAGACCGGTCTGCCGGAAATCGCCATGGCCGGCAAATCCAATGTCGGCAAGTCGTCACTGATCAATACGCTTCTGCGGCGGAAAGCGCTGGCTCGGACTTCTTCACAGCCCGGCAAGACGCAGACGATTAATTTTTATCAGGTCGAGAACCTGTTTTATTTTGTGGATCTGCCCGGCTATGGCTATGCCAAAGTGTCCAAAACCGAGCGGGAACGTTGGGCGAAGATGATTGATGATTATCTGCATACCCGCCAGACGCTGCTGCAAGTCATTTTGCTGGTAGACGGCCGGCATGAGCCGTCGGCCAACGATGTGCAGATGCTGGAGTGGATTCGCTCGTTTGGCTATGCGCCGGTCGTGATTGCAACCAAAATGGATAAAATGGGCAAACAGCAGCAGGCCAAAGCACTGAAGCTGATTCGTCAGACTCTGCACCTGGAAAGCGGCCAGCTGTTTCCTTTTTCGGCACTGACCAAAGACGGAACCGAAGCCATCTGGGAAATGCTGGATAAACTGCTGGCGGAGGCGGAAGGGAGCAAGGAGTAAGCCGCACTTAGTTCCATTCTTTCATTAGGAGAAAATCGCGGATATTTTGATGTTTAATACCATTGCGGCTCATATCGAACTCATCCAGTGAAACGACATATTTTGGAAAATTATCACGGACAGTATTATATACACCAAATTCACGAGTAATGGTTTCCTCAGAGGAAAGCAGATAAGAAACTTGAATATATAGCTTTTGACCGTGCTGACTGCCCACAAAATCAATCTCTTTGCTGCCGACTTTGCCGACAGTCACTTGATAGCCCCGACGCAGCATTTCCAGATAAA
>CAUVDV010000015.1:0-24085 GCA_963550755.1 uncultured Lachnospiraceae bacterium
AAAAAAGGCGGCGGCAGGCGATGGAATAATCGCTTACCGCTGCTTTTTGCTTTTCCTTTGATTTAAGTTTTACTTTACAATACCTCGTGTGAAATGCCATATCTTTCTATGGCAATAGCACGTGCCTCAGATGGTGTTTTTGCTTCGATGTATACCGTTGTTTTTTTACCAGTCTGCCTATCTTTAATCGTAACAGCCCATCTACTCATTAGCTCACCTCCTTTCATAATTTATTTTTATTGACAATACCATTATATATATATATATATAATGTCAATGCTTTTTATAAATTATTACCAGCGACTTGTTTTAGAAAATTTTTCTGTTTTATTTTATAAATGTATGATATAATCATTAATATGGCAAGTTCGCTGGAGAAAAAAGGTGAGATATCTTGTCTGACGGTTTAGGCGCAAAGACAAGGTTTTTATTATGTTGGCGTTTCTGTGCCGGGAAAATTACAAAACAGGAGAAGAAAATGGTAAATGAAAGCAAGGTCAAACGGATGACAGAGCTGGCCTCGTATTTGGAAGGAAAGGGCAGGAATGATTTAAAGATCATGCGCCGCTTTAAACTCGACTATGTGTCGCTCAACAGTTTTCGGGTCATGCTGCTGGCGACCATGGGGCTTTTGATTATTTTTGGCTTGGATGTTTTAAATAAGTTTTTAAATAATATGGAAAATATTTCCGAGTTTGACTTTATTGGTCAGGGAACGGTATATTTGACCTTATGGGTGCTGGCGATGCTCTTTTATGCGATTATCGGCGGCCGGATTTACCGGCGGCGCTACGCCGAAGCCAAACAAAGGGCGGATCGGTATGAAAGCCTGTTAAACCGTCTGGATGAAGAAAACTTGAAATAGTATTGGGGGAAAGAATGATTAAACTGTATGAGATAAAGGAACTGCTTACAAATATCTATAAACGGTATGAAAAATTGATTTTGCCGGTGGTTCGTTTTGTCCTGGCCTATATCATTGTGGCCAGTCTGAACGGCTTTTTCGGTTATGCCGCTATCCTGAACAAAATATCGATTCGCTTTAGCGCGGCTGTCATGGCGGCCTTTTTGCCGGGCAGCTGGTTTTTGCTGCTTTTGGGGCTGATGGTGTTGTTTCAGGTTTTTTCGGTATCGCTGGAAGCGGCGGCGGTATTATTTGTCATTATGGCGGCGGTTTATTTATTGTTTATGCCGATGATTACCGAATACAGCTGGATTGTTATATTAACGCCGCTTTTGCTCCACTGGAATCTGGGATATCTGATGCCCTTGATTTTGGGCTTGGTGTTTACGCCGCTGACGGTGATTCCGATGTCAGTCGGCATCGGCATATATCGCTTCGCCAGTTATTTGGGCGGCATCCTGCAGGCCGGGAGTCAGCCCGGTAAAACGTCTATGTTTGACGCGCCGGAAAATCTGCTGGGTATGTATAATCAGCTGGTGTCAGCGGTGACTGCCGACAAGGTGACGGTTTTATTGATTTTGGTCTTTTCGGCGGCGCTGCTGGTGGTTTACTATATCACCAAGGTAGAAATGGATTACGCGCATTATATCGCGATTGGCGTGGGCGCAGTTTTTCAAATGCTGACGCTGATTATCGGCAACATTTTGTGGAAGGGCTATTTAAATGTGGGCGGTATTATTATCGGCCTCTTGTTTTCGGTCTTTTTCGCCGCGCTCTTTCAGTTTATGCGCTTTCGGCTGGACTATCAGCAGGCGCAGCGCCTGCAGTTTGAGGATGACCATTATTACTACTATGTCAAAGCTATTCCTAAGATCAAGGTCGCCAAAGCCGCCAAAGAAATTAAAAGAATCAAATAAAATGCTGTCAGCGTCAAGGCGATCAAGTTTGGGCAAGCTTGGTCAGGCTTTTAAGGTTTGAGTTGTAAAAACTGGTCACAAACGCAAATGATATGAAACAGGAGAAAAAAATTGAGAAATTGGGTCGAGATCTGGACAAGTTTAAAGACGATAATGTCTCAGCTTCCGTCCATTCAAGTCAAGGATGGAATCGAAATCTTAATCATTGCTTATTTGATTTATCAGATCATGCAATGGTTTTGGGGCACGAAGGCTTGGACTTTGGTGAAGGGCATCCTGATCCTGCTGTTTATTTTTGTGTTTGCCTCCATCATGGAATTTAATACTATTTTGTGGATTTTCGCCAATACGATTAATGTCGGAATTATTGCCGTTTTTATTGTGTTTCAGCCGGAACTGCGCCGGGCGCTGGAGCAGCTGGGACGAAGTAATTTTTTCGGCAAGCTTTTAAACCTTGATGAAGTTCGCCGCACCGGCGATAATTTAAATGAGGAGCAAATCAACGACATTGTGCAGGCGGCCGAGGAAATGGGAAAAGTGAAAACTGGCGCGCTGATCGTGCTGGAGCAGACGGAGTCGCTCAGCGAATATATTCGGTCCGGCATTCCTTTGGACGCGGTAGTGTCTAAAGAGCTTTTAATTAATATTTTTGAGCATAATACGCCTTTGCATGACGGCGCGGTGATTGTCAGAGGCGGCCGGATCGCGGCGGCCACTTGCTATTTGCCGCTGTCGGATAATTTGTCAATCAGCAAGGAGCTGGGCACCCGGCACCGGGCGGGATTGGGTCTGAGTGAGGCAGCGGACGCGATGGTGATCATTGTGTCCGAGGAAACGGGCAAGATTTCCATGGCCATTGGCGGCAATCTGGTCCGGTCAGTGGATTCGCAGTATTTGAAGAATAAACTGATTGGTTTATTTGGCAAAAAGCCTGAGGAAAAGAAGTACTTTTTGTGGAAAGGATTTGGAAAAAATGGCGATAAAAAAGCTAACCAATAACTTGGGCTGGAAAATCTTATCGTTTTTACTGGCCTGTTTGCTTTGGCTGGCAGTTATCAATATTGAAGATCCGCAAGTGACCACTACGATTCGGGGAATTGCCGTAGAAAAGCAAAACGAGGATGCGATCACCTCCCAAAAACAGGCGATTCAGTATGTGGCCGGCAATACCGTTGATGTCAAGGTCAAGGGGCGGCGCTCGGTTGTGTCCCGCCTGACCGCCAGCAACATTAAGGCCTATGTTGATATGCGCAATTTGTCGATTACCGATGCGGTGGATATTCAGATTGAGCTTCCGAATGATGTTGAACTCATTTCCAAAACGCCGGCTTCGGTTTCGGTTCACCGGGAAAAAATTATTGTCAAGCAAATGGAAGTCCAATATCAAAAAAGCGGCCAGGTTAAAACCGGCTTTGTGGATTTGAGCCCGACGATTACACCGAATGTGATTGAACTGGAAGCGGCCGAGTCAACAATTTATAAAATTGAGAAAGTGGTCGCGCCGGTTGATATTGATGGCATTTCCGGTGATTTTGTGATTAGCGTTACGCCGCAGGTGTACGATTATGCCGGCTCACTGGTGACGGATGTGGATATGTCTGTTCAGCAGGTGCAGGTTAAAGTGCCGGTGGAAAAAACCAAAAGCCTGCCGGTTTCCTTTACGCCGGCTGACGCGGTGGCGGAAAATTACGCGTATTTAGGCGTTAATTTGAGCCAGACCAGCGTGGCGGTGCGGGGAAAAGCTGCGTTAATTGACAGCTTGCAGGAGCTGGCGATTGATTATATTTCAATTGCCGATATGACTGAAAAGCAAACCGTGACGATTAATTTAGCCAAGCTTTTGCCGGATGGGGTCAGCTTAAATCAGGACAACTCGACGCTGGAAGCGGAAATCAATATTGAACCGATTCTGACTCAGGAGTTTAGCTTCGCGCCGAATGAGATTGAAATTCGAGGGTTGCCGGAAAATAAGGAACTGATTGTCCTAAGTGAAAATCCGGTCAGAGTCAGTTACCGGGGAATTGAATCAAAAATAAAAGCCTTGGTCAAGGAAAGCTTGCGGCCCTATGTTTTGGCCGAAGAATTAAGCAACGGAATTCATGCCATAACGGTGCAGTGGGAGGAGCCGGACGGACTGGAACGAGTTTCAGAAGGCGAACGGCTGACGATTGAAGTCTTTGATCGGGAAGCAGAAAGAACGGTTGAAAACGCTCCGGCCAATAATCGCTGAGTTATGGCCGGCTAAGGCAGGCGGAAGCGGCTGATTGACGGCGCCCCCAAAATTAAGAGGAAGAAATGAGGAAAAAATGGAAGAAACGATTTTAGCGACGGTGGGCGGGCAAGCGATTACCCGCGATATGATGTTAAATGTTATGCGCAGCATGCCGCAGGAAGAATTGGATTTTGTGGCCGGTGAGGCCGGGCGTAAGCTTTTGCTGGATGAGATGATTGCGGCTGAGCTGCTGTATTTGGATGCAACGGCGCGCCGCTTAGAAGAGGACAAGGACTTTATCACCCTGCTGGCTGAAGCGAAAAAAGGGCTTTTGCAGCGATACGCCGTCGGGAAATTGTTTGATACGATTACCATTTCCGATGAGGAAATCAAAGCCTATTACGATGCGCATGCGGCCGAGTTTAAGGCGGAGGAAAAAATGTCGGCCAAACATATTTTGGTTGATAGCCTGGAAATGGCGGAAAAGATCAGGGCTGAAATAGAGGCCGGCAAAGCCTTTGAGGACGCAGCCAGAGAGTATTCCAGCTGTCCGTCTAAGGCCAGAGGCGGAGAGTTAGGGGTGTTTAGCCGGGGAAAAATGGTTAAAGAGTTTGAGGACGCGGCGTTTGCTTTGACCGAGGGAATGGTCAGCGCACCGGTAAAAACCCAGTTTGGCTATCATCTGATTAAAGCCGGAGAAATGACGCCGGCAGGACGAGCGGATTTGGAAACGGTTAAGGACAAAATAAGGAAGATCCTTTTTCAAGAGCGGCAAAAGGAAGTTTATGCCAAAAGACTGGAAGAGTTAAAGGACAGCTATCCGGTTAAAATCAATTTGATGGCTTTAAAGTAATAATTAGGCAACAAAAACAGCGTCTTTTGGCCGGGTAAGCCGTATGCTGCGCACAGGTGAGCCGTGCTTTAAGGCTGCGCTTGCGAAAAAGACAGGGTTTTGGGCAGAGGAAGTTGAGATAAAAAGAAAGGGCAGGGCATGGCAGAGAGCAGACAACCCAAGATTTTAAAGCATCAAATGCTGAAAGAATATACAACTTTTCGGATTGGCGGTCCGGCCGATTTTTGGGCGGAACCGGAAACGCCGGAGGAACTGAAAGCCTTATTGGAAATATGCCGGGCGGAAAAAGTGCCGTATTTTATTTTGGGCCATGGTTCGAACGTACTGTTTACCGATAAGGGATACCGGGGGATGATTATATTTTTGGGCCGGCATTTTGGCCGGGTCAGCCGGCAGGGCGAAATGATTCAAGCCGGAGCCGGGGCGTTGTTAAAAGACGTGGCGCAATATGCCCTGACTGAGGGATTGGACGGGCTGGTTTTTGCCTGCGGGATTCCGGGCAGTATCGGCGGGGCGGTCTTTATGAACGCCGGCGCTTATGACGGGGAAATGAAGCAGGTGGTAGCGGCGGTCAAGGTCATGGACCGGCAGGGCAATATTTATCAATATGCGGGGGAAGAAATGGATTTTGGCTACCGCCGCAGCCGGATTCAGGACAGCGGCGAGATCATTCTGGAAGCGGCTTTGCGCCTGCGGCCGGGCAACCGGCAGCAAATGGCGGAAAAAACGGCGGAGCTGACTCGGCGGCGGGAAGAAAAGCAGCCCCTGGATATGGCCAGCGCCGGTTCCACCTTTAAACGGCCGGAAGGATATTTTGCCGGGAAGTTGATCATGGACGCAGGGCTATCCGGCTATACCTGCGGCGATGCGGCGGTCAGCACGAAGCATTGCGGCTTTGTCGTTAATCGGGGCAATGCCAGCTGTGCCGATGTAATGAATGTGATTGCCCATGTGCAAAAAACAGTGGAAGAAAAGTTCGGAGTCAGGCTGCAGCCGGAAGTAAGGATTGTAGGCGAAAGATAGGAGGCGGCATGAAACAGGCAAAAGATGAACGCAGGATTGTTTGTGTCGGCGGCGGAACGGGGCTTTCTACGCTGCTGCGGGGATTAAAGTTTTACGCGGCGGATATTACCGCGATTGTGACGGTCGCCGATAACGGCGGCAGTTCCGGGCAGCTCCGCCGGGAAATGGGCATTTTGCCGCCGGGCGATATTCGCAACTGTGTACTGGCGCTGGCTGAAATTGAACCTTTAATGGAAAAGGTATATCAGTACCGTTTTTCCGAAGGCAGCTTAAAAGGACAAAATCTGGGCAACTTAATTATTGCCGCCTTAACCGATATCAGCGGCGGCAGTTTTGAAAAAGCGGTTGAGCAGCTCAGCGATATTCTGGCGGTTAAGGGTAAGGTTTTGCCGGTGACCGATGAAAAAATAGAATTGATGGCCACTTATTCGGATGGCACGCGGATTTTTGGCGAGGAGGAGATCGTTTATCAAAACAAGGTTTCACGCAAAAAAATTCAAACCATCGAGATGCTGCCCAAACCCCCTCAGGCTAATCGCAAAGCGGTTCGGGCCTTAGAAGATGCCGAACTTATCGTGCTGGGGCCGGGGAGCTTATTTACCAGCATTATCCCTAATCTGCTGGTCAAAGGGATTCCGGAAGCGATTCGCGAATCGAAGGCCAAAGTCATTTATATCGGCAATTTGATGACTCAGCCGGGGGAAACGGATTTTTTTGCCCTATCGGATCATGTGGGCGCGATTGAGCGAATTTTGGGTAAAAATGTGATTGACGTGATTGCCATTGACGGCAACAGCCAGCTGCCGGAGAATCTCAGCTTTTACGAGGCGGACGATTCCTATCCGGTCAGGAACGACCTGCAGGGGTCGGCCGAGTATAAGATTGTCAGCGGTAATTTATGCGTGGCCGACGGCGATTATATTCGCCACGATCCGAAGAAGCTGGCCAAGTTTATTTTGGGTATTTGAAGATGTCTTTTTCAGGACAAGTCAAGCAGGAGTTAGCAGCGCTGGGCAAGACCGCCCGGCACTGCGCTTTGGCGGAGCTGACCGGCTTTTTATATTTTGGGGCGGACAGCCGGCCCGGTCAAATTCGCTTTCGGACGGAAAGCTTAGCGGTCGCCGGCAGGCTGAGGGAGTTAATAGAACGCTTGCTCCGTTTTCGGCCGGAGGTCAAGGTTCGGCTCAGCCGGCGAGGCAGGAGGCTTTATGATAGTTATGTTATCCGGCAGCACCGGCTGCTGCTGGATATTTGCGGTTATCGCCCCCGGCCGGTATTTGAGTTTAAGCAAGTCTGCTGCAAGCGCGCTTTTTTGCGGGGGGTATTTTTAGCGGCCGGTTCGGTCAGTAATCCGGAAAAAACATATCATTTGGAATTTATGACCAAAAATACGGCTTTGGCGGAACAATTAATAGCGTTAATGCGGGAATTTGAAATTGACGCAAAAATGATTAGACGAAAGAATCTGCCTGTGGTATATTTAAAGGAGGGGGAGCAGATAGTTCGCCTTTTGAATGTTATGTCGGCGCACGCAGCGCTGATGGAGCTGGAAAACTTAAGAATCGTGAAAGATATGCGCAATTCTGTTAACCGGATTGTGAATTGTGAAACGGCCAATTTAAATAAGACTGCCCGGGCCGCTTGGCAGCAGCAGGCGGCCATTGAGCTGATTGAAACGACGGTCGGCCTGGACTTTTTAAATGAAGGTCTGCAGGAAATTGCTGTTTTGCGTAAAGCTAACATGGAGGCCAGTCTAAAGGAGTTGGGAGAAATGCTTTCCCCGCCGATTGGCCGGTCGGGAGTGAATCACCGGTTGCAGCGGATCATGGAAATCGCCGAAGACATCAAAGAAAGAAGGGAGAATTCGAGAAATGACGAAAAAGACGATAGAGATCAAAATTGATTTAGAGGCTAGACAGGTGGCTTTGTTTGTGCAAATGGCCAATCAGTTTTCCAGTAAGGTGTATATGCAGTTAAAAAATTTGAAAGTAAACGCCAAGAGTATTATGGGCATGATGTCAGTCGGGGCGATCGTTGGGGATCAGCTGGAGCTTTCAGCCGACGGTGCGGACGAGGCGGAAGTAATTCCTGCTCTGGAAAACTTTCTGCTGGGAAGGGAATAATCATGAGCGACTCGATCATTTTTGCAACCGGCAATCAAAAAAAAGTGGAAGAGCTGAATGCGATTCTGGCGGGCAGCGGTTTGAATGTTATTTCCATGGAAGCGGCTGGAATTTATGCCAATGTCAAAGAGGACGGCCATTCGTTTGAGGAAAATGCGGTGAAAAAGGCTTCGACGATTATGCGGCTGACCGGACTAACGGTTTTGGCCGATGATTCGGGCTTAGAGGTCGATTATTTAAACGGTGCGCCGGGAATTTACTCCGCTCGATTTGGCGGCCGAGATACGTCATACATTGTCAAAAATAAGTTGATCTTAGACTGCTTGAAGGATGCAACAGGCGATGAGCGCAAGGCTCGCTTTGTGTGCGTGATTGCTTTGTGCTTTCCTAACGGTGAGATTGAGGTGCGCCGCGGCGAAATGGAAGGCTATATCGCTGACCGACAGCTGGGAAAAAACGGCTTTGGTTATGATCCCATTTTCTTTTTGCCGGAATACGGCCAAACTTCTGCTCAGCTGCCGCCGGAGGTGAAAAATCAAATCAGCCATCGGGCCAAAGCGATGAATGAAATGAAAGAACTATTACTTACAATCTACGGCCGTTAAGCCGTAAGCTCTTATTTTATTTACAGTTCAGGCGAGCGGATATTTATGCGCAATGGTCTGGAAAGCTTGCTTTCAAATGACCGGTCAAGTGTAGGTATCTAAGTTGTTTAGCGCCCATTCGCCGTGTGCCGAAATCTATTTTTATCAAGGGTAGTTTATGCGGTTTAACGAATGACGAATGGCTTGCCGGAACTGTATTATTTTTTTGTTTAAAAATGAAAAAGCCATTGCCGCAACAGGAGCGCTTTGAAGCGCGGCTTTTAGCCGGCGGCAAAAAGGGATTTTTACGCATAATCTTTTCTGGCTTTATGCCGATTAAAAACCGGCGCGGAAAAAATTATGCGGGCGAATAGGAAAACAGGAAGCCAAACATGAGGATTAGGAAAAAAGATATTTTATTGCTGCTGGCGCTTTTGGGGCTGGCGGGGATAGGAATGTTGCTCTTGCAGCTGCGGCCGGCTGCTGATCGGGTGGTGATCCGGCAGGACGGAAAAGTACTTGGCAGCTACCGGCTGGCGCATGATCAGGAAATTTTGCTCGATAATGAATGGGGGCGGAATAAAATCTATATCAAAGGCGGTCAGGTTTATGTGGCAGAGGCGGATTGCCCGGATCAAATTTGCGTCCGGCACCGGCCGGTCAGCCGCGATCAGGAAACCATTGTCTGCCTGCCGCACCGGTTGGTGATTGAAGTGATTCGAGCGGAAGAAAAAGGGGTGGATATGGTTGCAGACTAAGCAAAGATTTACGCGTATGGCGCTGTTTACGGCGCTGGCCATGATTTTTAGTTATCTTGAATTTTTACTGCCGATTCCGCTTCCTTTCCCGGGGATCAAACTGGGACTGGCCAACCTGGCAATTGTAGTGCCGCTTTATTTGTGGGGCTTTTTTCCGGCACTGGCTATTTCCCTGCTGCGCCTGTTTTTGGTGGGCATTACTTTTGGGAGCTTAGCGACGATTTTATATAGCTTATTTGGAGCGCTGCTTAGTTTGACGGTCATGGCCGGACTGAAAAAATGGAATCTTTTTTCGGTAACCGGCGTCAGCATTGCGGGCGGGGTGTGCCATAATATCGGGCAGCTGGCAGCGGCGGCGCTGATTGTGGAAAACACTAGGCTTTTTTATTATCTGCCGGTGCTGCTGGCGGCCGGCGCGCTGACTGGTTTTGCCATCGGCGCAGTGTCGGCTCAGGTGTTAAAGCGTCTGCCGAAGCGGGGTAGCACCTAAACTTTACAACTATTATTGATTCGTTTACCGATTTATGATAAAATAAACTCGAAATAAAAAGGCGGAAATCCGCCTGAATTTTTCTTGTGAGGTAGCTATATGATAATTAAACGAGATTATTATTTAAAGAAAATTATAGATAAAAGAGAAAATGGCAGGATAAAGATTATTACAGGGATAAGAAGATGCGGGAAATCCTATCTGTTATTTAATTTGTACCAAGACTATCTCTTATCTAAAGGCGTCAAAGAAAATCAAATGATATCAATTGCCCTTGATGAAATAGATAATCTTGAATATAGGAATCCATTCAGACTGAACGAGTACATCAAGGAAAAAACTAAAAACAGAAATCAAATATACTACATTTTCATTGATGAAATTCAGTTATCGGTGGCTGTAAGTAATCCCTATATTGACAGCCAAGAAGAGAATGTAACCTTTGTTGATGTGCTTCTTGGACTTATGAAACATAGCAATTTGGACATTTATGTAACAGGCAGCAATTCCAAAATGCTCTCATCTGACCTTCACATCTTCCGCTATTGGCTCGCTTACTAATCCAACTAAACTTTCAAGAAGATTCTTGTCAGAAAAACAAATCAAGATATCTTCCAATACAATTTCCAAATATCTTAGTTTCTTTGAGGAGGCCTATGTTATATATCATGCCAACCGATATGATGTTAAGGGCTCAAGATATTTCTCAACGCCGCTAAAATATTATTTTGCGGATATCGGTCTTAGAAATGCAAGATTAAATTTTAGACAGGTAGAAGACACACATATTATGGAAAATATCATCTATAACGACTTGCTGCGCAGAGGATATAATATAGATGTCGGTGTACTTGAACACGATTTTAAGAAAGACGGAAACAGGAAAAAGGTTCAGCTTGAGGTTGATTTTGTTATAAACAAAGGGCATCAAAGGTACTATATTCAATCAGCTTTAAATGTGGATAGTGCAGAAAAAAGAGAACAAGAAACAGCAGCACTGAAGAAAATAGATGATTCATTTAAAAAGATTGTGATTGTCAGGAAGCACATTATTCCTAAACATGATAATGACGGCATTTTATACATTGGAGTAGAGGATTTTTTGCTTAATGAAGCAATCATAGATTTATAAAATATTTTGTGTTTGAGCATACGCGGAATCAGTCTTGTTTTATAGATAATTAGTTTTTGAGTAATCAGCATTGATTTTTAACAGAAAGCGATAAAATGGAAAAACAAAAAGCAATTGATTTGGTGATAAAATTACTACGGGCGCAGGGGCTGAAAAAGACCAGGTTAAGCTTGGCGGCCGGCGCCGAAACGGAATTGGTTTTTGCCGATTTGCGTAAAAGCAGCCTGTATCTGGTGGAGATCAGCCCGGAAGCGCGGACGGCGGAAGAAGCGGCCGATCGGCGGGAAATCTTGCTGGAAGTTATGAGAAAAGGGATGATTGCCGCTGACCGAATTTTCCAGTTGCATCTTATTTTGGGCAAGCCCGGCGGCGATCTGCCTTTGCCGGACTTGGAAAGCAATATTATTGAAAATTACTGGTACTTGGATGCAGAGCAGGAAAAGCTGATGATTCCCGGCGGGCAAATGACCTCATTTTTGGAGCTGGAAAGGACTTTGCCTGAGGTATTGGTATCGCAGACGGTGGAAGATTATGTGATGCAGCCGCCAAGGCGCCGCCCCTATCTGACCTATGCTTTGATTGCGCTTAATATCTTAATTTGGCTGTGGCAGGAGGCGGCCGGCGGTTCGGAGCAGACGGAGGTGCTGCTGCGGATGGGGGCAATGAATCCGCTGCTGGTTTTAAGCGGCGAATGGTATCGGCTTTTGACGGCGGTATTTTTGCATATCGGGCCGCTGCATCTATTGATGAATACGGCCGGGCTGTTTATTTTTGGCAGCCGGTTGGAAAGACAAATATCGGCCGGGGAAATGGCGCTGATTTATGTGGGCGGCGGAGTGGCCGGCAATTTGGCAAGCCTTTTGTATCATTGGCTGGGGCAGGATTATCAGGTAGTGGGAGCGGGCGCCAGCGGCGGGATTTACGCCCTGATGGGAGCGCTTTTAACGGTTACCTATTTAACTAAAAAAAGAGCGGGCGGACTGGACGCGTACGCGATTTTTCTTTATTTCATCATTGGCTTGGCGGCCGGAGCGGCCGATATGCAGATTGATCTGGCGGCCCATTTGGGCGGCTTTGTAACGGGACTTTTGCTGGCGGTGCCGTTTACCCGGAAACGAAGAGTAGAACTGAATTGACAAAGATGGAGGGGGATATGAATAAAAGGGAAATACAGGCCTATGGCGAATGGCAGAAGGAATGGACGGAGACCGAACAAACAGAGGCGGCGTGGCGGGCGATTCCGGCGGCGGTGATGCTGATTACGGAAGAGGCCGAGGACATAGAAAGATTGCAGGCGGACAGCCGGATCAAGCAGTTGCTTGAGGCGCTGCAGCAAAAAGCAGAAACTGTTTTTTTCGGGGCGTGGCGCGGCAATTCGGCTTTGCCGGCGGCCGATGCTTTGCCGGATGAGACGCGGGTCGAGCTGACGGTAGCGCTGCATCGGGAAATTAGTCGGGTACGGCCCAAACTGATTGTCAGCTTTGGCGATTTTTTACTGAAAACCTTAACCAAACGCCTGGATTTTCAGATCGACTTGACGGAAGATCAACTTTATATGATCGATTTGGCCGGACACAGCTACTGTCTGTACCCGATGCCGGAAGTTTTTCGGCCGGACTGGGAGCCGGCGTTGGATAAGCTGGAGCGGCTTGATTTTTTGCGCCTGCGCAAGATTTTAAATGAATTTACCGCCGCCAAAACCAATGAAGCGGCAGAGCCGGCGGAAAGCCGGGAAAAGAGCAGCGCTTTGCCGGAACCGGGTAAAACCGGAAATAAAAGCGGCTATAAGCAGCCGGCGGAGCCGAAAAATGCGGCGGCAGACAAAGCGGCCGATAAGACGCCGCTGCCGGAGCTTTCGATCGACCGGCAGGCGCGCAAAGCCGGGAAAAAGCTGGTTATCCTTTGTGCCGACCGGGAAGAGACGGCGGCCAGCTATGCCGGCGGCCGGGCGGCGGAGGTTTTTGCCGAGCTGGGGCTGAACGTGGAAACATGGAAACTGGCGGAAACCGGCGATGAGGAGCCGATGCGGGCGCTGAGCCAGGCGGCCGGAGCGGTGATTGCCCTAACGGTGGAATGGTACGGCATCGGCAGCCGCTTGCAGCGTTTTTTGGAAAGCTGCCATGCGGCGGCAAAGGACATGGCAGCTGAAATTCCGCTGATGGCGATTGTTTTCAGCCGCAATGGCTATGAGCGGGAAGCGGCTGCTTATTTGGCCGAAGCCTGGCGCTTGCTGGGCGGCTGGCCGGGACTGGAAATTACTGGCGTTTTTGCCGAAACGGCTGATTTTAGCGAAAATACGCCAGCGCTGGAATTGATTGAAAAAAAAGCCGAGCAGTTTTTCCGCTATGGCTTAAATCAAAGCTATCAGCTGCCGCAGTCAGCGGCGGCCGGGCAAATCGGGCTGCCCTCTCCGGCAGCGGCGGACGCCGCGACAGAAACACCGGAGACGGACAGCGCGCAAAAGGAAAAAGCCAATGTCCGTGCGCTATCGCATAAATTGGCGGCGAAATTGGAGCAAAAGACCAGACAGACCAAACAAAGCATAGCGGAACTGATCTTGCAAAATTACGTCGGCGGCAGCGATCAGGAATACCGCCTGCAGCTGATGGTCAAGGATAAGCCGGCGGAAAATACCTTTGTCCTGATTAAAAAAACAGGGGTTTATGCTTATGCCGGCGAAGAGGAAGCGGTTTTGACCATTTTTGCTGAGGATGAAGTCCTGCGCCGCTGTTTGGTGGGCGAGCTGTCTTTCCAAAAGGCGTTTATGACCGGCCAACTCAGCGCCAAAGGAGAATTAACGCTATTATATAAATTGGAAGGCTTTTTTCAGGAAAACTAAGGAAAGCAAGGCATGACTTGCCTTGCCAAGGCCTTGAAAATATGATAGTATAGACAAAGGAGAGATATTGTTCAGGCCGCAAGCGCTGGATCGGGCGGCCTGAGCGGCAAGCCGAAAGGGAGGATGAAAAAATGTCGGATTGTTTATTTTGTAAAATTGCCAAAGGGGAACTCAATTCCGCGACTATATTTGAAAACAATGATTTTAAGGTGATTTTGGACCGCTACCCCAGCGGGTATGGGCATGTTTTGATTTTAACCAAGGAGCATTTTGACGACCTGTATCAAATGGATGGGGAAACGGCCGGCAAGCTTTTTGCTTTGGCGTCGGTCATGGCCAAGGCGCTCAGGCAGGCGACCGGCTGCGAGGTAATTAATATTTTACAAAATAACGGCGAGGCAGCCGGACAGACAATCCGGCATTTTCATTTGCATCTGATTCCCAGGTACCGGGAAGATGGCTTTACTTTGCCGTGGAAAACCAAGGAATATACCGAACAGGAGTTAGAAGAACTGGCGGCTAAGATCAAAAAGCTGATTTAGTCCTTTGCCGTGAAGCTGGTCGGCATATTTCCGCATAGGAGGAAGTATGAAACGAGTAATAAAAGAAATGGGAAAGCTGTGGCCGCTGTATACGTTGGGCGGGCTTTCTCTTTTGGTTTCGACCGCGCTTAATTTTTATAATCCCATGCTGCTGCAGCAGATCTTGGATCAAGTTATTACCGGCGGTCAGACCGAGCGCTTTCAGAGCCTGGGTCTGATGATTTTGCTGGTCACCTTGGGCCGGGCGGTCAGCGGTTATTTTAAGGAATTATTTTTTGATTTGGGCGGTTTAAATTTGGCGGTAGCCTTTCGCCGGCAAATGTTTGACCATATTCAGGGCTTGTCCTATGATTTTTTTGATGAAAAAAATACCGGCGAGCTGATGTCGCGGGTCAAAGAGGACGTGGACAATGTTTGGATGGGCGCGTCCTTCGGCTTGTTTTTAACGGTGGAAATGATTTTAACGATGGGGCTGGCCGTAGTGCTGATGCTGAGGATTCATGTCGGCCTGACGCTGATGATTCTGCCGGTCCTGCCGCTGCTGGCGTATTTGACAATCAGCCTGAATCGGACGAATGTTAAGGTGTATGAGGACATCAGCGAGCAGACGGCGACGATGAATACCACCGCCGGCGAGGATATTGCCGGGATTCGAATGGTCAAGGCCTTTGCCCGGGAAAAGCATGAGGTGGAGAAGTTTTTAAAAAACAATCAGGAATATTACCGCCTAAATTATAAACAGGCGCAGGTATTATCCAAGTTTTATCCGCCGATTGAGTTTATTATGAATACGCTGCCGGTCTTTTTAATTGTGGCCGGCGGAACTTATGTGATCGGCGGGCGGCTGACCATTGGCGTACTGGTTGAGTTTTCACTGTACGCGTCGATGGCGATGTGGCCGATGCGCATGACCGGCTGGATTGCCACGCTGATGGCGCAGGCCGGTTCCTCAGCCGGTAAGATTGAACAGATTTTTGCCTATCAGTCGAAAATCGAGAACCGGCCGGATGGGATCAAAAGCGGTGCGATTAAGGGCGAACTGCGTTTTGATCAGGTCAGTTTGGAGCTGGACGGGATGACGCTGCTGGAAGACATCAGCTTTGAGGTTAAGCCCGGCAAGACTCTGGCGATTATGGGCAGTACCGGTTCCGGCAAAAGCCTGATCACCAAGCTTTTAGCCCGGTTTTACGATGTCAGCGGCGGCACGATTTTCTTAGACGGCGTACCGCTTCCGCAGTATGACCTGTCCTTTTTGCGCCGGCAGTTTTCTTTTGTCCTGCAAAATGTTTTTTTGTTTTCGGAAAGTATTGCCGAAAATATCAGCCTGGGGCAGGAACAGGTGATGGAGCAAAAAGAACTGGAGCGCTACGCCAAAGCGGCCATGGCCGATGAATTTATCAGCGGCATGGAAAAGTCCTACGCGACAGTGATTGGCGAAAAGGGGATTGGCTTGTCCGGCGGCCAGAAGCAAAGGATCAGCATCGCCCGCGCGTTTGCCCGCCAAAGCCCGGTGCTGGTGCTGGATGATTCGACCTCGGCGCTGGACATGGAAACGGAAAAAAATATTCAGCGCAACATTGCCGAGTATGGTCAAAGGACGAAAATCATTGTTGCTCACCGAATTTCGGCGGTCAGGGAAGCCGATGAGATTTTGGTGATGGAAAACGGCCGGATTTTAGAACGGGGGCGGCATGAGGAGCTGCTTGCCTTAAAGGGCCGCTACCATGAAATCTACCAGGAGCAAATGGAATTTTTGGTGCAGTAGGGGGGTGAGCAAGTGGAAGAAGTAAGCGGTTACAAACAGGACGAAACGGTGTCGAAGGTAGCCAAAGGGGTGACCATCCGGCGTTTGTTTTCGTACATGGCCAAATATAAAAAAGAAGTGGCGCTGGTGCTGGTGATGATGGCAGTTACCACCGCGGTCACCATGATTAACCCGCTGCTGGTCAAGACGGCGATTGACAGTTATATTGCCCGGGACGATGTGGCAGGGCTTCTTCGGCTCTTGGCCTTGGCGGTTGGGCTGAACCTGATTTTGGCGGTTTGCATCAAGGTTCGGATCCTGGTGATGGGTAAGGTGTCCAATCATGTACTGCTGGAGATTCGGCAGGAACTGTACACCCATATTCAAAGCCTTGGTTTTTCTTTTTTTGATAAACGGCCGACCGGCAAGATTTTAGCCCGGGTGATCGGCGATGTCAATTCGCTGAAGGAAGTTTTAAATAATGCGGTGGTTACCTTGGTGCCGGAAGTGGTTAATATTTTAGCGGTGCTGGTCATTATGCTGGCGCTCAATGTTAAACTGGCGCTGGCGGGAGTAGCAATGCTGCCGCTATTGGCGGCGGGGATGTATGTGGTGGAGATTTTTGCCCATAAACGCTGGCAGCTGCATCGGCAAAAAAATTCCAATATGAACGCTTTTACGCATGAGGATTTTTCCGGTATCAGCGTGGTGCAAAGCTTCACCGCCGAGGGAAAAACCTCTAAAAACTTTGGGCGCCTGTTAATTGAAGTGAAAGACAGTTTTTTTCAGGCGGTCGTCTTAACCGATTTGTTTTGGCCGATTGTCCTGATTTCATCGGGTATTGGTACTTTTCTGATTTTTTACTGGGGGATTCCGCTGGTCCGCAGCGGCGAGGTGTCGGTTGGTTTGATGATTGCGTTTATCAGCTATATCCAAATGTTTTGGATGCCGATTATCAATTTGAGTCAGTTTTATAATCAGCTGATTTCCAATTTGGCGGCGGCGGAGCGGGTTTTTGAGATTTTAGACACCGAGCCGGAGGAAAAGACGGCGGACGCGGTACCGATGCCGAAAATAAAGGGCGATATTGCCTTTGAGCATGTTACATTTTCTTATGACGGCGAAAAGGTGGTCTTAGATGATGTTTCCTTTACGGTGAAAAAGGGCGAAACCATTGCGCTGGTCGGCCCGACCGGTGAGGGCAAGACGACGATCATCAATGCCCTGGCGCGGTTTTATGAAATTAAAAGCGGCTGCATTCGGATTGACGGACAGGATATCCGGCCGGTTTCGCTGGCCAGCCTGCGGTCGCAAATGGGCATTATGACACAAGATACCGTGCTTTTTACCGGGACGATTGCCGATAATATCCGCTACGGCAAGTTAGACGCCAGTCAATCGGAAATTGAAGAAGCGGCTAAGGCCGTTCAGCTCCATGACTTTGTGATGAGCCTGGAAAAAGGCTATGAAACCATGATTAACGATAAGGGCTCTAAGCTTTCCGCCGGACAAAAGCAGCTGATCGCCTTTGCCCGAACGATGATTGCCAAGCCCGCCGTGCTGATTTTAGACGAAGCGACGGCCAGCATTGATACGCATACCGAACGCTTGATCCAGCAGGGAATCGCCAGTCTCTTAAAGGGCCGGACTTCCTTTATTGTGGCTCACCGCTTGTCAACCATCAAGCAGGCCAGCCGAATCTTTTTTATTAAAAATCGGCGGATTGCGGAAATGGGTTCCCATCAGGAACTATTGGATAAAAAAGGCGATTATTATCGTCTGTATATGGCGCAGCGAGCATAAGCCATGGCTTTCCCCTGCCGGAAAAGCGGAATGCTGACATAAGCCGATCAATCAGGCGGCCGGCGGGGAAAAGGGAAAGCGGCCGGATCAAGGGCGCGATTTGACAATGGAATCTTCTATTTCGGCTAATGAGCGGGTTTTAACAGGAGGAAAAATGAGAAAGGGCAAAAGGATTTGGAGGGTAAGAGGTCTTTTTTGCCTTTTTTGCCTTTTTTGCCTGATGGGCTGCAGCCGGCAGCAGAAGGTGGAAAAGCATGCGGTTACCGGTCAGACGGTCAGCACCGGGTACTTAGACGCGAAAGCGGTCAGTCTTCCTTATTTAGGGCTGCTGGAACAGGGAGTCGCCTTTCAGCCTATAGCGGGAACAGCTACGCAGATCGAGCTGACCACCTATCAAAAGGCGGCGGCGCTGTGTGACTCGGCCGGTTTTCATTTTTGGGCTAAGGGCGACTGGCAGGATCATTTGTGGCGGATGGAACTGTATCAAGCCGGTGACGGGAGTCTTATCTGGGAACAAAATGATTTTGCGCTCAGCTTTCAGCCAGAAGCTTTAAAAACGAATGAGTTATATGTTTTGCGCTTGATTATGACCGCGGCAGGCACTGATTTCTTTTATGATTTGCCGTTTTTTTATCAGGAAAAAACTGAATACGGCAGAGTGATTGCGGAGCTTGCTGCGAGCCTTGCGCAGCGGCCCGATCCGGAAATCTTAATGGGCGAAGTGGCGGTTCAGGTCGAGGAAGCGACGCCGGACGGCCGGATCAAGGGCAGGGCGAAAGCGATGGCGGCTATCCGCCGGGCGGAAGGACTGGAATATCAGGATCATTTTTATACTTTTACCGCCGACAGCGGCGAGCTCCAGTTAGAGGAAAGGCTGCTGAACCGGAAAAGAGGCGCCTATGATAAAATCAGAAAAAGCGTGATCCTTTCTGCCGGCGGCGAGTGGCACGAGGCTGACGGCCGGTTTGTGCAGATTGAAGACGGCGAGGTATATGCCGGTGATGGCCAGACGGTTTATACGCTCTATCGACGCGATGCGATTAATGACGATTACCTGACGGACGAGTTTAGTCCGCTCCGATTCCGGCATATTGGCTGGCGGGATCAGAAATACTATTTTTTGGGCTACGGCACTTTTGCCGAAGATTTGCCCGATTTAGGCAATCGCCGGGGCATTGCCTTTTTTGAGTGGAACGGCCGGACGCTGCAAACCATTGCTTTTGCCGAAGTGCCGGACGCGGAACTATCGGCTTATGCGGGGGAGCAGATTTTTACCGATGAGAAAAGAGCGGAGGTTTATTGGCTGCGGCCGGGCGGATATTTTGTTTTAAACTTACCGGAGCGGGCGTTCAGCAAGCGGCAAGTACTGGCCCATAGTTATTTTGACCGGCAGCGGGCTTTGATTTATTGGCAGGCGCAGGAGGACAAAAAGAATCAGGCGGTGCTATGGAGTAATTTGCGGCAGCAGGCTATTTACAGCATTTATCAGGAAGACCGAAACTTGAAAATATTGGGCACTGGCCAAAAAGGAATTTATGTCGGCGAATATCAAGTTGCCGATACCTTGGAATATCTTGACCGGCGGCTGGTTTATCCGCTGCGGCGGGTAACGCTCTATTCGTCGGAGGGCAAGGAACTGGCCGGCTTACAGGCGCAGGCCGGGAGTTATTTTGGCCTGCCGGAGTTTACCGGCGATGATAGGGGCTTTTTGCCGGTGCTGCGAAAAAGAACGGTCAGCGCGGCACGGCCGGGCGAGGTGCGGGTTGATTACGTCCGAACGGGAGAACAAAGCTTTGATTTTAGCGGATTGCTTCAGAAATCGGAGAGCGGCGCGGTCAAGCCGACGGTGGAAACGGGGACGCTGCCGGGGCAGGCGGCCGATTTTTATGGCTGGCCGCTGCGCTTGGTCGCGGGGACGGCTCAGAAAGCGGAAGTGGGCAGGGGCAGGATCGCAGTGCTAGATTGGCGTGATGCTTTGGCCGACAGCGGCTATTTTGTCCAGGCTGAGGCGGACCGAATTTTTGCCGAGGATCTGCGGGATGCTTTGCAGCAAGCTTCGCCTGCGTCGACCTATCAGATTTATTATAAGAATGGGAAAAAAAATCCGAAAAAATTATATGACAGTGCCTGGATGACCGACAGCGCCTGGATCAACGGATTTTCCACAGTTTCTCAGCTCCCTGAACTGCCACGGGGCTGTGAAGTGACGGCGCTGTCAATGCTTCTTAAGTTTTATGATCCGGAAATGCCGGACCGCTTTGCCCTGGCGGATGAACTGCTGGAATACGGCCGCTCTTTTCAGCCCGCGGCTGCGTATCAGGTTGATATGAAAGAAGCCTTTGCCGGCTCGATTCATGACGCTAAGGCGGCCGGGCTGGGGGTTTATATTGAGCCGATTTCGGTGCTGGCCCGCCGTTATTTGGGAAGCCGGGCGCAAAATATTACCGGCGCCTCGCTTACTCAAATATTAACCTTTGTCAGCCACGGCCAGCCGGTGCAAATCATCAGCTCCAATATGGCGGCGGTGCCGGATGCGCTTAAAATTTCGTGGCAAACGGAAAACGGCTATATGGAGATCACTTACCGGGAACACAGCGTAGTGGTGGTTGGGTTTGACGGCGCTTTTATTTATTATGCCGATCCTTTGACCGGGCGGGTGGGAAAAAGCCCAAAGGCCAGCTTTGAAGCCGGCTATGAAGCTTTTGGCCGGCAGGCGCTGGTGATTACCGAGTGAGCTCCATCTTCGCGGCGGAAGGTTTTGCTTTCTGACTGGCGGCCTGCCCAAAAGAGGTTTTTAGTTGGGCCGGAGATGCCAGCAGAGGAAGTAATTTGACAAGGCCTTTTTTTTTCGTTATACTGCATAGAGAAGGGAAGGCCTGCGAACGGGCGGCCGGATGGCGCAGACTGGCCAAAGGGGAGAATTAAGATGTATGATGTTATTATTATTGGCGCGGGAGCGGCCGGTGTGTTTGCAGCTTATGAATTTGCCCGAAGCGCAAAGCCGTTTAAAGTTTTGATGATCGAGAAGGGGCTGTCCCTGGCTGACCGAATTGCCGCCAGGGAAGGCAAAACCAAGGGAGATAAAATCTGGGGCAGCCGCTATAATGTGATGGAAGGCTTTTTTGGCGCGGGCAGCTTTTCTGACGGCAAGTACAATATTACCACCAGCTTTGGCGGCGACCTGCACAGCTATATTGGCGTAAGCAAGGCAATGGAGCTGATGTGGGAAGTGGATGCAATTAATATGAAGATGGGCGGCGCGGAGGCGAAGCTTTATTCGACCTCAACCGGCGATTTAAAGGCCAGAGCCCTGCGTCATGACCTGCATTTGCTGGACGCGCAGGTGCGGCACTTGGGGACGGACCGCAATTTAGTCATTGCCGGCAATATGTACCGGGCGATTGAGGATAAGATTGAGATTCGGTTTGAAACACCGGCGCTGGACGTAAAGAAAAAAGACGATTACTTTGAGGTGGTGACCGAACGGGAAACCTTTACGGCAGCCAAGGTGATCGTTGCGACCGGTCGGGTCGGCTCACGCTGGGTTAACCGTCTGTGTGAAAGCTTCGGTATTCCCACGGAAAATAACCGAGTGGACATCGGCGTTCGGGTAGAGCTGCCGGCCTTGATTTTTAAGGATATTACCGATGAAGTCTATGAGAGCAAGATTGTTTATAAAACCTCGAAATACAATGATCAGGTCAGAACTTTTTGCATGAACCCGCATGGGGAAGTCGTGACGGAAAATTACGGCGATATTTTAACAGTTAACGGTCACAGCTATGCCGACCCGGCCAAACATACGGAAAATACAAACTTTGCGCTGCTCATGTCCAATCATTTTACCAAGCCCTTTAAAGACAGCAATGAGTATGGCGCGTCAATTGCCCGGCTCAGTAATATGCTGGGTGGCGGGGTGCTGGTTCAGCGCTTTGGCGATCTGGAGCGAGGGCGGCGGAGCAATGAACACCGGATGCGGCAGTGCTTTACCAGACCGACTTTAGATGCAACGCCCGGCGATTTGAGCCTGGTCATTCCGAAAAGACAGCTGGACGGGATTATTGACATGATTTACGCCCTGGATAAGATCGCTCCCGGTACGGCCAATGAGGACACCTTGCTTTATGGGGTGGAGGTCAAGTTTTATAATTGCCGAGTGGCGGTTGATGAGCATTTGGAAACCAATGTGAAAGGACTCTATGTTTTGGGCGATACCTCCGGCGTGACGCATTCGCTCTCGCAGGCGGCGGCCAGCGGATTATTTGTAGCCAGAGAATTAATAGTTAATACTAAACAAGTGCAAAAGATTACTTAAAAAAAATATCAAATCCGCCATCGTCCCGCAGGATGATTTTTTCAATGATAGTATGCCATAGGGTCCGCTTGGCGAGATTGTCCAAGGCATGATACATGCTTTCAAAGTCAGAGTTCCAAAGCATGTCCAAATTGCTGAAATCTTTTTCGCTGTTATCGTCGTTGAGGTCAAGATTTTTAAGTTCATTATTCAACAAATCATATTCGCGCTTGTAATCAGCAATATTTATCAAATCATTTATATATAGTTCCCTAAGCTTTGCCAATTTGCCCTCGACTGTCTTTTTGCTGGTAGAGGGCTTTTTCTTTTTCTTCTGGCTTAATTCATATTCTACCTTGTATTGAGTGGCTATGTTTGCGATATTCTCCAGCAAATAGGCTTCAATTTTTTCTTCTTTCAATGTTTTATTAAAATAACAATTTTTTTCAACGAAATAATAACGACAACCATAATAGTGATAAACCCTGTTATAATACGTATCTCTGACAGTGCGGCCACATAGTCTACGACCGCAATGAGGGCATACTAAAAGGCCACTAAAAATATAAAAATAGTGGTTTTCTTTTCCAGAATAAGAGCGAAGCGGCCGGGCTTTGATGATGGCTTGCGCCTCGTCAAAAATCGCTTTGTCGATGATAGGCGGGCAGTAATTGAGGTTATCGCGATATTTTCCAATATATTTTTCGCTATTCAGCATGGTTTCGATTACCGGATATGTTATCCTGCGGCCAAGCTCCCTGCTGAGTTTAAAAGCGGTCGCACGCCGACTTCTAAGTGATATATATAGTTCAAAGACTCGCCGGACAATTTCGGCCTCTTCCTCGTTAATTACTAATCTGCCATTCTCCCGTCGGTAGCCCATTGGCAAAGCACCGCCAATCACTTGGCTTTCGGCTACTTTCCGGTCAAAGACAAACTTAATTCGTTCACTGGTCCGGTCCGCTTCATCTTGTGCCACGGCAAGCCGGATATTGATATATAGTCGCCCGCTGGCGGTGGTAGTGTCGTATTGCTCCGTGGTCGCCCGCCAGCCTACACCGTGAGCGTCCAGAACTTCCTGAACCTTATAATAATCGGCCACGGAACGAAACCAGCGGTCTAACTTGATAAATAAGATCAGGTCGATTTTTCCTGCTTCTACATCCGAAAGCAGGCGCATAAACTCTTTACGCTTTTTATAGGTTTTTCTGGCGCTGATCCCCTCGTCGGCATAAAGGTCAGCAATAACGTAGCCGTTCTTTTTGGCATACTCTATTAAATGCGCTTTTTGCGCGTCCAATGAATAGCCGTCCCGGACTTGTTCCTCGGTTGATACTCTGATATAAAGCGCCGCTCTGATTATTTCCATAAAAAAATAGCCCCTTTCCAAGTCCCTGAAAGTGTGCTATAATACAAACAGGAACTTATATATTTGCGGTATATCGGTTTCTAGGCCGTGCATAGGTGTTGGCGCACCAGCACGGCATTTTCATTTTAGTTTTTAAGTTCTTTATTTTAGTTTTTGAGTTCTTTACTTTAGTTTCTGTTGACCTTTTTGCCGGTCTGGGCAAATCGGTCAATTAATTTTCTGCTCTGCGGTAACCAGCTTTGATTGCATCTTCTTCGGTATCAAAGTAAACTATATTTTTTTCTGAAATTTGGTTATAACTTGCGTCAGCAGGCATGTGATAAATCTTACTCTTTTTGTTTCCTTTGATTTTTCCGTTTTGAATGGTTGTGTTGTTATTTATAACTGTAGTTTCATTAACAACAGTTGATGGGGTATTGGATTTTTGGGTTAATTTAACAGTCTTAGTTTCTCCGATCCATTGAACATCTAAGTTAAGATTTTCGGCAACCGCTCGAA
>CAUVDV010000016.1:0-23580 GCA_963550755.1 uncultured Lachnospiraceae bacterium
AGAACTTAAGTGATGGTATGTTGCTCTATCACGGAAGCTACATGGTAGTGGATACGCCTGATTTAGCCAAGTGTGCTGAAAAGAAGGATTTTGGGAAAGGATTTTACCTAACTACTAAGAAGCAGGCAGAGAACTTTATCCGGCCATCGATTAAAAAAGCAATAGCACAAGGTTTGATTCCGGAAAACCAAAGATTTGGATATGTATCGGTATTTAAATATTATGAAAAGAAAGATATATCCAAGTTTACATATGAAAATGCGGATGCGGATTGGCTGCACTGCGTTGTCGGTCATAGAAAAAAGAATACATTTTCAGCAATTGTTGATAGCATGAAGGACTACGATATTGTGGCAGGGAAAATAGCAAATGATAGAACCAATATTACAATTACAACTTATTTGGTTGGTGGTTACGGAGCGATGGGAAGTGAGTTGGCAGATAAAGCCTGCATAAACCAGCTGATTCCGGAAAGGTTAAAGGATCAGTACTGTTTCAGAACGAATGAGGCTTTTGAGTGTATTTCATTCGTGGAAAGTGAGAAGATATGGATAAGATAGAAACAGTTATGGAAGAGCAGAAAAAATTTGCAATCGATGCAATTGTGACCTTAGCGGTGGATGAGATTTCTCTTGAAACAGGAGAGGATGTCATGGCGATACTTCCCAATTTTATAGCATCAAAAACAGCAGAGATACTTTATGATGAATCTTCAAAGCTTTGGTGGAATGGGCCTGCATATATTGCAGAAATGTACTTGGCAGAGAAAAAATAATTAAGAGAAAAATAGGTTAACGATGTGCCAAAATTAATCAGCTTTGGGGCATCTAAGAGCGAAAAAAGAATAACCGAAAAAGAAAAACAAACTTTTACCGGAGTACCTTTTATGATATAATCGGGGTGTAAGGACATATAGAAATAGGAGAGTTATTACACAAAACAGAGAAACGAGGCGGTCAGCCTCAAGGGAAGGGAGAGAAAAATGTATCAGGAGTATTTAATTATTGGTATTAGCTTTGTTGGTGTGGCGATTATTTTAGCGCTGATTGGGCTGTTTTCCGGCCGAAAAAAGGATAAGCCGGCCGAAACTGCCAAGCTGCCGGACAGGCCGCAGCCAAGCTTAGATGAAACACAAACGGTTTACACTGGGCCGGAGCAGTCGGCGGAGTCGCTGGCCGAAACGGTAGCGATGGATTTGGAGCGGACACAAACAGTAATTCAAAGCGGAGAGCCGTCCGCACTGGGCGGCAGCAAAACCGCTTCCGGGCGGAAAAAGTATCAGGCTTTGCAGGCCGGTGCAGTCGTTAACGAGCGCTACCGGGTGGAAAAGGTCTTAGGCGAAGGCGCGCAGGGCAGCGTTTATGTTTGTACTAATATCGAACTGGGCAATATGTGGGCGATGAAGCACTTTCAGGGCGGCTTGAATGAAAAAGACATTTTAGTCAAGCTAAACCATATTTCCCTGCCCAAGATTGCCGATGTTTTCACTGACGGCGATGACCGATATATTGTGGAAAGCTTTGTTGAGGGTTCGCCGCTCCATAAGTTTGCCGAGGCGCATAAGCAGGACTTAAATGAGGACTTAGCCATCAGCTTTATGATTCAGCTGACGGAGGCTTTGAATTATATTCATCGGCAATCGATTATTCACATGGATATTAAGCCGCAGAATATCATTATTACCGAAGACTTCAAAGCGATTTTAATTGACTTTGGAATTGCTTCTTTAAAAGACGGTGAAAAAGCCAAGACCTATGAAATCAGAGGGTATACGCCCAGCTTTGCTTCACCCGAGCAAAAGGCTTTTCGCAATGATATTGACGAACGAACCGATATTTTCAGCTTAGGCGTAACGATTGCTTATATTTTTAAGGAAAGTACGATCAGTAAGGATTTTGCTGCCATTTTGAATCAATGTATGGCGGAAAACAAGGAAATGCGCTTCAGCGATGTCAAGGTGCTGAATCAGCGTTTGATCCAGCTGCAAAAGCAAAAGATTGAAGCCTTGCAGCGCCGGGCGCGTAACCGCCTGATGCGGCGGCTGTCCATTCCGCTGGTGCTGGTCGGTATCGCCAGCCTTGGCTGGTACGGCTATATGCAGTATCGGGAAAGTAATTCAGAATTGATTTTGCCGCAAATGGATTATATTTTATCCGAGCAAAAGGAAATGCCGGTTTCGGTTTTGCAGCGCTATGCCGACGGCAAGGAGAGAATTTTAGCGGATAAATGGCTGAACTGGCAGTCACAGGATCCGAATATAGCGGTTTTGGAAAACGGCGTGATCTTAGCGAAAAATGCCGGTCAAACCATTTTAGAAGGAAGTTATTATAATAAGAAGCTTACGATCCCGATCACGGTTGAAGCCGGAGTTTTGGGTGTGGATATCTCGCTGAAATACAGCAAGACCGCCCGGACGGATGTTTATGCTGGAACGGGTGACAGGGACAGCGTGGATGGAAAACTGGCGGCGGCCGCTTTTTTCGAGCCGCGCAGCTTAGCGGACTGGAAGGGCGATAAGTACGTTGTCGACGGCGATTTGCGGGAGATTAAGGACGATCAGGTCAGCACCTATGATTTGGATGTTTTAACCCCGGATGTGGTCAAAGCCGGTCAGGATGGCTTATATCTGTCCGTTAAACCGTGGCAGGACGGCGATGAGATTTGGCTGGCGGTTTTCCGCTTAGACCCGCAGGCGCAGGAGCTGACGGAAGCTTTTTCCTTACCGGCGGCGTTTCAGGAGATCAGCGACTTTTTGCCGGCGGAAAAAGGAATTTACTTTCTGCTGACCGATTATATTGAAGGCAAAACGAATGTTTGCTTCTATGATTATCAAACCGAAGAAATCAGCGTTTTGCTGGAAGGGCAGGACGAAATGACAGCGATTAGCCAAACCGATGACGGCGCGATTTATTTGGCGCAGCCGAAGAATAATATGATTTACCGGTACAACGAACAGGCGGCCGAGAAGCTGGAGTACTTCGCCGGCGCTAAGTTTGAAAAGGACTTTGTGGACGGGGCGACACCGAAGTTTTATCAGCCGCTGGCATTGACCACCGATGGCAAAAATCTGTATGTTTGGGATTATCATATGCTGCGTAAGATTATGATAGATAATGGCGTGATTACCGATACCGTCAGTCTGTCAGGGCAAGCCGATCAGGAGGATGAGGAGAAACTCACCGGCGCGGCCTATGAAGTTAGTTATTCGTATTCGGAAAAAGCCGGAATCAGCTATATTGACGGCAAGGTTTATATTTGCCAGCCGAATTCTGCTTATATTCGGGTGGTTGAAGAATAAGGAACGGGTTTTCATGCCGACAGATGGCTGGGAATTTGGCTGCGGGCGAGGGGGTGCATCCTCTTTCGCCGGCTGGCCGCAAAATGGCAGAGCGGCAAGGCTTGGGATTGACGCAAAAGCTTTATCAGAGGCGATTTGCGGACAATGGAGCTGGACGGTGACAGCCGGATAAAAGGGACGTATTCACATAAGAATATTGAGGAATGGGAACAAGCCATTCCTTTTTTAGTAAGGAGGAAATATGTCTGATCATTTTTTTAAGCCAAGCGGAACGCGCTCGGCGGAACAGGGAAAAGTACGGCTGGCGCGGGCGGAGGATTTGCCGGCGGTTATGAATCTTTACGCGCAGGCGCGGGATAGCATGGCGGCCGCCGGCAATCCCACGCAGTGGAGCGGCGGCTATCCGCCGGAAGCCCTTTTAAAGGAAGATATTCAGCAGCGGCGACTGTATGTTATGGAGCGGGAAAGCGGCCTGTACGGAGTGTTTGCCTTCCTTTTGGGGGAGGATCCGACCTATCAGCAAATTGATGGCAGCTGGCGGGATTTATCGGCTTACGGAACGATTCACCGGCTGGCCGGGAGGGCCGGCGTCTCCGGTGTTTTTACCGACTGTCTGGCCTTTTGCCGGGAAAAGTGCAGGCATTTGCGGGCGGATACGCATCGCGATAACCATATTATGCAGCATTTGCTGACAAAGCATGGTTTTGTTTTTTGCGGCATCATTTATGTGGCGGACGGCAGTCCGCGGCTGGCGTATGAAAGCAGCGGGGATGGGGTGCATAACGGAGATTAAAAATACATTACAAAAGCATGAGAAAAGCCGATAATTCTGGACAGGAACCAGCATGGGGTGTATAATTTAATTGAGTTAAAAACTTGACTAACTGCTTTGCCTTAATGCGTTAAGCAGCGGAGCAGGGGGTCGAACTGCAACCAAGCAGCAGCAAGAAAGGAGCAAAAAAATGAATGGAATTTTACAAAGCATGCCGTTACTGCTTCAGAACGTTGTGTTAAAGGGTATGCCGATTATCCTTTTAGTAGTGCTTGGCATCCTTGTGTTAGTGCTGGGATATGTCAAAGCGCCGCCGGACAGAGCGTTTATTATTTCTGGTCTGGGCAAAAAAGGCCGGATTTTAATTGGCCGGGCAGGGATTAAGGTGCCGTTTTTTGAAAGGCTGGATCGCCTGTATTTGGGGCAGATTACCGTTGACATCAAAACCGAGCAGAGCGTGCCGACCAATGATTTTATTAACGTCAACGTTGACGCCGTGGCTAAGGTCAGGATTTATAACAATCCAGAGGGGTTGCAGCTGGCGGCTAAGAACTTTTTAAATAAAAATCCCAAGGACATCGCCAGTGATTTGCAGGACAGCTTGCAGGGCAATATGAGAGAAATCATCGGTACCTTGTCGCTCAAGGGCATTAACACCGACCGGGACAGCTTTTCCGATCAGGTTATGCTCAAGGCGTCTAAGGATATGGAAAAGCTGGGCATTGAAATCTTGTCCTGCAACATTCAAAACGTCACCGATGAAAACGGCTTGATTAAAGATTTGGGTGCGGACAACACGGCGCTGATTAAGCGCAACGCCGCCATTGCCAAAGCGCAGGCGGAAAGAGATGTTCAGATCGCGCAGGCCGAGGCTAACAGCAAGTCAAATGAAGCTAGAGTATCGGCCGAAGCCGAAATTGCCAAGCGCAACAATGAGCTGGATATTAAAAAGTCGGAGCTGAAAATTTTAGCCGATATTAAAAAAGCTGAAGCTGACGCTGCCTATAAAGTGCAGGAACAGGAACAGCAAAAAATCATTGAAACCGTTACCGTGGATGCGCAGATTGCCAGAACCGAGCGGGAATCGGAGCTGCGCCGGCAGGAGGTTGAGGTTAAAAAGCAAAAGTTAGACGCCGAGATCCGGGCGCAGGCCGACGCCGAGCGCTACCGGGAGGAGCAGCAGGCCGAGGCGCTGCTGTTTAAGCGGAAAAAAGACGCCGAAGCCAGACTGTACGATGAGCAAAGGCATGCCGAAGCGGAAAAAGCCAAGGCCGATGCGTTCCGTTTCCAGAGAGAACAGGAAGCAGCCGGTGTCAGAGCGGTTGGTTTAGCCGAGGCGGAAGCGATCGAAGCTAAGCTTTTGGCGGAAGCTAAGGGTATTGCCGAGAAGGCCGAAGCCATGAAGCAATACGGCGAGGCGGCTATTATCGAGATGATCGTTAAGGCCTTGCCGGAGATTGCCCAGAACGTGGCGGCGCCGCTGAGTAAGGTGGATAAGATTACGATGTACGGCGACGGCAACAATACCAAGCTTTTAAAAGACATTGTTGAGGGCACTACCCAAGTGACCGACGGCATTGCCTCGGGTATGGGACTGGATGTCAAGGCCTTGATTTCCGGATTTTTAGGCGGTAAAGCATCTGTTATCGGCGGAAAGCCGGAGCCGGCAGAAAATCAGGGAGAAAATCCGGTGCAGTAAGCGGGAAATAATAACTTAATTTTGACCTGCGAAAAGAGGCAGTCTTTCCGAGTCATATATGGTGAAAGGCTTTGCTTTCTCTGCTTGCGCGGCAGCCGTCAGGCCCAAAAAGGAAGTCTTTTGGTGAGTCATAAATACGGCATTTGCTTTTTGGAATCACTTAGGTAAAAAAGACAGTTCCGGCTGCGCCAAAGCAGGGGAAAGTTGAGTTAAATGGCAGACAAGGCTATGAGAAATCAAAATGGTTTTTCATAGCCTTTTTATGGCGGCTAAATAACAACAGCCATAACTTCATCCGTCCGCGACAAATGCTTGAATGTAATTTTGCGCAAAAAAAATTGCAGAAATTTGAATTTGTCCTTTTGGTGGTTAAAATCATGCGTTTTGCGAACGGTAAAAGCGATACCATAGAAGGATTTACGGTGCATTTTGGATGTTCATGCGTGTGCTCGTAGTCCCCGTTGATTGACAGACTTGGCGGTTTTCACTATAATGGGTTTAAGCGCTTGAACACAAGAATTGACTGGCAGGGAGGCGGAGAAAACGAATCAGATTATTATACATGTCGATATGGACGCTTTCTATGCCGCTGTTGAAATGCGCGATAACCCGGCACTGCGGGAAAGACCCTTGATTATAGGAGCGCTGCCGCATGAGCGCGGTGTAGTGGCGACATGCAGCTATGAGGCGCGCAAGTATGGAGTTCGTTCGGCCATGAATATTAAAGAAGCGCATCGGCTTTGCCCAAACGGAATTTATATGCATCCGAACTTTGATAAATATAGGGCCGTTTCGGCGCAGCTGCATTCAATCTGGAATGCATACGCTGAAGCGTCCGAATACATCGCCTTGGATGAGGCGTATCTTGACGTTACCAAAACCGCAGGCAGCTGGGAACGAGCCTGTGCATTTGCCAAAGCAATAAAAAGCCGAACCATTGTCGAGTTGGGATTGACATGCTCGATTGGCGTGGCATATTCCAAGGCGGCGGCCAAAACGGCCAGCGAGGAAAAGAAACCCGATGGTTACTTTGAAATCCCCGCGGCAGAGGATTTGGTGAACCTGATCATCGACCGGGATGTGCGCGTTCTGTATACGGTCGGTGCGAAAACAGCGGAAAAGCTGAACAGAGCAGGGATCTATACGATCCGCCATATCCAGCAGAAGCGGGAGGAAGTCATGCGCCTGTTGGGCAAACAGGGCCGTCTGCTGACGCAATTGGCTTTGGGGATTGATGACCGCCGGGTGGTGCCGTATAAACCGGAAGACGCCAAATCCATCAGCCGGGAATTTACCTTTCAAGAGGATGTAAGCGATTATGATTTTTTGCGGGATACGCTGGCGCTGTTGGCGATCAGCGTGGAGCGGCGGGCGCAAAAGACAGGCCTTTACGGCGAAAGCGTTACGCTGAAGATTACTTATGCCGACAGGAAAACCATCACCCGTTCCAAAGCCATAGAAACGACGCGCTTGGCCGGGGAAATTTATAAGCGGTCGGCCGAATTACTGGAACAAATCAAGCATAATCCGGTCAGGCTGATCGGCGTGGGCATCCATCGTTTGACCGGGGAGCAGAATAAGCAGCTGCGGCTTGAAGATTTATTTGCCGATGAAAAATCAGAGCAGGAGATCATCAAGGACGCGCTTATGTCTTTGCAGCAGCGTTATGGACTTGATTTCGCCGGCAACCTGGATCGGATTTTTACCGGTGAAACATTGCATAAGACTATTGAGTACATGAGAAGATACCGCCAGAAAAAGGTGGGCAGGCAGGGATAAAATAGGCGGTCTGGCCCCTAAATCCTATACAGGGTTTAACCGGAAAGCGGGAGGATTTTTCGATTTACTGACGAATGAGGGATGAAAATGTTTAATGTCTACATCGCGGATGATGAAAGCATCTTCCGGGAATATTTAAAGACGGTGATCTGCTGGGAGGACTATGGCTTTCGGCTGGCCGGCGAGGCGAAAGACGGGCAGGAATTGGTGGCTTTGGTTGCGGCCAAAGCGCCGGATCTTATTTTCGCTGATATCAATATGCCGGTCATGGACGGACTGTCGGCGGCGGAAGCCATCCGCCGGCGATATGAGGACGTGATTATCGTGCTGGTCACCGGCTACAGCGAATTTGAGTACGCCCGCCGGGCAGTTGGGATCGGGGTGAGCGATTTTATTTTAAAGCCGTTTAGCCGGGACGAGCTGATTCGGACGCTGCTCAAGCAAAAAAGCCGCTTGCAGCTCATGAAAGAAGAAAAAAGTATTCAGCAAAAAGATCGGAAATTGCTGCGCGAGTTTTTTTTCCGTTCGCTGGTCAATGCCGAATATCCTTTAAACGAAGGCGAAGTCCGGCAGCAGCTGAGCCGCTTTGGTTTGGCGGTTAAGACGGAACTTTTTCAGGTCAGCTGCGTGGAGATTGATGCCCTGTATGATAAGTTTAAGGAAAACAACGAGATCCGGCTGTGGAAAAACGCGGTGCTTAATATTTTGGAAGAGTCCATCGAACTGGGGGAGAATCATTTTGTCTTTTTGGGGGCGGAAGACAGGATTGTTTCGATTTTGGAACTGGCGCGTCCGGATATCGATCCGGCGCTGGTTGCGGGAGCGTATACGGCTTTTGCGCAAAACGTCAGGAAATATCTGGGCTTTTCGGTATCTATCGGCATCGGCGAGCCGGGAGCCGGTTTGGAGTGGATCAAAAGCTCTTACCGACAGGCGGTGGCGGTACTGCAAAGCAAGCTCTTATATGGCAGCGGCAAGGTCATGCCCTATGGCGAATTGTCGCGGGAGTATCAAAACATCGGCTTTTACGCCGGAGAATGGAATAAAAAAATTGAAGCCGACTTGCGGGTTTACGACATGGACGGCATTAACCGGATTTTGGATCAGGTCTATGCCTTTATCTTTGAGCAGCGGCTGCAAATCGACTATGTTTATGTGATCTTTATCGGTCTGTTGTCAATTTGCTTTTCCCATATTACCGAAAACGGTAAAAATATTGAGCAGGTTTTGGGCGAAGACATCGGCGGTTATATTGATGTCCGAAAAAAAACATCAATTGAAGAAGCCTTTCAGGACATCCGCGAGATTTACCGCCGGACGATCGCCTTTTTTGACCAGCATAAATATTCCCGTTCCCGCAAGATGGCCTATGGTGTAAAAAAATATATTGAAGAGCATTATACGCACTCCGATTTGATGGTCGAGCAAATTGCCGCCGGGTTTTATGTGGATTCCAGCTATTTGCGCCGGGCTTTCAAAAAAGAATTTAATATGACCATTACCGATTTTCTGACCCAGGTGCGAATGGAAAAAGCCAAAGAACTGCTGGCTCAAAATTATAAGCTGAGTGATATTTCAGAAATGGTCGGCTTTAATGACAGCAGCTATTTCAGCAAAGTGTTTAAAAAATATTTTGGCAAATCACCGAGTGAATATCATGAGATGGGCTGATTGTTGCGTAATCATACAAATAGATAACCCCCTGCCAAAGCAGGGGGGTGATGAGCCGAAAATGTCACGTTTTTTTCTGAGTCGTCACGAAATCTACATTCCCTAATTCTAAGTTTTTTACTATAATAAATTTAACTTCCTAAGGTTCAACAGAATTGTCTTTTAGGTTCGCCGTATGACGGCAAAGGAGACGGATTGTGAAGCGGATTGTCGGCAGCGGAATCCATGCCGTCTCTCTCTGGCTGGACAGAGCCGAAAAAGATGATCGGAACATTGAGGCAAGATGCTCTTTCCATGTGAAATGCCTGGCGGCGGATAAAAGTGCCATACGGCAATTTCAACGGCATTTTGAAATTCTGCGGCCGCTGAACAGATCGGGAAGACCGTTCGGCTGGCATGGAGAGGGGAGAAACCGTTGTAAAACAGATGATTTACGGCAAGGAGGGAAATTTATGAATCGAACATTTAGAATGGGAGCGTGGCTGTGTGCTTTGGTACTGCTTTTGACTTCGTGCGGCACGCCGGCGAAACCGGCGGAAACACCGAAAAACGAAACTCCGGCGCAGACAGAAAAAGAAAAGGAACCGGCTAAGCCGGACGCGACGGCGGATCGGCCGCAGGCAGAGGAAAAAGTTACCCTGACGCTGTTTGCCAATTACTCAGCCGATCAGGAAATTCGAACCTTGGACTATGCTTTGGAGAAAATGAAAGAAATCATGCCGAACGTAACGGTTGAGATTGAGCCGGCGCCGCAGGACGACGGCCAGAAGCTGATGACCTATGCCGCTTCCGGTAATTTGCCGGATGTCTTTAAATCCGACGGGGTTGGGATTGAACTGTTTAATAAGTCCGGCGCGCTGCTGCCGCTGGATGATTATGTCAAGGCGGCCGGGATTGAGGATAATATGGTGGAATCCTATAAATCCGCTCTGTATATGCCGGACGGCCATATTTACGCCGTACCGTGGCAGTCGCCGTGGATTAATTCTTTCTATGCTAATAAAGAAGTGTTTGCGGCTAATGGCGTTAAAATACCGGAAAATTACGATGAATTTATGGCGGCGGTAAAAGCCTTCCGGGAAAAGGACATTTTGCCGTATGCTTTATTTGGCAAAGAAAAGGCTTGGTGCCTGCATTTATATGATATCTTAGCAACCAGGGAAACGGCTGCCGGGATCGCCGCGCTGGATAAGGGTGAAGCGCTGGCCTCCGAAGAACCTTATATCAAAGCAGCCAATAAATTGGTTGAACTGGTGAAAGCCGGCATGCTGTCGCAGGATGTGTTCAACACCACCTACGATCAGGCGGAGGCGCTGTTTACTTCCGGCAAAGCCGCTATGTTTATGACCGGCACCTGGGCACTGAACGGACTGGAAGAAAAAATGGGCGATAATTTGGCGCTGATTTATTATCCTTTGGCTGACGCTGGGAAAGAAGAGGCATGCCGCTGGAATATGAGCGGCGGTTACAGTCAGGGCGGATTTTCCGTGCCGGCTTACAGTCAGCACAAAGAAATCGCGGCGGAGTTTGCAATTCAGTTAAGTCAAAAGCTGAATGAAGCCTTTGTGGTCTTGGAAGGCGGGGCTTCGATTTTTAAGAGCGTGCCCGACACCAAAGCCGAACTGGGAGCGATTATGCAGCAGTATGTAACGGATAATAAAAACTTTAAGAGTATGTCGGCGTTTGACTGGAATCTGACCAATCAGGAATTAAGGACGGTCATGGAAGATAAGGCGCAGGAGCTTTTGACCGGTTCTTTGTCGGTCGAGGATTTTGCTAGGGATATTGATGAAGTGATCCAAAAATCCAAGCAGTAAACGGATAAGGAAAGCTAAGCGGAAACGTTGCAGAAAGCGGGCTGCCGTATTTATGGCGGCCCGCTTATATAAAGGCAAAAAATATATTACAGTTTAGGCCGGTCATTTAGAGTTGCTGAAACAGTAAGGATTACAGGCTCAATTAGCTGCTTGCCTGAGCGGCAAGGTGATGCGGAAAAGGGGGATACAGTGAAAAAGGTTACGGGCAATAAGGCGGCGATCGCGCTCTTTGTCTTGCCGACGCTGCTGCTTTATACGGTGGTGGTTTTTTATCCGATCATGCAGACGGCGATCAAGAGCCTGTATGAGTGGGACGGCATTAATTTAGGGGAATTTGTCGGCTTAAAGCATTATATTAAGCTGTTTACCGCGGACAGGACGTTTCGGGTGTCGCTCCTTAACGGGCTGCTTTTTCCGCTGGTGACGGTCATTTATCAGATCGGACTGGGGACGGTGATCGCCTTTATTTTAGCTTCTAAAAAAATCAGAGGCAGGAAGTTTTTCCGGTCGGCCTTTTTTATTCCCAGCACTTTATCCATTGTGATCGTCTGTAAGCTGTGGCTGTCCATTTTGGCCAGCGACCCAAGTAATATGGGGTTACTGAATAAGCTGTTTGAGCTGCTGGGCGTACCCTATCGGCAAAACTGGCTGGCGCACGGCGGCATGGCGATTTTGACCATGGCTTTTGTCGCGGCCTGGCAGGGAATCGGCAATACGATTCTGCTGATTTATACCGCCATTAAAGCCATTCCCGAGCAGTATTACGAAGCGGCTATTACTGACGGCGCCCGGCCGATTCAAGCCCATATCAAGGTGACGATTCCGATGCTGGCGGAAACCTATAAATTACTTTTGATTTTAATTTTATCCGGCGGCCTGCGGGCGTTTGAGCATATCTTTATCATGACGAGCGGCGGACCGGGCAATCAAACCTCGACGTTAAGCTATATGATGTATAAAAGCGCCTATATCACCGGTAATTTTGGCTATGCCTGCGCGGTAGCGATCGCACTGGTGCTGGAATGTCTGCTCTTTACCCTGCTGATTAACAGGTTCATCGCCCGGGAACGCTTGACGTATTAGCTGATTACCTAGTAAAATGGGAGAAAGGAAAAGGTTCCGCCGCTGCTTATGGATGGAACCAGTTAAGGAGTTATGAAAAAAACATCGGGAAAACTCCATCTTTTGTTATTGTACGGGGCACTGACGCTGTATACGATTTTATCGGTTTATCCGCTGCTGTGGATGACTTTTAACTCTTTTAAAAATAATGAGGAGATTTTTTCGGTCAATCCTTTTGGCTTGCCGGCGCAGCTCCGGTTTGAAAATTATGTCAAGGCCTGGTTTGAGTACGATGTGGTGCGCTATTTCAGCAACAGCGTACTGGTGGCGATTGCCACTGTCTTTTTTACCGTTTGTCTGGCGCTGATGTTCGCTTACGCCACTGCCCGAATGAACTGGAAGTTGTCGGGAGCGGCCAAAACCTATGTCAGTTTGGGTATGTTTATTCCGGCGCAGATCATCCTGATTCCGCTGGTTATTTTGGTCAGGGATTTGCGGGCCAATGATACGCTGCTGTCGGTCATCCTGCCCTATGTGGCGTTTCAAACACCGTTTATCATTACGATTTTTTACGGCTATTTGCGTCAGCTGCCGGTGGAGCTGGAAGAAGCGGCGGCTATTGACGGAGCCAGTATTTATACGATTTTTTTAAAAATCATTTTGCCGCTGGTCAAACCGGCGATTGTCAGCTGCGCGCTCTTTACCATGCTTTTTTCCTGGAATGAGTTCCTGATCGCGCTGGTGGTTATCGGCAAAAAAGAGCTGAATACATTGCCGATCGGCCTGGTTAAGTTCCAAGGGCAGTTTTCAACCGATTGGGGAGCAATGGCCGCGTCGCTGGTGATTTCCAGTGTTCCGACGATACTGTTGTATTTGATTTTCAGCCAGCAAATTGAAAAAGCGGTGGCCGCCGGCTCGTCGATTAAGGGGTAGCGCCAAAGAATGGGAGAAAATATGAATAAAATAGAAGTAGATACCAGCAAGGCTGCCGTTATCGGCTGGGACGGCGATCAGGACGGGGTCATTGCCTATATGGAAGGCGGATATTTTATCCGGGATCAGAGAAATATAACGGTTGATTTCGCCATCAGCCAAGGCGTGGAGCGCTTGGACTGGTACAACAGCGAGGGCTACCTGCCCTGTCTGGTAACGGAGTTTGAAAAACAGGGCTGCCGGGTGAAAATCGCTAATTTCGGCGATAAGGTTAAGATCAAGGAGCGCGATTTTGTGGTGATTTACAGCCGAGTCAGCATTGAAAATCAAAGCCAGCAAGAGGTTTGCCTGACGCCTGAGCCGGTGGGGCCGGTGATTCGGCTTAATACCCCGGAGGAAAAAATCAAGGCCGGCGCGGCCGTCTGCTATGATTACGCGGTGGCGGCGGATCGCTTCGGCGGCCGCCAGGATTGGCCAAGGGATGAGGAAATCGCCGCATTGGGCGGCTGGGAGCAGCATTACCGGCAGATGAAAAACTATTGGGACGGCCGTTTGCAGGAAATTGCCGTTTTTCGGGAACTGCCGGACAGCCGGCTGATGGAGGCGTATAAAGCCGGTTTTATTTACACCCATATCGTTAAGGATGGCTATCGCTTAAACGTGGGCGAAAACGGTTATGATGAGGTTTTTGACCATGACGCCATCGGCATCCTGATCAGTCTTTTAACCATGGGCGATTTTCGGGACGCTAAGGTTTTTTTGGATAAGATAGAATCCCAGATTCAGTATGACGACGCCAAATGGAAGTATGCCTGGCCGTTTGCGCTGTATTTGCTGAAAACGGGCGATCGGGAGTTTGTCGAGCAAAAATATGAGCTGATCAAAAAGTTCGCCGGGCAAATTGAGGCGGATTTGACCGGGCCGAAGGGAATTGTGAAGCAGACCTGGGATATTGATAATATTGGTTACTGGACAGTCGATAATTGGTCGGTGCTGCTGGGACTGACCGCCTTTGGCTATATTTCGGCGGCACTTGGCCATAAGGAAGAAGCGGCCTGGGCCTTAACCGCTTATCAAAAGCTGCTGAGTGCCTGCGACCAAACGGTGAAGGAAACGCTTGCCCGCCATGGTCTTGATTATTTGCCGTGTTCGATGCTGGAAGCCAACAGCCAGAATGTATGCCGCAATCCGCGCAACACCAATTGGGCATCAATGTTTTTATTTGGCCGCTGGGCCTGGGACGGCTATTTATTCGGAGCGGAGCAGGACAGCGCCATGATTTCCCTGATTGACGCGACTTATGATTATGGCTTTGCCCGCGGGCGGGAAGCCGGACTGTTTCCGCATTCGTTTGGCGGCGGCACGTACAGCGATGCGATTGGCTCTTATAACGCCGGTTTGGCGGCGGCCGGGCTGCGGGCGGAAAAATACCGCTCGGAAGCGATTTACTGCTATCAGGCCATGATTTCCTTTGGCATGACCGGGCCGTACAGCTGGTGGGAAAGCGCCGGCGAAGCGGAAGCAGGAAAGTGGTACGGCTGGCATCCGGTCAGCGGGGACGGTTCCTGCCCGCATATGTGGGGGCAGGCCTGCGCCGCTAAAGCTTTGCTGGAGTCGGTTTTAGCGGAAAAAGCGGACGGCGACGTGATTGTCGGCCGGGGGATCCCGGAGGAATGGTTGTACGATGGCAAGGCTATTGAACTGGATCATTATCCGCTGGCTGATAATCGCCGGATGGGCGTTCGGCTGGAAGGGCATGACCAGAAATATATTCAAATCTTTTTTTCGGGCGATAGCCCCAAAGGTAAATGGCTCATTGACTTGCCCATGCTGCGGGAAAATGTGGCTGCTGTCAGCGGCGGCCGGCTGGACGCAGACAGCGGGCTGGTCATAGCGGACGGCAAAAGCCGGGAAGTGCGGATTGAGCTGAAAGCCATCAATGTCCGAAAAAATCTGGCTTACCGCAAGGGGGTGCGGGCGGCGATTGTGCCCAGCCCGGACGGCACCTTCAGCAATTGCACCAATGGCAGTTTAAGCGGCTATACCCAGGCGGACCGGGATATCCCTTGGATTCCTTATATTGACCTGGGACGGCCAACCTGGATTAATCGAATTCACGTGACGACCGATCAGAAAAAGTATGCCAAAGTCTTTACGGTCGAGGTGTCGGTTGATCATGAAAATTGGCGGCCGGTGGCCTGGGAAAGGAGAAATGACGGGCTGGCTAAGGTTTATTTATTTGACCGGACTTTGGCTCGTTTTGTCCGGCTGAATGTAGTAGAAACTGTCGGCGGCAGCAAAAAAGCCGGGCACGCCGTTCGGCTGATTGAGGTTTACCAGGATTAAAGCCGCGCTGCGCTTGGCTGAACCGGCAGCGGCAAAAGACCGGTAGGTGGCGGACGATTATCATTAAGCCGGGCGGCAGGGCGCCCAAAAGCGGGAACCTGGCGGGGCCAAACAAGGATATCAGGATTGGAGGAAAAAATGAGCAGAATTGCTTTTTTGCATAATGCATTGGGAAAGACGGACGGCGTTTCGCTGGAGGTCGATAAATGGAAAGCAGTACTGGAAAGAATGGGGCATACGGTGCTTTACTGCGCCGGTAATGATGATGTGGCCGGAGTTTATTGTATTCCGGAATTATCCTTTCATCACCCGCTGACGTATAAGCTTTTGCGCAACGCAACGGTTGCGCTGACCGATTATCCGGACGGAGAAGCGCTGCGCCGGGACATTGAGCAAGCGGCCGCGGAATTGAAGCAAAAGCTGCTTCAATTTATACGCCGGGAAGAAGTTGACGTATTGATTCCCAATAATCTGCTGTCGGTCGGTTATCATGTTCCGGCGGTGCTGGCGCTGTCCGAGGTGATTGCTGAAACCAAGCTGCCGACCATCGTCCACAGTCATGATTTTTATTTTGAGGACAGCGGCGAAGTCGAGCCGACCTGTCAGGCGGTGTGGGATATTTTGGACAAGTATGCGCCGCCGCGAGGCGAAAATGTGAAAAATCTGGTAATTAACCGGTTAGCCCAAAACCTGCTGCGGCAAAAAAAGGGAATTTCCGCCCGGGTTGTGCCGAATGTGTTTGATTTTAAGCAAAAGCCATGGCAGGCCGATGAATATAATCAAGATTTTCGCCAAACCTTTGGCATTAAGGAAAATGATGTTGTGTTTTTGCAGGCTACCCGGATTTTGGATCGGAAAGGTGTTGAGTCGGCGATTGAGCTGATCGCCGAGTTGAATAAGCCGGAAAACAGGGCAAAGCTGCTGGGCAAAACCTTATATAACGGCCGGGTATTTACCGCCGACAGCCGGCATATTTTGTTATGCGCCGGTTATGTGGAAAGCTTTGGCATCTCCGGCAATTACTATGAGAATCTGAAAGCCAAGGCGGCGGAAAAGGGAGTTGATCTCCGCTTTATCGGTTCCCAGATCGGGCATAGCCGGCGGGAGGCGGCGGAGGGAAAAATTTATTCGCTGTGGGACAGCTATGTCTATGCCGATATGGTGACCTATCCCAGTTTATGGGAGGGCTGGGGCAATCAGTTTATTGAAGCGGTTTTTGCCCGGCTGCCAATCATTGCTTTTGAATATCCGGTCTATGGCTCGGATTTAAAGGCAGTCGGTTTTGACATTATTTCTTTGGGCGATACGGTTAAAGGCTATGACCAGCGGGGATTGGCGGTGCTGCCGGAGGCGGCGGTGACTAAAGCGGCGCAGGAGATTATTACGCTGCTGCCGGACATGGCCGGCCGGCGGCAAATGACCGACAGGAATTATCAGCTGGCGGAACAAAACTTTTCACTGGAGCGGCTGGAGGAGATCATTCGGGAAATCCCGTCTTTTTTCATAGAATGGCTTTGAATATTTTCAACAATGTATTTAATATCTTCTGGATTTGTAATTGTAAAGCCAATACCCGTATTACCGTCAAACACATTGATGTGATCTACATCGGATGGATTAATATTCTTGCCAAATGTTTTTGGCATAAAATAATATACTATTGCCAAAATAATCAAAGATAGTATTCCAATAATCGGAATCACTATTTTCTTTTTCATAGCTATTTACCTCCGCATAATGATATTATACCATATTTTAGCCCGGTTTTATAGGTCTAATTCTTGCTGCTTTACGGCGTCAGTTTTTTGCCGTCGCCTTTGAGCAAGCGCTAATGCCGAAAACCATGTATTTCCGCTTAGGTGGGTGATTCGCCTAAAAAATGATTTTAACGGACAGAGAAAATAGAATAAGGAAAAAAGGCGAAATTGCCGATAATAATAAAGAAATATGACATCAGGTCGGCCGGGGAGGGAGCGATGAAGGGCATAAAACAAACTTTTAAAGATCTGGCGATTCGGCAAAAAATTGTAACCGCATATATTTTGCTGCTGCTATTTCCAATCGGAGTGATTCTGCTGCTGGCGAATTCAATTTATACCGGCGCCGCCCTGGCCAGCGCAGAAAATAATATCGCCGAAAACTCTAGGCTGATCGGCAACCAAATTGTGTCTGTAGCGGAAAATACCGAAAGCTGTTCGGAAATGCTGAACTTAAGCATTAACAGCGTCTTGGCGCTGCTTCGCTACGAAACCGCCGGTATCCGGCAGCTGAAGTTTTATCATGGCGTTGACAATCATTTGGATATTGCCCGGCAAATGTTTCCGAACATTGACCGAATTGTTTTTGCCGATGAGAACGGCAATATCATCCAAACCGGCAACAACCGGCTGGAGGAAACCCAAATTGACCGGATTAAGACTGATTTGGCTGGTCCGGTCTTGACCAAATGGTACAAGATGAGCGATACGGATATTTTGACTGGGGAAAAGATGGAGCCGTCACTGGTTCTGGCCAGAAAAGTGATTCAAATTGACACCCATGAGCAAGTGGGAATTTTGTTGCTGTATGTCAAGGAGAAAACCATTTCGGCCATTTATAACAGCAAGTATGCGGGGGACATGGCTATTTCAGTGACACAGGCGGGGCGGGTGGTTTCTGCCGGCGATGAGCGGCTGCTGTTTAGGGAAAGCGGTCAGCCGGCGCTTGGCGATCAGGCAGAGATCATTTTTTATCGCGGCGAAAAAGAAGGGAGAAAAAAGTTATTTTCCGAATACGCGATTGGAGTTTTTGACTGGGTGCTGATGACGGAATCGGATATGAACGAGCTTTTGGCGGATCATTTTCGCTTGCTGAAATATATCATCGTGACCGCCTTGCTGTGCTGCGCCCTGTCTATTGCCTGTTCGGAAATTTTGGCCAAGATCATTGTCAATCCACTTAAACGGCTGGAACAGGATATGGCCAGAGTTAAAGGCGGTGATTTGGAGGTGGCTTGCGCTTACCGTTCCCGGGATGAAATAGGCGGGCTGGCTTTGGCTTTTAATGACATGGTCGGCCGGATTAAAACTTTGCTCCGGGATGTTCAGACCGAGCAAAAACAAAAACGGGAATATGAGTTTTCCTTGGTTCAGGCGCAGATAAAGCCTCATTTTTTGTATAATACTTTGGACTTGATCTATGTGCTGTGCAGTATGGGCCGAAGCGAAGAAGCGGGCGGCATGACCAAGGCGCTGGCCGATTTTTACCGGGTGGCGCTCAGCGGCGGCAAAGAAATTATTCCGTTGGCGGAAGAAATCAGTGGCGTCAGAAATTATCTGCTGATTCAAAAAAACCGCTATTCCGATATTTTTGATTTTTCGATTGAGACAGAAGAAGCGCTCTTGACCACGCCGATTCCCAAGCTCAGCATTCAGCCTTTAGTGGAAAACGCCATTTATCATGGCATCAAACCGGCCAAGCGCTTTGGCCGGGTGAGGATCAGTGCCCGCTGTCTGGACGGGCAGGCCGAGATTCGGGTGGAGGATGACGGCGTGGGCAGCGGCGGCAGGAATTTAACAGAGCTTTTGGGCGAAAGCGTAGGTGTTAATTTTGGACTGCGCAGCGTGCATGAGCGGATCCGCCTGTATTTTGGCAGCGGTTATGGTCTGGTACTCAATCCGGCTGAAACCGGTTTTTCTATTTCAATTTTGATTCCGATCGCGTAACGCGCCGATCGGCAAAAAAGTGTTACATCCCGGCAAGCAGCCGGGCAGTAGATATAGGAGGAAAATGCAATGAGTGTAGTGTTTCATATTAACAATCAGAAAAAAGGAGCCGGTCAGGCACCAGTGCTGACGGTGGCAGAATGTCTGGATTTGGTAGAGGGCTTGATACAGTTCGGTTTTGATGAAACGGATGAGGAGTTTGCCCTGGAAGAGTTTTACGCTTCGCCCTTATCCCGGTTTGAATGTCTGGTGGTCGGGATTGACGGGCAAAGCGGCCGGGGCTTTGAGATTGGCTATGAAGAGGAGGAAAAAGCCTACAATGTCAGAGTCAATACGCCGGCAGCGGCAGTGGACTGGCGGCTCGCGATTACCTTTATGCAGACTTTGGCGCGAAAACTGGGGAGCCCGATCATAAAAGAAGACGGTGTTTCTTTTACGGCGGAAAATATTACCGCATTTGATTATGAGCATGATATTACTTATGGGATTGAGGTTTTTTGCAAGCAGGCGTTGGAAAGCGGCAGTTCCATTATTTTTGGTGTATTTCGTCCGGTTTATATTGACCGGAATTTAGCACAGGAGTTGCTGAATTCGCCCGACCCGCTGACCCGTTTTGAGGAATTGGTGCACAGAACCCAGTATACGGACGCATATTCTGCCAATCAGCAGTTTTATATTAACAGAGAGGATGACAGCATTATCGGCAATTACACGCTGACGCAGGAGTTGCCGACGATTTTGCCGTATCAGCCTTATGTCGAGTTTGACAATCAGGAAATGCTGGGCGAGCGGGAAGTCAGCCAGTGGCTGCTGACGCTGGTCTGCTATGAAGATGAAGATGACCCGGAAAGTTATTATGCCTTGGGCGAAATGGATTATGATAGCTTTATCCAAAAATTAGACCCGGAAAAGTATTCCTTTTTAGACGGCGGTTATATCGTGGTGTCAGGATTGAGCAAAGAGGAAATGGCTGGATTTTTGGAATAGCCGGTACATTTTTGCCGTGTATGTATGCTTGCCCGAACCGCAACCGAAAAAGAAAAACTTAGCCTCATTTACCAATAGACAAAGCGGGTGAAATGCAGTATAGTAGAAGCTAAGAAAGCGAGGGTATTCTATGGATTATAAAAAATCGGCGTCGGAAATTTTAAAAGCGATCGGTGGCGGGAGTAATATTGTCAGTGCGGCACATTGCGCAACCAGACTGCGGCTGGTGATTGCCGACAATGACAAGATCAAAAAAAGCGTTTTGGAAAATATTGATGGCGTGAAGGGTGTGTTTGAATCATCCGGCCAGTTACAGGTCATCATCGGAACCGGCACGGTCAATAAGGTGTATGATGAGTTGATCAAAGAAGCGGGTATCAGTGCCGCCACCAAAGAAGAAATCAAACAGGCGGCAGCGGCCAAGGCACCGTGGTACGCCAGAGCGATTAAGACTTTGGGTGATATCTTTGTGCCGATTATTCCGGCCATTGTGGCCAGCGGTCTTTTAATGGGGCTTTTGGAAGGTTTTTCCAAGCTGGCGCCGGATCTGGCGAAGAGCGATACCTATGTGATTTTCAGTTTGTTTGCTAATGCCGCTTTTGTTTTTCTGCCGATTTTAATTGCCATCAGCGCGGCTAAGGTCTTTGGCGGCAACCAATTTTTGGGAGCGGTCATCGGTATGATTATGATTCATCCGTCGCTGATGAATGCCTGGAATGTAGCGGCGGCCGAAAGCGTGCCGACGGCCTCGGTTTGGTTCGGGATGTTTAAGATTAATTTAGTCGGTTATCAGGGACATGTCATTCCGGTGGTGATTGCGGTTTGGTTCATGAGCATGATAGAAAAGAAGCTCCATAAGCTGGTTCCGGAAATGATTGATTTGTTTGTTACGCCGCTGGTGACGGTAATGGTGACGGGATATTTGACCCTGACCGTGTTCGGACCGGTGTTCAGCTTTTTGGAAAACGGTATTTTTTCAACGGTCAAGCTGCTGATTGCCATACCGGGCGGGATCGGTGCGGCTTTGTGCGGAGCGATTTATGCCCCGACGGTGGTCGGCGGTATTCATCACATGTATAATGCCTTAGAAGCCGGACTTTTAAGCGCGGACGGCGCTAATATCTGGATGCCGATTGCAACAGCGGCTAATGTGGCGCAGGGAGCGGCGGCATTGGCCTTTGCTCTGAAAACCAAAGACCGCAAGCAAAAATCACTGGCTTTGCCGGCCTCGCTGTCGGCCTTTTTGGGTATTACCGAGCCGGCCATTTTTGGTGTGAATTTGAGATTCTTCAGGCCGTTTTTAGCCGGCTGTGTCGGCGGAGCTGCCGGAGCGTTAGTTGCCGGCCTGTTTCAGGTCAGTGCTACGGCTTACGGTATTACCGGCCTGTTTGGCATTTTGATTACCACTCATAATTTATGGCAATATTTTATTGTCATGCTGGTCGCGTTTGCGGTCGCTTTTGCCTGCACCTGGCTGATTTATCGGGATCAAACAGCGGCGGAAGCGGGAACGGAAAAAACGGGCGAGCCGGAAAAATCCGCTGCGGCAGGAGCAGCAAGCGCAGATAATACCGGCGCTCAGGAGAAAGATGCGGCTGCTGGCAGTGCCGGCGGTAAAACGACTGCGGCGGAAGCGGAAAATAAAACTGCGGTCAAAGAACAGCCGGCAGTAACAGCCGAGTCCATTTTATCACCGCTCAGCGGTCAGGTGGTGGCTTTGGAGGATGTGCCGGATGCAACTTTTGCTAATGGTATTTTGGGACTGGGAGCAGCAATTCAGCCAAGCGAGGGCAAGGTGCTTGCTCCGGCTGACGGAGTGATTTCGACGGTCTTTAATACCAAGCATTTGGTCGGTATGAAGCTGGATAACGGCGCCGAACTTCTGGTGCATATCGGCATGAATACAGTGGCACTTGAGGGGGAAGGTTTTGAAGCGCATGTGAAAGAGGGTGACCGGGTGAAAAAGGGCGATTTGCTGATTACTTTTGACCAGGCATTTATTGAAAGCAAGGGCTATTCAACCATCACACCGGTAGTAATAGCCAACTCCGACAGCTATCAGGCAGTTCGGCCGGCGGCGGAAGGGCAGATAGCGGCGCTGGATCAGCTCTTGATTTTGGAAAAATAAGAAGAATGGAAACGGAGGGCAGGCATGGGTAAAAACTGGCGGCAGAAGCTGCATTTAGAACCGCCGCAGGGGTGGCTGAACGACCCGAACGGCTTGTGCTTTTATCAAGGGAATTATCATGTTTATTTTCAATACGCGCCGGACTCGGCCGAGGGCAAGGGGAAAAAATGCTGGGGGCATTATCAAAGCCCCGATTTGCTTGACTGGGAGTTTACCGGGACGGTGCTGCGGCCGGATATTGCCGAGGACCGGGACGGAGTTTATTCCGGCAGCGCGTTTGAAAAAGACGGTATACTGTATCTTTTCTATACCGGCAATGTCAAAGAACCGGGGGAGCATGATTATGTTCTGACCGGCCGGGGAGCCAATGTCATTCGGGTCAGTACGACGGACGGCCGGACAATGAGCGAAAAGACAGTGGTGCTGCGCAATCAGGATTATCCCGCCTTTTGCAGCTGCCATGTGCGCGACCCCAAGCTGCGGCAGGCGGACGGCAAATATTATATGGTGCTGGGGGCCAGAACCAGAGATGACAAGGGCTGCGTCCTGACCTATGTGTCAGCGGATCTAAAGGCATGGCAGTATGACGGCCAATTTTCCCTGCCAAACTTTGGCTATATGTGGGAATGTCCCGACCGGTTTGACTTAGATGACCGCGAATATTTAGGCATTTCGCCGCAGGGGCTGGAATCGCAGGAATTTTGCCGGCAAAATGTTTACCAAGCCGGTTATTTGTATGAAAATGAGTTTTATGAATGGGATTACGGCTTTGATTTTTATGCGCCGCAAACCTTTGATGCGCCGGGCGGTCGAAAGATTTTAATTGGCTGGATGGGTCTGCCCGATATTGATTATCAAAACCCGACAACGGAGTTGGGCTGGCAGCATTGTTTGACCGTGCCGCGGGTGTTGACGGTTTTGGCGGATGGACGGCTGGCGCAGTATCCGGTTAAAGAGTTAGAGAGGCTGAGGCAAGAAGCTAAAACGCTGGCAGACGGAGCGGAAACGGAGATGGCGCTGCCCTTTGATTTTGAAGCGGAGGTGACCGGCGATTTTAGTCTGACGCTGGAGCGGCAGCTGACCTTAGAATATGCGGCTGGTATTTTTCAGCTGCGCTTTGATGATCGGACTTTGGGCGGTGGCCGGGGAACACGCCGGCTGAAATTGAAGAACTGCCGAAAAATACGAATTTTGGCGGATACCTCCAGCTTGGAAATTTATTTAAATGACGGCGAAGCGGTGCTCAGTACCCGTTTTTATCCGCAGACGGAGAAAATCAGCTTTGGCCTGACCGGGCTAAGCGGAATAGTTTATCAAATGAAAGGCTTAACCGGACTGCCGGCCGGGGAGTCGGAACTTATAAAAGAAAGGCGCGGAACTGATG
>CAUVDV010000017.1:0-23283 GCA_963550755.1 uncultured Lachnospiraceae bacterium
AATAAATATAATTTTAGACAGCAAGGGCATTAAAATAGATTAAAAACGAGCGGAGGGATGTAAATGATATGTCAAAACTGTAATTTTCAAATGACTGACGAAACTAATTTCTGCCCAAATTGCGGCAATGAAACATTTTATGACCCAAACATAAGCTATTTGCCAAATGGCGAAAATCTTCTGAATGGGCTTTATGTTGTTCAGAATTATCTGCAAAGAATAAATGATAAACTTATCCCCTTTTGGGATTTGGAGAGATATTACCAGCGAGAACAACATACTCTAAGGCAAAAATATAAGCCAAATATAACAGCAACTACTGTAAAAGATAAATTTCAATATGGCCTGTTTGTAACAGGAACAGCCATATTTTTTATCCATCTACTTATCGGGTTAACAACCATAGCTCCTTTCGATGGGATTATTTCTATTTTTACTGGATTTTTTTGCCTGTTCAGTATATTTTTATTTACCATCGGAAAAACCCAAAAGGCCAGCGCGCCCCTTATCATCGGAGGTATTTTGCTTACAATTTTTTGCTTAACATGGCTTCAAAAAATATTGAAAACCTTTCTCGAGTTAAGTATAAATACGGCAGAAAGCTCAAAATATATATTTATCAATATATTAGCTTTTGTTATTGCTATTATTGTAACCTTTATCCTGGTAAAAATATACAACAAAAAAACAAGGGAATACAATCAAGCCTTAGAGATTTCTGACAACATTTATAATGACCAAGTCCGACGAAACAACGAAGCAATCGACCAGAAAAGACGTGCTTTGTCTGCCGAAATCACATCATTAGCCGATGAAATGCAGGCCGAAACTTCCTTTTGGTACCCGGTTGATTATTATGTCTTAGACTCTGTTGCCAAGTTTATAAGCATAGTAAAAAATCACGAGGCCAGCACCATAAAAGAAATGCTGAAAGTTTACAAAGAAGATAATTTTCGAATTCTAACATTAAATAATCAGGAAGAAATCAAGGCAAGACACGAACAATTCCTTATGAACCAACAAGAAATGTTTCATTTACAAAGGATGTCTAATATGATTCAGATGGCAAATTTGGCTGCCAATCTGATGACAGCAAGTAATACAAGCGTAATAAGCAATAGCATGGCTGCTATTCAGACCAACACCGCGCTCAGCGCAAATGCGGCAGTCAGAACAGCTGATGCTTCGGTGCGAACGGCTAATGCCACAGAATATGTTGCCAATAGAATCAGAAATCGCTAGCTAAAAACGATGATTATTCTTCTGGGCTGTATTTGAAACCTAACAATGGTTAACTCACACAACCATCCATCCGGCGGGTGCTCTGCCGTCTAAAATTTTAAAAATAAAGAGGCTACTGCACTTTAAGTTCATTATACAAGATGTTGAAATGTTTTACCAATACAATATCTGGATATAAATTCTTATTTTGCCGCAGCCTTTTTTTGCGTACTTGCATTTATTTGAGTAAAATATTTCTATGAATCTTGACATCCCGTTCAAAGTTGATATCCCCAAAACAAAGAGTTTTATCAGGAAGAGCAGTAGCGCCTGGCTGAGGAGCATCTGCAAAAAGCAGCGGAAATCGGGCGAAACAGCAATATTCCACTGCTGAAACTAATGGAGCTTCTGAAAATGTTTTATTTGGAAAAAGAGTATTGAGATTTTTCCCAACTTTCCTATATTTGCATAGTAACTATTACTTATCCCTAAACTCGATCCGTCCTATTATTTTTCGGCTTAATTTGACCGATATACATAATGTATTTTATATATTCAACTTCCCCGTGTTCGTCAGAACGGCCTTTTTAAGCGGGTCGCCGCCCAGAAGCGGCAGCGCTTTTACTGGAGAATTTGAGTTATATCTTTCATTTCCGCCGCGGCAAGACTTCCCCTTTCTGCGGCGAAAATGCGCCGCTAATCAACAGTCATAAGTATATGAAAGGAAAAAAATGAACATTTTTAAATCATCTACTTTTTTATGCAAAGTCATGGCTTTGCTGTTGGCCGCCCTTTTCTTTTTCCAGAGCAGCGGCGGCATGTCGGTCTTAGCGGAAAACTCCGGCGGAGCTCCGACTCCGGCGCCGGCCAACTTGACTAGTCTCCGGTTTTTTCTGACTCCGGTTGGCGGTTCTGAGGTTGAACTGCTGGATAATACCCACTTCCCGGAAGCGATCTCGCAGGACTCGGTCTTAAAGATCCGCTATGAATTTGATACTCCGGTCGACCTAGCCAATAATCCGGGTTTCATTGACTGGGAACTGCCGTTGTCTAATACCGGCGGCCTTAATTTAGATCAAATCGCCGGTCAGTTATATCCTGACCCAGACAATCAGCACTTTACCTATGAGATCAATCCGACTACCAAAAAAATCATAGTTCACTTTAATCCGGCCAAAGTACCGGCTGAAGGCGCCGCTGATTTTATTGAATTAGCTGCCTATTTCAGTTTGGATCAAACTCTGACCACCAACCAGCATACTTTTGTTTTTCCCTTTTCCAGTACCACCGACAAAAAGTTCACGCTGCGCTTTCTGCCGCGCAACAGACCGCGCAATGTTGAAAAAGACGGGCAGTTCTATTCAACTGTCCATGGCAGCCGGCTGACCGGCGACGACTTAAAGGTCAATCCGCATGAGGTGAAATGGACGGTTGATGCCAATCTTCAGCAAAAAACCATTCCGGCAGCCGGAGCTTTTGTTGAGGATCGATTTAAGGCCGAACAGCTGACTTTGCGGCCGGATACGATTGCCGTTTATCCGCTGCATATCAGTCTAGGCGGAACGATTACCGCAACCAGCCCGGCTTTGACGCTTGGCAACGATTATGATGTAATTACCGATCCCGCCGGCGGCCGATTTAAAGTTGAGTTCAAAGCCTCCCAATTTGAGCAAATTGGCGGCGTTGACTATTTGACAAAGGCCTATCGGATCGAATATATCACTAATATCAGGCCGGAAGTTGGCGGCTCGAATCTTACATTGACCAATACGGCGGAATTGGCCGGTGCTTCAGCCAAAAAAGATTTACAGATTCAATATAAGCGCCCGGCGCAGACACCTAAAAAATCCGGTAGTTACAGCATTGAGTATCCGGCGAGCTCCCATCAGCCGCTACTGCGCTGGAGTGTTTATCTTAATCTGGATCAGCAGCCGATCAAGGAAATCAGCGATGTATTTCCTTCCAATTTAATGCTGCGCACTCCCTTTCCCGAAATCCCCGCCGCCTCAGGCATCACTGTTCCTCAGGAAATCTGGCTGCAAAGGCTAAAGCCGGAGGCGCTGACCAAAGCCAATCCGACCGACAGCGATTATGAAACGGTCGATTTGCATGCCGTCTTCCAGGTCAATACCGGTGCAAATGACCGCCTCATTTTAACACCGCTTGATCCGGCCAACCCGCCGCGCGATGCCTACCGCTTAGTATTTGATACCACCATTCAGCCCGGCCCCACCGATCCGCCGGCGGGACAGGGAGATTATTTAAATACCATTGATTTAACCACCCATACTGGGTCTGCTGCTTCTACCGCCCACTCCAACAACGCTGTGGTCGGTCCGGTACAAAGCCAGATCAGCAAATGGGCCAGCAGCAGCAAAGTGGACTATAACCAGAAAAAAATCAGCTGGGTCATCAGCATTGAACCCAAAGCCGGCAGCATGAATAACATTGTCATTAGCGATACTTTCCCCAATAAGGGCTTGTCCCTGATTCCGGGAAGTGTCGAGATCAAGAGGGGAAATACAGCGTTAATAGAAAATACCGATTACATCCTGACAAATAACGGCGAAAATGGATTTACGGTTCAGTTCATTAACAGCTACAGCTCCATCCAGCTTCCGGTCCGCATTACTTATGATACCACTTTTGACCGGCATACCCATACTGACGGCAGTAAGCCGCGGGAATATAAAAATGCCGGCAGCTATCAAATGAACGGCTTGGCTGAGAAGCCCATCTCGCCGGCGACCTTTACCGTCCATCCCTATGTTCCGACGAACGGCGGCAAAGAAGTGAAGCCGAACTGGACCGCCCGGGAAATGGAATGGACTGTTTATGCCAACTATAACCAGGAATCCATCCCTAGTCTGGAGGTAAAAGATGTAATCGGTGCCGGTCATGAGCTGATTGCCGATTCGATTAAGGTATATACCTATACTCTGCACAACACTACCGGCCAGCCGCAGCTGGGCGGTGAGGTAACCGGCACACCGGCTTATACCTTAAGCGAAGTCACAGCTAACGGATTTACGGCTGTTTTTGCCAATGCCAACCAGCGCTACGCCATCGTTTACAAAACCAAAATGTCCGATATCGGGCTGTCGGTTGATAAATATGAAAATACCGTTTATCTGGACGGCACAGCCGTTAACCAGAAAGCAGCTTTTCCGAATTATGATAAGTTTTTGGGCAAGGTCGGCAAGCAGCAGCGCACTCCTGCCAATCAACTGGACTGGTATATTGATTGGAGCGTTAATATTAACCAAAGCTTATCCGTCATTCATGATGCAGTCATTAAAGACTGCCTGACTGCCGGACAGGAATATGTACCCGACAGTTTCCGGCTGTACACCGTTCAGCCGGTCAAACAGCCGGTGTCCGCTTCGGAATATAATGTCATTATCAAGCCATTTGACCAAATAACCGGCGAGCAAAGCATGGAGTTTCACTTTAAAAATCCGATTGACCGGGAATATCTGCTGGAATACTCCACTTTGATTACCAAAGAGGAGGCTCCGTTTACGATGAGCAATGCCGTTCAGTTGGATGGTGAAAATGTTCAAATCATCAATAAGCAGGAGCAAACTTCGGTTATGGCCGTTCACGCCACCACCACTGCCGGTTCGAACAGACCGCGTTCCCCATACGGCAGTATTTCTATCCTCAAAAAGGATAAAGCCAGCAGTCTGCCGCTGGCCAGTATTGTCTTTGAACTGTGGAAAGATGGCACTCTCGTGGAGATTTTCCCGGCTACCGATGCCGACGGAAAAACCAAATTAACCGGTTTAGTTCCCGGCCATTACCTGTTAAAGGAACGGCCTAACAGCCGATATGTTCCTTTACCGGATACGGCTGTAGAAATCAGCGCCGCTGCGCTTCATCTCAGCCTGATTCTGGAAAATACACCGGCCGACCCGGCTGCGCCGTATACTCCGAACACATTGGAACCGAAGGAGCCGGAAAAGCCGCAGCCAAATAATCCGCCCAAGGAGCAGCCTAAGGATACGCCGAAACCGGAAACACCGGAGCAGCCGTCGCCAAACCAGCCGGGCAATGATGTTCCGCCGGTGCCGACCACACCTCCGGGACCGAACGAAGGGGACATCGAGATCCCTAACGATCATATTCCGCAGGTTGTGATCACACCGCGAAACGGCCGGATCGAACTGACCGGCCGGCACTGGAAATATACGCCCAATGACGGTTTTTACGGTAAGGATTCCTTTACGGTTCGTGTTACAACCCCGACCGGCGAAGAATATGACGAAGAAATTGAAATTGATATCCCCATTCCCGAGGGTATCACGACTTTGCCGAAAACCGGCGGAGTTCCGTTTGTTTTCTATTTCCTGCTGGGCGGCGCTTGTCTGGGCTTAGCGGCAGTCTTTAAAAAGAAATAAGCAGTTCATCCTGCCGGCGGAATTCTCCGCCGGCGGCGATTACAAAAGCAATCTCTTTATTCCGCGCCGGGCGATCCCCCGGACCGGATATCAAAAAGCAGCCTGCCGGCGGTCATTCACCGCTTGCAAGCTGCTTCTTGATGTATTCAGGGCAACGATTAGCAGAGAAACGTTTTCCTTTCGAAAATATGATTTCCGCCTATTATCCAAAGCTGATTTTTAAAGCCGGCCGGCGGATAAAAGCCTCACCGCCAAAGGATTTTATTATCCCTTGGTACGCTCTTTGTTCATAAAATCAGCAGAATGAATCAAGCCTTTGCTGCGGTCGGCTTACTGCCTGGAGTCTTCCATGATAAAGTTTTTCTCAAAATCACCAGAGCTTTGCGGTTTGCCAAAATAATAACCTTGAATCTTATCGCAGCCCAAATCAGCCAATGTTTGCAGTTGATTTTTTTGCTCCACGCCCTCGGCGATAATATCGACCTGCAAAGACTGCCCCATCATAATAATCGCCTTGACCAAAGCACTTTCCTTGGGATCGTCCACAATCTCATCCACCAATTCCTTGGCAATTTTAATATTCGAAATTTGAAAAGAATTAATATAGCTTAAAGAGGAATAGCCCGTGCCAAAATCATCCAGACTAATACTGACACCCATTTCCGATAATTTTTCAAATAAAGCAACGATATCGCTGCTGATGTTAATAAGGCTGGTTTCCGTAATTTCCAAATCCAGCCATTGCGGCGGAACCTGATATTCGGCGATAATCTCCTGAACATATGTTAAAAATCTGGTGTTTTCAATAAATCTGGTAGAAATATTGATTCCCACCCGGTAATTCGTCTGGTACTTGGTATTCCATTTTTTAACCTGCTCAATTCCCTTACGCAGTGTCCAGCGCGTAATTTTGAAAATAGCCGCGCTGCCTTCGGCAATCGGAATAAACTCAGCTGGAGCAATCCGGCCCAGGACCGGATTGCTCCAGCGCAGCAGCGCCTCCATGCCCAAGAGATTGCCCTGAACATCGCACTGCGGCTGATAATGAAGTTCAAACTCCTGATCAAAATCAATTTGCTCCAGCAAGCTGCGAATGGTTTGCTCCCGCTCGACCTTCTGTGCAATTTGATGGTCAAAAATCTGATACGCTTTTTCCTCAACCAGGATGCTGGCTTCTCGTTCCGCATATTCGGCGTTTTCTAAAATCTTATGGATATCCGCTGTCTTTTGCTGATAAGTAGCCGCACCAATTGAAAAATTAATACGAATATTGATTTCTCCGATCTCAACCGGACTTTCGCTCAAAGCATGAATCTTTTGAATGTTACCCAGCAGCTCCGACTGACTTAACTCTTGCCTAAACAGCAAGCCAAACTTATTGGAATACAGCCGAAACAAAGTCCCCTCTGCGCCGCAGCACTCCTTAAGACGCCGCGCTGCAATTGCTAAAACTTTGTCGCCGGTCGCATAGCCAAATAGAGAATTAATATTTTTAAAGCCTCTGATATCAATGATCAGGAGCGACAAAGGGCTTTCCTCATTCCAGACACCAAGATTTTCCTGCAAATAGCGAATATTGTAAAGTCCTAAGTTCATATCAAGATAAATTCGATCGGCCAGCAATTCGTTTTTTTCTTCCAGTTCCTTATTTTTCTGTCTTAATTCACTGGTTCTGGCTTCCATCTCCCGCTCCAAATCCTGGCGTTTTGTTTCCTCAAGCCTTAGCTTATCTTCCGCTTGCAATTCTTTTTGGACGGAGCGGCTAACCGCATAATAAGCCGGCAGCGCAAACAACACTGCCACGGCTAACAGCAAAACATAATCCGGCAGCCACGCCCGGGTGTAAAAAAATAAAATAACTAGCCCAACTAAAAGGATGACATAGATTTTAAGCGAATTGGTAACAATCTTATTATATTTATCGCTCTTTTTTCCAAAAGAGTTTCCATCCTTATCAAACTTCATCTTTTTTCCCCTTTACGGAATTCTTTAAAAAAGCTTCTCGCCGCCGACGTTAATTTTTAAAACTATGAATCGGTGCAGGAATAAAGCCCGACCGGCTGATAAAATCCTCGCAGCCAAAGGCACTGACCGGCATCACCGGCGCCGTGCCAAGCAGTCCCCCAAACTCAGCCACCTCGCCCACGCTCTTGCCGATCACCGGGATGATCCGAACCGCCGTTGTCTTGTTATTAATCATGCCGATCGCCATTTCATCGGCAATCAAACCGGAAATCGTAGCTGCCGGCGTATCGCCCGGCACGGCGATCATATCTAAGCCGACCGAGCAAACGCAGGTCATCGCTTCCAGTTTTTCCAAAGTCAGCGCCCCGCGTTTGACCGCCTGAATCATGCCCTGATCCTCACTGACCGGAATAAAAGCGCCGCTTAAACCGCCAACCGAAGAAGAAGCCATGATTCCGCCCTTTTTTACCTGATCGTTGAGCAGCGCCAGCGCCGCCGTCGTTCCCGGCGCACCGGTTGATTCTAAACCCATCAGCTCCAAAATATCGGCAATCGAATCGCCGATCGCCGGTGTCGGCGCCAATGATAAATCAATGATGCCAAAGGGATAGCCCAGCCGCTCGGCAACTTCCTGCCCAACCAGCATCCCCACCCGGGTGATTTTAAAGGAAATCTTTTTAATCGTTTCCGCCAAAATCTCAAATCGCTTTCCCCGGCACTGTTCCAAGGCTTTTTTAACTACGCCCGGTCCGCTGACGCCGACATGAATCAAGGTATCAGCATTGGTCACGCCATGAAAAGCCCCCGCCATAAAGGGATTATCATCCGGCGCATTGGTAAATACCACAAACTTGGCGCAGCCGATACTATCGTCCGCCTTGGTTTTTTCCGCCAGTTCCTTAATCACGCCGCCCAGCATCCGAACAGCATCCATATTGATCCCGGCCTTGGAAGAACCGACATTAACCGAGGCGCAAACCCGTTCGGTCCGCGCCAGCGCCTGCGGCAGCGCCGATATCAGCGCTTCGTCTTCGGCCGTCATGCCTTTTTGCACTAAGGCCGAAAAGCCGCCGATAAAATTAACCCCGACCGCCTTGGCTGCCTGGTCTAAGGTTTCAGCAACCGCCACATAAGCGTCCGGTTCCTTAAAGCCGGCCGCGATTGCCACCGGTGTCACCGAAATTCGCTTATGCACAATGGGAATAGCATATTCCTTGGCCACGTAATCTGCCGCTTTAACCAAATCCCTAGCCTGGCTGGTAATCTTATCGTAAATCTTTTGCCGGAACACATTTAAATCATCGGACCGGCAGTCCAACAGGCTAATCCCCATCGTCACCGTCCGCACGTCCAAATTGTCTTCCAGAATCATTTGATTGGTCTCATACACTTCTTTTATCTGGATCATAATCCTCTCCTAAATCCGGTGCATTGAATCAAAAATCTCTTCCATTTGCAGCATGATCTTAACGTTCAGCTGCTCTCCCAGCTTCGTCAGTTCCTCACTGATCTCACTGATATTCGCCAGCTGCGGCGTAATATCGACAATCATCATCATATTAAAAAATTGTTCCCGAATCGACTGGGTAATATCTAAAATATTGATTTGCTTACCCGCTAAATAAGTGCATACCCCGGCAATGATCCCGACACTGTCCTTGCCGACCACGGTAATGATCGCTCTTTTCATCTTGTTTTCCTTTCGCTTTTATTAAATTTTCGGCGGCTCCTGATTCCGCTTTTCGCTTCTTTAACCAGTCTTTTTACACAGGCCATCCGCCGGCCAAAACAAAGCTTCCCGCCGGGAAAAGCTGAGTGGGAATAAGAACTCCTATCCCGCCGCTTCTTTTCCGGCCGCATGCGGTGCTTACTTATTCCCAATAAACCTCCAGTGCGTCGTTTTCCTGCAAATTATCAAAATAATTGGCCGTTTCACCGTTCCTTCTGACCACCAGCTTTCCCTTGACCTGACTGCGGTCAAACTCAATATAGTCAAAAATATCCACAAAAATATAACTTGGCTTGCCCAGCAGGAGAATGGGCTCGCCGTTGACGATAACCGGCAGTTCCAGCATGGAAACGGTTTCTGCTTCGCCTTTTGCCCCTGCCCTTGGTTTTTTATCATTTATTGCTTCGGTTCGTTCTGAGGCCTTGGCCTTAACCCGTTTGCCCGGCTGAGTGGCCGCCGTTTTTTCCTCTGCTGCCGGACTTTTTGCCGCTGCAGCGTCTGCTTTCCCTGCCTCAATCGGCCGGGCATAGCCATTGGGCGCCGGCGGAGCAGCCGGTTCTTCTTTCACCGGTTCCTTGGCCGGTTCGGCCTCTTCCTCGGCAAAAGCGTACCATTCATCCTCTTCCCGCCGCAGCCGGCAAAAAATCCGGTCATTTTCCTGAATCAGCTGGTACAGGGTTGGAATCAGCTTGCCATTGACCGTGACATAATAAAAATCCTGATCGGTTTCTCCGGCCGGATAATCCAGCTTTTCCGTCATAAACTGATAAATGGAGAGTTTGGCGTTTTTGCCTATTTTCGCTTCCTTATAATAAATATAGTCGCCGCTTTCAATCGGGTCGCTAAGCATGACTTTGTCATGATTTTTATAAATCTCGGCCACTTCGCCGTATTCGCCTTCCAGCGAATAGGCCTTGCCATTAAAGTAAAAATTAAGAGGACTGCCTTTGGTCCGCAGGAAATTGCGTGGATCAATCCCCGCAGCCGCCATAATATCCATGACCGTCAAGGTTTTTTTGTTAAACAGGCGGACCGGCTGGTCATTCAAATAAATTTGAACAAAATCCTGCCGGCTGTCGGCCAGACCTTTATAGCAAATACCAATCGGAGTAATAAACTCCGGCGTCTTTTTAAAGGCCGGGTCCGCCACTTCCACTTCTTTTAAGGCTTCCTTGCCCCGCAAGGAAACTCTGGCCTCGGGTAAGCCGATTTTTTTGGCCAAAAGTTCGGAAAAGCCCTTGACCTGACCGCCGCCGCCCACAATAAAAACCGCATTCGGGGCTTTGCTGCCATTTAACTGAATAATTTTTTCGGCGATTTGTTCCGCTAAACTCTCCAGCGTTGGCCGCAGCCCCTGCAGGAAAGTGTCAACCGGCACCGTCTGCGTTAATTCCATGATATCGGTGTATTGGATCGCATCTTCCAGCCGGGTTGAGTCCAGCTTCATCCGCTCCGCGGTTTCAAAATCAACCAAATATTGCTGCACAATCGCTTCTGTAATTTCATCGCCGGCTATCGGGATCATCCCGTAAGCAGTCACCGTTCCGCCGCTGGTTAAGGCAATATCGCTGGTCCCGGCACCAATATCAACCAGGGCAATATTTAACAGCCGAAACGACTGCGGAATGGCGATCTGACTGGCGGCAATCGGCTCTAGCGTCAGATACGCCACCTTCATATCGGCTTTTTCCATCACCAGATATAAGCTTTCGACTACCTCTACCGGCAAAAAAGTTGCCAAAATACTTAAGCCCATTTTCCGGCCTTTTTGATCCAGCAGACTGCCGATTTCATAACCATTTAAAAAATATTTCATAACGGAATGGCCAATCCCGTAAAATCTTTCTTCTGTGTCCGTCTGTAACTCCTTTTGGGCCTTTTCCAAAGCCATAAATTCCAGAGAACTAATCATTTCCGCCGTAATCAGACTCTCTTCTTCCATTTCTTTCTCGATTTCAACGGTTACCGTTTGCAGCACCCGGCCGGCCGCCGCCACGTAAGCCTCAGTAATCGGCTCCCCAATCTTAGCTTCCAGCGCTTTTTTTACCTTATAGATCGTTTTGGCCACTGCATTGACATCCTGAATTTGTCCGTCCATCATGGAACGCGAGGTATGAAATTCCACCTGCGCCGCTTCCACTCGAAAATGATCCTTTTCATCAAAGTCATTAACCGCTGCTACGCCTACAATTGAGCGGGTACCAATATCAAATCCAATTATCAAACCGTTTTTTTGGCTCATTCCAACCTCCAGTTTTTTCTATTTATTTACTCTGCTTTCCCCTGCCTGACAGCATTTTTTTATCGTCTTGGCTTAATCCGGCTGCACCGGTCTTAATTCGCTGATGCCGAACAACACGTCATAAGGTTTCGGGCTCAGTCTCCCTTTCACCTGATCGCTTACAATCACCGCGTTTTCCACAAAGCCAAACGGAATCAGCCATTGTCCTTCCGTTACCTGCGCCGCCAGCGTCAAATATGCACTTTTCAGGTCAGCTTCCGTCCTCGCCTGCATAAAAGCCGCCGCCGCCTCGTCCAGTCCAGCCGCCCCGGCGAAATTATATCTGCCCGTACTGGCCAAGAGCGCAGGTAGATTAGGATACTGGCCGACCGGCATTTTCGCCAGATAAACGTCAAACTGACCAGCCTGCAGAGCCGCAGTGTATTCAGCTTCCGCCAGTCCAACTGTTTCCATCCCGATATAGGCTTCCCATTCCTCTTTGATATTCTGCGCCAGAATTGCCAGGGAACGGTCATCGGCCGGATAAAGCAAAGTCAGCTTTTGGCCGGGCGGAATGGGGCTTTCATCCAGCGCATTCACTGCCGCCGGAGTTTCAGGCAATTCGCTTTCCCATTCTTTTCCCCGATAATAGGGCAGTTTTTGCTCAATCATATGGTTTAAAAAAGCATTTTTGTATAAAAACTCCCGATCCAGCTTACTCATCAAATAACGGCGGATATTGGTATTGATCATTAGTCCGGATTTGGCTTGAAAGCCCATATAATAAAAATAACGGCCGGGAAACTTAAAAATATTGCGCAGGGTTTCCCCGGAAAACGAAAACCAAGGAAACTCCGGCGTAAAATAAATATCCGTCAGCCCGTTTAAAAAAGCTTCCCGCCCCGTTCCCTCCGTCCGGCTCAAGGTAATCTCCAATTGATTTTCCGCCGAATATAGGTGCAGAGTTTGTTTCCGCTTATATTCCGCTAAACGGTAGGGCCCGGTGCCGTTGATGCTGCCGGGATCACCTTTTTCCAAACTGTTTTCCGGTACGATGGGAAACGCCAAACTATATAGATTTAAAATGCCGGGGCTTTGAAAGTCAATCCGCAGCCGATTTTCCCCGGTGGCCGTAATTTTTTTAATTGGCAGGACATCGGCCGCGTATTTTCCGGCCTTGGCCTTTTGCCAGCTATAATTAATATCCTGAAACCGCACCGGCGAGCCGTCGTGAAATTGTTTTTGACCGACTGTCACTTGGCAGCTCATCGTATCTTCCGCCAAGATCACCTCATCCGCCAGCTGTTCCGCCATTTCTCCGCCAGCAGACATGGTCATCAGCCCCTGATAGCATTGCTTTAAGAGCATATCAACCGAACTGCTTTGCGCGGCATAAGGATTGATGCTTGGCATGGTTGACACAATCAGGGCAATTTCCGTTTTATGAAAATCCGATGGCGGCACCGCTTCTTTCAGTTTTTCTTCCTGACCGGAATCTTCCGCCGTCCTAGGCAAATTGTACTCCGAAATCGTATCCAGCAGCTTACAGGAAGTCAATAAAACAACCGCCAGCAAAGCCAAAGCAAAAAAACGATATTTTTTTAACATCCATTGGCCGCCAGTTGCCGGATTAGATGACGGTCTTTCCTGAGGCTGCTTTTCTGTGGAATTCTTTCTTTGATATTTTTTTGTCATATCTTATTTTATTTCTCCTAATGAATTAGAAATTCAACGCAACTTTCTTTTGCCTTCCCGCAAATGGCGAGTCAGCCTTATTTTGGCCAAGCGCAAATAAATTAAATTCTTATTTATCTTTTGCCCGTCGCTCAAGTTCGGCTAAGCGCTTAGCAATCTCCGCCGCTAAGCTTTCCACCCCGTCATCCGTTGACAAAACAGCATCGGCATAAGCGGCGTATTCCTCCGGTGAAATCTGATTGCGCATGATTTTCTCGGCCGCCGGCCGGCTGATCTGCCTGCCTGCCAAAAGCCGCTGGATTCGGGTTTCCCGCTCCGCCGCAACCGCCCACACCTGATCAACCATCTGCCGGACGTTGATGTCCATCAGCAAAGCCCCGTCCAGCACGCACAGTAGGCAGCCTTGCTTTTTCGCTGCGGCTTGTTTTTCTCTCAGCACTTCCATAATCGGCGGATGGACAATCGCATTCAGCGCCCGCAGAGCCGCCGGATCGGCAAAAACGATTCGGCCCAGTGCCGGCCGGTCAATTCGGCCGTCTTTTAAAATACCTTGGCCAAACCGAGCCGTCAGCTCCGTTAAAATCGGCGGCGTATCAATCAGTTCATGGCCAATCCGGTCACAGTCCAGCCACACGGCTTGATACTTAGCCTGCAAATATTTTGCAACCGTTGATTTGCCCGTGCCGGTGCCGCCAATCAAGGCAATACTAATCATTTTCGTTCCTTTCCAGTGTTTTTTATTCGGCCAGTCCGAATCCCCGGGCTGACAAAACCACGCTTTTATTTGGCGTCAAACCAATTTTTAACAATATAACTATCGGCAATCAACGGCACTTTCAGGCTGGCCGCCTGTTCCATTTCCCTGACCAGCAAATCCCGCGCTTTTTCCGCGTCGTCGTCCGCCACTTCCAGAATCAATTCATCATGCACCTGCAAGACAATCCGGCCGTTAATTTGCTCCCGTTTCAGCGCCGCATACACCCGGTTCATGGCGATTTTAATAATATCAGCCGCTCCGCCCTGAATCGGCGCATTCATGGCAATTCTTTCGCCAAAGGAACGGGTCATATATTGACTGGCCTTTAGCTCCGGGATCGGCCGAGTCCGGCCGAACATAGTGACGGAATAGCCTTTTTCTTTGGCCTCGGCAACGCTCTTGTCCAGAAAAGCCTTGACCTTTGGATACTTCAGAAAGTAATTATCAATATATTCCCTGGCTTCCTTCACCGGAATCCCCAAATCCTGACTGAGCCCGTAATCACTGATCCCGTAGACAATGCCGAAATTAACGGCCTTGGCATTGCGCCTTTGCAAATCGGTGACCTCGGCAAAGGGCGTATGAAAAACCTGCGCCGCCGTCATCCGGTGAATGTCTAAATTATCGCGGTAGGCCTGGACAAAGATTTCATCGGCCGATAAGTGTGCCAACAGCCGCAGTTCAATTTGCGAGTAATCGGCACCGACAAAAGAAAATCCCTCTTGGGCCACAAACGCCCGCCGAATTTCCCGGCCTTCGCGGGTGCGGATCGGAATATTCTGTAAGTTCGGGTCAATGCTGCTCAGCCGCCCCGTGCCAGTTACCGTCTGCATATAAGTGGTATGAATCCGGCCGTCTTTTTGAATATAATCCAGCAGCCCGTCGGCATAGGTTGATTTCAGCTTGCTGGCCGCCCTGTATTCCAAAATACACTCAATAATCGGATGGTCTTTTTTTAATTTTTCCAAAATATCAGCCGCCGTCGAATAGCCGGTTTTGCCCTTTTTCGGACTTTTCAGCTTCAAGCCCTCAAACAAAACCTCACCTAACTGCTTGGGCGAATTAACGTTAAACTCCCGGCCGGCATAGCCATATATCTTATTTTCCAGTTTTTCAATCTGCTCGCCCAGCGTCCGGGAATACTCCAGCAGGGCATTGGCATTAGCCTCGACGCCGGCCGTTTCCATGGTTTTTAAAACCACGGCCAGCGGCAGCTCTATCTTGGCATATAAGTCAAATAATCCTTCGGCTTTTAGCTTTTCCGGCAAAACCCGGCTGCTCCGCCACAAAAGCCCCGCCGCTCCGGTTATGTACTCCCGCCGCCGGCCCTTATCGACCTCGGCAATACTGATTTGACTTTTGCCCTTGCCGAAAATTTCCTCCTCGGCCGGTAAAGACGCATCGCCGTATTGATAGCCAATCCGCTCAATCGCATAATTGCTTTCATTTGGCTCTAACAGATAAGCGGCCAGCGAAACATCAAACACCGGCAGCGGCTCCCCCTTGGCAGCCGCCTGCTCAATTTGCTCAAAAAATAAGCCGTCTTGCTGAAAATCATGCAAAAATCGTTTAAAGTCATACACTATCAGCTGCCCGCTATGGCTAAGCAGCCGCTCGATCGACGGCAGCGCCCGGGCCGGGGCATCTTCGTAATAAATACATTCCTCTCCGTCAAAAGCCGCCAGCGCAATCAGGTTCTCGTCCAGCCGATAATAAACGGCCCGCTCGGCCCGCTTAGGCAAACGGGTCAGCTTTTCGGCCGCGCTCACCTGCATGGCGTCTTCCGGCCGCTCCAGCGGCAGTCCTTCCCGTTCCCGGCGCGTCTGATGCATCAGCTCCTGCAAAATCGAATGAAACTTTAAATCCTGAAACAAGGCGTAGACCGCTTCATTATACATTCCCTGAACGGCAAAATCCGTCCAGGCAAATGTCAGCGGGCAATCCGTGTCAATGGTCGCTAAAATCTTACTCAGCCGCGCCGATTCAATGTCCTCCCGGAGCTTGGCCGCCGGCCCTTTTTTTAACTCGTCAACGTGGGCATATGCATTTTCAATGGTATGATATTCCTTAATAATTGCTGTTGCCGTCTTAATCCCTACTCCGGCCACGCCCGGAATGTTATCGGAGGTATCGCCCATTAAGCCCTTTAATTCAATGAATTCCTGCGGCGTAACCTCATACTCGGACTGTACGTCCCCGGCGTAATATTCCCTGGTTTCCGTTTTTCCGGCTTTGGTCGAGGGAATCAAGATCTTAACTTTATCGGTCGCCAGCTGCAGCAAATCGCGGTCGCCGCTTAAAACGCTGACCGCCATGCCTGCCTCTTCCGCCCGCCGGGCGAGCGTCCCCAAAATATCATCGGCCTCAATGCCGTCCTGCTCCAAATAAGCGATATTCATTTTATCCAGCACTTCCCGCATCAGCGGCAGCTGCTCGGCCAGTTCTTCCGGCATCTTGCTGCGCGTGCCTTTATAGGCCTCATACAGCTTATGCCGAAAAGTCGGGGCTTTGCGGTCAAAGGCTACGGCCAGTCCGTCCGGCTTTTCCGTTTCCAAAGTTTTCAGCAGCACCCGCAAAAAACCGTACACGGCATTGGTGTATCGGCCTTTTTCATCACTTAGTAAGGGCAGCGCGTAAAAAGCCCGGTTTAAAATACTGTTGCCGTCAATCAATAAAATCTTTTCCATCATTATCTCCCCGCGTTTGGTGCCTTTCCTCTTCACACCAGCCTCATGCTCTACTTGTATTCTTATTTTACTATATTTCCGCGTTTTTCTCAATATTTTTTCTTATCTTTTTCCTATTTCTCTGCTATCTTTCCCTGTGATCCAGATGGCAATCCGCACTGCTTGCCAAAGGCAAATTAATATTTTTTCAAAACAAAAAGATACTCCCTGACATGAACCGCCCGGCCGCTTAGATTGCGGGCGGCGCGATAGGTATTATATTTTATTTCCACGGTTTTTAAAGCTCCGAATGCTTTTAACATCTCCTGCATTTCCTCTTTCCCAATAAAGCCTTCCGAATTATAGCTGATAATAATAAACTTTGCCCGCGCCTGCTCAATGATCCGATACAGGGATGCCGCCGCGCTTTTCTTTTGATTATAAGCCGATCGGTTCCAGTTATTGGGAATTCCCGAGACCGGGCTGACCGGCGCATTAATTTGATTCGCGGCGATCACGTTCAGCATAAAATAATTGGAACCGTACGGGTGCTGATTATACGGCGGATCCAAATACAGCAAATCCAGCTCTGGCAGCCGGCCGATCAGCCGGTTGGCATCATCCTGCGTAACAATTAGCTCCGACTGAAAATTGCTAAGCACCGGCGGCCGCAGTTCAATCCGCCCCGTGATCCGGGACAAAGCGTTTTCCGCCGTGCCGCCAAACTTGCCCCGGCCGGTTCGGATGTCCTTATAAAAGCCTTTAAACACGCCGCCGGTATTGACATGAACGGAGGCCTCATATAAAAGCGGCGCTAAAAAATACTTCTGCATCGGCACCGGCAATTCGTCAATAAATGCCCGAGCCGTATCAATAATCCAGGCGTTTTCCGGCGTATAAAAAACCCGTTCGCCCTCTAAAATATGGTCTGCCTGCTGCGGCGCATAGCTGCTGGCAATCAGCCCGCCGGTCAGCGGCATTTTCAGCCGCTCCTTTAATTCCCTGGCATAACGCTCATAGTCGACCGCCGGAAAATCTTCACGGTTGGACAAATAACAGGCATTGATAATATAGCTGTAATATTCCAAATCATTGCTGTATAAAACAGAAGAATGCTGTTTCAGCATTCTTCCGACGATCCCCGAACCGGCAAATAAATCCGCACAAACCAGCCTTTCTTTCTTTAAGGCCCGGCTGACTACCCTGACCTCCTGCTCGATCTTCTCCAGCAGCAAGCGCTTATTGCCGATATAAGTAATGATTTGTTTGGTTAAAAAATCTGGATTTTCTTTCATAGTCCCCCGCTTATTATCTACTCCGCTTTCTCCGCTTGCGCAAACGAACGCACCGCCGCTTGCGGAAAACCTTATTTGGCTCAGCCGCCAAAAATCTCAACGCGCAAAGCTGATGCCAAGCAAGCGCACACTGACGCGAACGCCGCGGCGCTTCAAGCAAGAGCCAAGCTATTCTTCTATTATCTGGCGATGTTTTCCGGTTTATTTTTTTAGGCCCTTCATCTTACCCAGGGAATTGCTTTGGAATAAATTATTATCAAAGGAATAGCGGATTTCCTCCTGCCGCTTATATTCCTTAATCGCCAGCCTGATCAGCTCATCCAGCAAAACAGCATATTCCTTACCCAGCGGCTTCCACAAATAAAAGGACAATGACCCGGGAATGGTATTGATTTCATTAAAATAAAGCTGCCCGCTCGTCTCGTCAATAATATAGTCGATCCGCACTACGCCAGCATTGCCCAGCTCCTGAAAAATACGGCGCGAATACTCCTCCACCCGGGCTTTCTGCTCGGGGGTAATGTCCGCCGGAATCTTACGGCTGGCGCTGCTCATCCCTTTGCTGCTGTCATTCATATATTTATCGGCAAAAGAAAGCACCTCTGAACTGGTAATCGGCTCTTCAATCACGGAGGGCGCCGCTTCTGTCCAGTCGCCCAGTACCGAACAATTCACTTCCCGGAGCGAGGAAACCTTATTTTCAATAATTACCTTGCGGTCAAGCAAAAATACCTGATTTAACTTAATGACCAGCTCCTGACGGCTGCCCGCGATCTCCACGCCAATGCTGGAACCGCCGCAGGCTGGCTTAATAATCATCGGATAATGGAGCCTCTCTTCGCATTCGTCCAAACATTCCTGTTCCGCCTGAAAAAAGCGGTATTTATTAAAAGCCACAAAATCAATGACCGGAATGCCGATATCCCTGAGCAAATGCTTGGCCGCCGCCTTATCCATGCCAATGGCCGAAGCCTCTACGCCGGAACCGACATAGGGAATTTGCAGCATTTCCAGCATCCCCTGAATACTGCCGTTTTCGCCCTTGTTGCCATGCAGGATCGGAAAAGCGATCTCAAACTCGCCCAGCTTTTTGGGTAGGAGCTTCAACGGCAAACGATAAATTTCCACCCGACCGGTTTGATGATTTTTAACCAAGGCGATTTCCGCCGCCGCTTTCAGCAACTCATCCAATTTTTTATAGCGCGCGATTTCCCTTAATTCCTGCCCAAAATAAAACCTTTCGTCTTTGCTGATATAAATGGGAAAAATCTCATATTTTTCCGGGTTCATATTTTCCATGGCCTGAACGGCGGATATCACCGAGACCTCATGCTCGGTCGCCTTGCCGCCGAAAAAGACCGCGATTTTTGTTTTCATTGGTCTGCTCCTCTTTTCTTGCTTTTTATTCCCATGCTTTCGGTGTCAAATATAAAACTCCAAGCGATATTTGCCGCCAAAAGATGTCAATTCTTGTCATCCTTATTTTCCCATTCGACATCAAAGGGCAATTTCTTAAAATAATACTTCCTGTCTTCTTCGGTAATCATCCGAATCACCCGGCAGGGATTGCCGGCGGCGATGCAGCCGGCCGGAATATCTTTGGTCACAACGCTGCCTGCGCCAATCACCGCACCTGCACCAATATTGACGCCCGGATTGATGACAACATGTCCGCCAATCCAGACCTCATCGCCAATCCGAATCTCGGCGCCGTATTCATAGCCGGAGAGGCGCGCCCGCGGATGCACCGGATGCCCAGCCGTATAAATGCCGACATTCGGCGCGATCATCACATTATCACCGATATGAACCGGCGCAATATCCAAAATTGTCAAATTATAATTGCTGTAAAAGTTTTCGCCAATAAAAATATTATAGCCATAATCGCAGCGAAAGGGCTGCTCCATCCAAAACTGTCGACCCGCCGCTCCAAACAGCCCGCGCAGCAGCGCCATGCCTTCCGCCTGTTCGGCGGCCGGCAATTGATTAAAGCGCTGGCAAATCTCCTTGGCTTTCTGCCGGTCAACGGCCAATTCCTGATCCGCCGATAAATAAGGCAGCCCGGCAATCATTCTTTCCTTTTGCGTCATTTTTCTGTTTCTCCTTCTTGCCTGCCTTTGCTCTTTATATCCGCTTTTTTCCCGGTCAAAGCTTATGCACTTCCGCCGGACACGCGGCCAGTCATAATTATATCATTTTTTATAACTCAGCTTTACCATATTTGCTAAAACTTAACGGTTCGCAGTGCCTGCGGCCTTTTGCCTGGCGGCAGGGTAAGTTGAGATTATGATTTCCGATTCCGGCCTTTTTTATATTCCCGGCGGCCATGCTTTTCCTTGGTTAAGCCGCTTCTCTTCGGCCTTTTTCCGTTCTTTTGGGAAACGGTTAATTTTTCTTCAATTTTAAAGCCGGTTCGTTTTTCCGGCAGTACCGGTTCTTCTTCATAAAGGCTGAAATCAATGGTTTTTCTGGCTCTGTCTACCGCCAGCACAGTAATTTCAACAGCATCGCCCAAACGGTACTGTTTTTGGTAACGGGCGCCGGCCAGTGCCATTTCCGCACTTTCATATTCATAAAAATCATCCTTTAACCGGCTGATGGCCACAAAGCCCTCGACCGTATTGGGCAGCTCCACAAACATCCCCCATTGATTGACGCCAGATACAATGCCGGTAAAGCTCTCGCCGATATGCTCCTCCATATAAAAGGCTTTCAGCAGTTTATGCACATCCCGTTCGGCTTCATCAGCCTGTCTTTCCAGCGCCGAGGCCTTGACCGCCACTCCGGCCAGCCGCCCCGCGTAATGCTCCTGCCGGGCGGCATTCCACTTACCGGTCAAAATCTCCTTGATAATCCGGTGGATCTGTAAATCCGGATAACGCCGAATCGGTGAGGTAAAATGCGTATAGTACTTCAGCGCCAGACCGAAATGACCCTCGTTATTATCGCTGTATCTGGCCTGCTGCATACTGCGCAGCACCATCCGGCGAATAATATTTTCCTCCGGCCGGCCCTCCGCTTCCGCCAAAAGCCGCTGCAAATCCTTGGGATGAAGATTGGCTCTTTGCCGGAAAGGATAATCCAGCGCTTTTAAATAAGAAGCTAATTCCTTGATTTTATCTTCCTTCGGCTCGCCGTGGCAGCGGTACAAAAAAGGAACGCCCTGCCAAAAGAAATGCTCGGCCACTGTTTCATTGGCGGTCAGCATAAAATCCTCAATCAGGCGAGTAGCGATATTTCGGTCATAGGCTTTAATCTCGGCCACCGAATGATCGGGGTTTAAAATAAACTTGGCTTCGGTAAAGTCAAAATCAATCGCGCCCCGCTCTTCTCTGGCCGCTTTTAAAACAGCCGCGCACTCTGCCATTTGCCGCAAAACCGGCAACAACGCCTCATATTGCCGGAACAGCTGTTCTTTTTCTTCCGGCTGGCAGCGTTCCGGTTCCAAGAGTTTGGCCACATCGGTATAAGTCATTCGATAAGCCGAGCGAATGACACTTTCCCGAATTTCATGCGAAAGCACTTTACCCTGCCGGTCAATTTGCATGATACAGGACAGGGTAAGCCGATCCTCGCCCGGATTTAAAGAACAAATCCCATTGCTCAGCGCCGGCGGCAGCATCGGAATCACCCGATCCACCAAATAATGACTGCTTCCCCGCCGGGCGGCTTCCATATCCAGCTCGCTGTACTCGGTCACATAATGGCTGACATCGGCAATATGAACGCCCAGCCAAAAAGTATCGCCATCCCGGCGAATACTGACCGCATCGTCTAAGTCCTTGGCGTCCTCGCCGTCAATGGTAATCGTCAGATTCTGCCGCAAATCCAGCCGCCGGGCAATCTCCTTCGGCGGAATAGTCAGCCCGCACTTTTTCGCTTCGGCTAATGCTCCTTCGGAAAAATCCTGCGGCAAGCCGTAGCTTCGGGCAATCGCCGTAATATCGACCTCAACCGAAGCCTCACTGCCGAGGATTTCCACCACCTCGCCCCGGGGTTTTTCCCCGGCTGCCCCATAGTTGTTTAGCCGCACGACTACCTTATCGCCGGTTTTGGCGTTTTGGCTTAAGCCCCGGCCAATATAAATATCAGTGCCGATTTTAACAATATCCGGCACGACAAAGCCAAAGCCCTTGCTGCTTTGATAGACGCCAGTCAGCGTGGTAAAGCCTCTTTTTAAGATTTTAACAATCTCGCCTTCCATTCTTTTACCAGCTGCTTTGTCCGTTCCGCTCGTTTCCGGGAAAATACGGACACTGACCGTATCGCCATGCAGCGCGCCGCCGGTGCGGTAGGCCGGAATAAAAACATCAGCCGGTAAATCCTCAATCTCCACAAAACCGTAACCGGTGGGATGGCCGATATATTTGCCGGTTTTCAGCCATTCTTCGACCGGCAGCATATATTTGCCGCGGACGGTTTGAATGATTTTGCCGCTGATGGTCAGTTCATCCAAAACCTCCTGCAAGCTGGCAGCGTCCCGCTTTTTTAGGCCAAACAGCGCCTGAATTTCCTTGGCTTTCATTGGTTTGTATTCCGGATGCGCCAAAAGCTCCAGCACCATATTTTTTCTGCTTTCTGTTTTATTCATTCCTTCTCCCTGCGCGCCGTTTGACAGCACATTCCGTCAGCGCCGTCATCTATCCGCCATGCCTTAAAGTTTTTAATCCAGCCTTGCTTTTAAGATTTTCCTTTGCCGGAATCAATTTTTTATCTTCTTGGCTGATTTTTATATCTTGCCTTTTTATACCGCTTTCCCAGCTTGACAAATCTTCTGGAAATTGCTTATCCGTCGCGCAAAATGTGCAATGCTTTGATATTTTTGACTGCGAGTCTTACCCATGCTTTTCATAAGGTACCGCCGCCCGGCCAAAAGAAAAATCTTGCAACAAGGAAATTAAATCCTTTATGTTTCGAGTTATAGTGAAAAAACCGCCGATTGTTTCGGCGGTTTCCTTATTACTGCATAAAATTAATTACCAGCGACAGAATAACAAATAAAGCCGCCAGTACAACGGTTCCTTTATGTAATCCGCCCTCCATCGAACGCGCTTTATTTTTTCCCCAATAGGTTTCCCCGGCTCCGCTGATCGTTCCGGAAAGTCCGCTTACTTTACTTTGCTGCAATAAAATAAGGGCGATCAGCACTACGCAGATGACCGCGTACGCCACCTTTAATGCGATAATCATTCCTGCACCTCCTATCCGCACAATATATCTTGTATAGAATAGCACAAACCGGCCGGAAATGCAAATAGTTTTTTTAAGGAAAAGAAAGGTGGTAAATTGCAATAGTAAATGTCCTCTTTTTTTAAAGAAAAATTGGCTGCTCTA
>CAUVDV010000018.1:0-23045 GCA_963550755.1 uncultured Lachnospiraceae bacterium
ATTAATTTCTGTTTTACCCCCTCAAAAAATGCTTTGCGGTAATCACTTGCAATATTTACTTTACAAATTCCATGTTGACATGCTTCTACAATTTCTTCATCTTTGTTTGACGAACCGCCATGTAAAACTAATGGAGTTTTTATCATCTCCTTAATTTCTTTCAAAATATCAATTCGAAGTTTTGGAACAAATCCAGGCGGATATATCCCATGTGCTGTTCCAATCGCCACCGCTAAAGCATCTACCTTGGTTTTCTCAATAAAATCTACCGTCTGTTCCGGCACTGTGTATATAATGTCAGATGCCCCTCCTTCAACACTGGATTCTAACGAACCAATGGTACCGATTTCCGCTTCTACTGAAACACCTACACAATGCGCTATTTCACAAACCTTTTGAGTAATCCTAATGTTTTCTTCATACTCTAACTCTGAACCATCAATCATAATCGATGTAAAGCCGCAGCGTATTGCTTTTACACAATCTGACATTGTTTTCCCATGATCCAAATGCAATGTGCAAGGCACTTTTGACTTTTCCATTTCCGCAATCACATAACGGAAAAACGATTCTCCTACATATTCAAACTCCGGTGGCGCCAGCTGAATAATGACCGGTGCTTCCTCTTTTTCGGCACAACGCAATACTGTTTCAAATAAAAGACTGTCACAAATATTAAATGCTCCTACAGCAAATTTTTGGCTCTGGGCAGTTTCTAATAATTGTTTCATACTGATCAGCACTTTCTTTCACCTCCAAACATCATTAAATATTACACAATATTCCTTCTTATTACATGATATAACTTTTTCTAATAAAAGTCAATGCCGTTAATTAATTTTCTTTCTTTTTATAATTTTACAATTATTTGCCGCTTTTTAGTCTAGATATTTGCCAGAACTTCGATATCTAAGCCATCAATCTAATAAAAATGCGACAAATCTTGCCAACTCCGCAAAGGACATCTCGACACAACACAAAAAAAGCGGCGAATACCTCTCCGGATAAGGTTATCGCCGCTTTTCTTTAAACTCAAATATGAAATTATATCCCAAAAGCCGGATAAAGCAAGTTAAAGTTTTCCTTTCCCCACGACAAACGCACAAATGTGTTTCTCCAAAAGAAACATATTCGCGCGTTTGCCGTGTTCACCTCACATATGCCTAACAATTAAAACCAGCCCACTTACTTTAAATATGAAGTTGGCTATATTTTAGATTACTCGAAGTTTCCCAAACTGCCGGATTGCCATATTCCTCCGGTTTTTTCGCCGTTTGAATCTCTCTAATTTCAATCTTCGCCGCTTAGTAAAAAGTCAGCCAAATGCACGATTTTCACACCATTGATATTGCCCGCCGCCATTTCATCGAGTGTGACCACATATTTGGGATAGTGGTCTTTGACAGCCAGCAAATTGGCGATTTCCCGGTCGGACTCCTCCGGCAGCCGGCGGCAGACCTGAACATAAATCCGGTCACCGCGCCGAAGTGCTACAAAATCAATTTCTTTCGTTTCGTTCTTCCCAATATAAACTTCATAGCCCTGGCGCCGCAGTTCAAAGTAAACGATATTTTCCAGCATCGCCGCCATTGATTTGGGGTTAAAACCCATAATACAGTATTTCAGCGAAGAATCCGCCAAGTAAAATTTTTCCTGCGTTTTAAGCACCGATTTACCCTGCAAATCATAGCGCTGACAGCGATAGATAACAAACGCCTTTTCCAGCCAGTTCAAATAATTGTATACCGCCTCCACCGACAGCGACCGCCCTTCGCTTTTTAAAAACTTAACAATGGCGTTGGCAGAAAAGGTTTTTCCCACATTTTCCATAATATATTTTACGACTCGCGTGAACAAATCAAAATTCGTAATATTATGCCGTTTCGTAATATCACCGGTAATCACCGAGTGATAAATTCCCTCGACGATTTGATAAGCGGAACGTTCGTCAAAGCTGCCCAGCGCTACAATTGGGAACCCGCCCAAGCGCAAATACTCGTTTAGCAGCTCCTTAACCGACCGGACATCCGATTTTTTAAACTCCAAATATTCAGCAAAAGACAAGGTATAAACCGGAATCGAAACATACCGTCCGGTTAAATAAGTGGAAATCTCACTCGACATCAGTTTGGAATTGGAGCCGGTTACGTAAATATCGGTATCGGCGTTTTCCAGTAAGCTATTGACCGCTTTTTCCCAGCCCTCTATTTCCTGCACCTCATCCAGCAAAAGATAATATCGCCCGCTGCCGGTCATCTGCACTTTAATGCCATGATACATCTCCTTATCCGTCATCCCGCTGTCAAAATCCTCCGAGGTATAACGCATACTAATAATCTGCTCCGCCGGAACACCGCTCATTTGCAAATCGTCCCGCAGCATTTCCAAAAGTGTAGATTTGCCGCAGCGCCGGATTCCGGCCAGTATCTTAACCAACGGCATATCGCGGTAAACTTGCAGTGCCTTGATATATTGCGGTCTTAAAATCATGGTGTTTCCCTCCTGTTAAGTAAAGTATACCCAAAAACTTCCGAAAAAGCAATAGTTTTTACTGAAATTCCGTAAAAACTTTTCTTTTTCCCTAAGTTTTTTCCATATTTAGAGAAATAATAAGCGGGGTAGATCTTTTAAAATCCCCCCGCCTGCTTAGACCTATTCTTTCATTTTAAACCGCCATTTACGCTCCTGATCCCTTTGACTGGCATAGCTGATGCCGATTCGCCGGTGGCGGCTGATTTTGACCTTGGTGCCGTCCTCTTCCAGCCACAGCTCTCCGGCTGAGGAAAATGGCTGTCCGTTTTGCGCTTTGCCGATCTGCATGGCCTTGGTCAGCTTGCCCGGCCCGTCATAGCCCTCGACGCCCCGAATCAAAACCGCTTCGGGAAACTCAGCCGGTCCGGTTACCACATTTAATAAATAATGAATGCCATAGCATAAATAAACATAGGCTACCCCACCGGCCTGATACATCACTTCCGTCCGGGCTGTCCGCCCCTTGTGAGCGTGACAGGCGGTATCTTTTTCCCCGTAGTAGCATTCCGTTTCGGTAATGCGGCAGCGCAAAATCTCACCATCCGGAAGCCGCCGGCACAAAAGCTTGCCGACTAACTTCGGCGCCAGTTCCTTAGCCGAAGCCCGAAAAAATTCAGGCATCAGCTCGCGCGGCGGATACGTTTTCGCTTTTTCCCGGCGCAGCTCTTGAAAAAACAGCTTTAACTGCACCGTACATTCCTCTGCCAAGATGCCGCCGGTAACCGCGACCCGGTGATTAAAGCCCGGTACATTCATTAAATCAACAATTGTTCCGGCGCTGCCGGCCTTAAAATTGGCGGTGCCGTACACCAAGCGCTTTACCCTGGCCTGGACAATCGCGCCGGCGCACATCGGGCAAGGCTCTAAGGTCACATACAGCGTAGCTTCCTCCAGCCGCCAGTCCTGCAAATACTCCGCCGCCTCGGCTATGGCCAATAGCTCCGCATGAGCCAGCACCGAATGATCGGCCGCCCGCCGGTTATAGCCCCGGCCAATCACCTGCCCCCGCCAGAGGATGACACAGCCGACCGGCGTTTCGCCCAGCGCCCGCGCCTTTTCCGCCTCAGCCAAGGCCAGCCGCATATACTCTTCGTCCTGCGGCTCCGCCGGAACTTCCGGCCGACCATTTTCCGCCCAGTTACAATCTTTTTCTATCCCAGCCGCCGGCTCTTTTGCCGGCGATAGTTGTTTTCTATTTTTTTCCACTTTAAACCTATTATTACAATAAAGTCAAAAGCCGAAGCAAAAGCTTGGATGAGTTCAGCGCCGCCTGCCGGGTAAATTCATTAAAGTCCATCTCCGCGGTGCTGTTGGCTCGGTCAGTAATCGAGCGCACCGCAATAAACGGAATCCGGTTCAAGTAGCAAACCTGCGCAATCGCCGCGCCGCCCTCCAGCTCTGCGCAATCGCCGGCGTAAGTCTGATAGAGTTCCTCCCGGTCCTCGTTTTTGGAAATAAACCGATCACCGCCCAAAACCCGGCCGGTCAGCACCCTCGTCTTAATATCCAAAACATCACTGGCTTTTTCCACCAAATGAATCAAATGCGTATCCGCCTTAAAAACCGAAGTGTCCATTTGCGGAATTTCACCCTTACTGTAGCCAAAAGCCGCCGCGTCAACGTCATGCTGGATAAAATCCCGGGAAATGACGACATCGCAAATATCCAGTTCCGGAGAAATCGCACCGGCTACGCCTAAGTTAATGAGGGCGTCAACTCTAAAAATATCAATCATCACCTGCGAGCAAACGGCAGCGTTAACCTTGCCGATGCCCGATTTGGCTAATACGATCTCACGGCCGGAAAGACTCCCCCGGATATATTCGGTATGAGCAATACTGCGGACATTGGTAACCGTCATTTGTTCTCTCAGCATCATTACTTCTTCTTCCATTGCGCCGATAATTCCGACAAGCTTCATAGCACCCTCCTTTTAAACTTTTCTGTATTCCCCAGCGTTTGAAGCAAGCTTCATTCAACGCTTATATGCATGCCACAATTATATCATAGCCTATCTTTCCCTAAAATACAAGCAAAAATTTATTTTTCTCAGGGTAATTGGGAGAAAGCTTAGCCTAAATAAGCCTGCCGCACCCGGTCATCGGTCAACAGCTCCTGACCGGAACCAGCCATAACAATACTGCCCGTTTCCAGTACATAGGCGCGGTCGGCAATCGACAGGGCCTTATTGGCGTTTTGTTCGACCAGCAGCACCGTCATGCCCTGCTGATTGATATCCTTTATAATATGAAAGATTTCATTGACTAAAATCGGTGCCAGCCCCATCGACGGCTCATCCATCAAAAGGAGCTGCGGCCGGCTCATCAAGGCTCGGGCAATCGCCAGCATTTGCTGCTCGCCGCCGCTCATCGTCCCGGCCGGCTGTTTGCTTCTTTCTTTTAGCCGGGGAAAACGCTGGTACATTTTTTCAATATCCTCGGCTACTTCTTTTTTATCCTGGCGCAAATAAGCGCCCATCGTTAAGTTTTCCAGCACGCTCATCCGCCCGAAAATCCGCCGCCCTTCCGGCACCTGTACCAGCCCCAGACCAACGATTTTTTCCGCCGGTACGGCCGTAATCTCCGTATCTCGCAGCCAAATCTTACCACTGGATGCTTTCAGCAAGCCCGATAAAGTATGCATAATCGTCGTCTTGCCTGCTCCGTTCGCGCCAATCAGGGAAACTACTTCCCCTTGCCTGACTTCAAAGCTGACATTTTTCAGGGCATGAATCGCGCCGTAAAATACGTTGATCGCTTCAACTTTCAGCATTTTTCGCCTCCTAACTGCCCAAATAGGCTTTAATCACCTGCTTGTTGACTTTGATTTCTTCGGGCGTGCCCTTGGCGATAATCTGACCATAATCAATCACAATCAGGCGTTCGCAAATTCCCATGACTAAGTTCATATCATGCTCGATTAAAAGAATGGTCAAACGAAAGTTTTCCCGCACCAGCCGAATCGTTTCCATCAGCTCCTTCGTTTCCTGCGGATTCATGCCCGCCGCCGGCTCGTCCAGCAAAAGCAGTTTTGGCCCCGTAGCCAGCGCCCGGCAAATTTCCAACTTGCGCTGCTTGCCGTAGGGCAGATTCTTAGCCAGCTTAGCGGCGTCGCCTTCCATATGAAAAAGCGCCAACAGCTTAATCGCTTCCTCTTCGATTTGTTTTTCCTGCCGCCAATAAACCGGCAGACGCAGCACCGCCGCCAGCGCCGAATAATTCAATTTTTTCTGAAAAGCAATCTTGATATTATCAATCACGCTCAAATCCTTAAACAAACGAATATTTTGAAAAGTTCTGGCCATACCTAAATTGACGATATCAGCCGGCTTTTTGTGATTGGTTTTTTGACCGTTAAAATAAATCTCACCCTCGGTTGGCTGATAAACGCCGGTCAACAGATTAAAAATGGTCGTTTTCCCGGCGCCGTTCGGTCCGATCAACCCGACCAGCTCATTTTCCTGCAAAGAAATATCAAAATGACCCACCGCCTGCAAACCGCCAAAGGAAATGCCCACATCCTTGGTCGTCAGTAATTCCATGTCGTCCTCCTATTTCTTTCCGGTCAGCTTGTTTTTCATCCACGCCAACGTACCGGTCAGGGAAAACTCCCGATTGCCCAAAAGTCCCCCTGGCTTAAAAATCATCACTAAGATCAAAAGCACCGCGTAAATTACCAACCGCAGTTCATCGACCTGATATAAAAATTCATTAACCAGCGCCAAAAAAAGTCCCGCTAAAATCGTTCCGGTAAAACTGCCCATGCCGCCCAAAACGACGATAATAAAAAACTCAACCGACAGCATAAACTTAAACTTATTCGGATCCAGCGCCCGCTGATAAAAAGCCAGCGCCCCGCCGGCCACCCCGGCTAAAAAAGCCGATACGGCAAAGCCATAAACTTTATAATAAATAGTCGGCACCCCCACCGACTCGGCGGCAATCTCGTCCTCTTTAATCGACAGCAGTGCCCGGCCATGGCGGGAACGGACAAATAAAAACAAAAAGGTTATGACCAGGATCAAAAGCACCAGCAAAATCGGCAGGTTAATTAATTTTGGTATCTTTTTTAAGCCCGCCGCTCCGCCGGTAAAAGGCAGGTTATATAAGGCAATCCGAATAATTTCACCAAAGCCCAGCGTGACAATCCCCAAATAATCGCCGCGCAGACGCAGGGCCGGAATACCGATCAAGATACCAAAAAGTCCCGCCATCAGAGCGCCGGCCAAGATCCCAACCACTAATTTCAGTCCGCCCGGCAGGCCGGTATGCAGACCAATCAAAGCCGCCGTATAAGCGCCGATCGCCATAAAGCCGGCATGCCCCAAGGCGAGCTGCCCCATATAGCCGGCCGCCAAATTAAGCGAGGAAGCCGCCATAATGTTAATCCCGGCTACAATCAAAAGTCCTTGATAATAGCTGTTTAAAAGTCCCGCCTGCAAGCAAAGCAGAACTGCCCCAAACAGAAGGAGAACGGCAATAAAATTAATAATATAACTTTTTCGGATTTTTTTTATTTCCATTTTGCTCCCCTTTCTATACCTTTTCCTTGACATTTTGGCCTAAAATACCGGCCGGCTTAAAGATCAGCACCAAAATCAAAATCCCAAATACAAAGGCATCCGCCCAAGTGGTGGAAATATAGCCGCGGGTAATTGTTTCCACACCGCCGATCACAAAACCGCCCAGCATCGCGCCCGGAATACTGCCGATACCCCCTAGGACCGCCGCCACAAAAGCTTTCAGGCCCGGCATCATGCCCATGTAGGGCTGCACCTCATAATAGTTCATACTGTATAAAATCCCGCCGACCGCGCCCAAGGCCGAGCCAATGGCAAAGGTAACCGCAATCGTCCGGTCAACATGAATGCCCATCAGCTGCGAGGCTTTGGTATCCTCCGACACCGCCCGCATAGCTTTGCCGGTTTTGGTATAATGGACAATCAGCCGCAGCAGCAGCATAAAGGCTACCGCCACGCCAATCGTGATAAAGGTCATATAGGAAATCCGGACGCCGCCCAAATGCACAGCGTTTTCCGCTTTAATAATCTCCGGCATCCGCTTTGCATCAGCCCCAAACAAATAGCGAAAGCCATTTTCCAAAAGCATACTGACGCCCAGTGCCGTAATCAGCGCTGAAATCCGGGGAGCGCTGCGCAAAGGCTTATAGGCGACCCTGTCAATCAGCATCCCCAAAAGCGCGCAGACAATCACCGCCCCCAAAAGCGCGACGCCAAAGGGCAGACGGTAAGCCGTCAGGCCAAAAAAAGTAAAGTAGGCGCCCACCATCAAAATATCGCCATGAGCAAAATTGATCAGCTGAACGATACCGTATACCATCGTGTAGCCCAGCGCGATCAAAGCGTAAATACTGCCCACGTGCAGGCTATTTATAATTTGTTGGAACAATTCCGCCATGATATCCTCCTTGTTTTTCCGGCATAACGAAGTCACTCTGTCTATTTTTTCATTTCCTTTGAGGCAACAGCCGCCGGCCTTTTCCTGCTCTCAGCAAGCCGCCTTGTCGGCCGCAACGCTGACGGCTTTGTCTTGCGGTTTTTAATGCTTGGTTGAAACGCTGCCTCTGCTTTCCCCTGTTCGTTAACACAATCTTCTTTCCTTCACGGCTCGCAGCCGGCCGCTGCATTCCGCTTGGCAGGCTTACCGGCAAAGGCTCAAGTTGAAGCTATGACAAAGGCCGCCGCATGGAATGGTTTTTTACCCAAAATAGGTGCTTGTGCCAAACTTTAATGCAACGGCCCATGATCAGACCTTATTTTCCTTTGATTTTTGTTTCTACGACCGCTTTGCCGTCCACTACTTTGATGACGGTCACATCCTTGTTTTTCGGATTGCCGTTTTCGTCAAACTGCAAAAGACCGGTAATGCCTTGAAATTCCATTTCATTTAAGGCCTTGACGATCGCCGCCGGTTCGGTTGAACCAGCCTTTTTAACCGCTTCGACGATGACCTGACCGGCATCGTAGCCTAAAGCAGCAAAAGAACTCGGCTCGCTATTGTATTTTTCCCGATACGCGTTTACAAACTCAACCGCCGCCTCACTGGTATCCGCCGTTGAGAAGTGAGTCAGATAATAGCAGCCTTCCGCTTCCTTGGCATAATTAGCCAAAACACCGTCCCAGCCATCGCCGCCTAAGAAAGTGGCCTCTACTCCGGCCGTCTTTAACTGGCCAACCAAAATTCCTACCTTATTATAATAATCCGGGACAAAAACCAGTTCCGGCTGTCCGGCTTTGATCTTGGCCGCCAAAGCGCTGAAATCCTTATCATCCTCATTATAGCCTTCATTGTTGACAATGGTCAGTCCAGCCGCTTCCACTACTTTTTTAAACTCCTCTGCCAGTCCGACCGAATAATCGCTGCCGACATTATAAACGATCGCTACCTTCTTGACGCCCAAGTTCTCAACCGCGAACTGTCCGGCCAGCATGCCCTGATACGGGTCGATATAGCAGGCCCGGAAAACATTGGGATAATCCGGTGTGATGTCTAAGTGCGTGCCGGTCGGAGTAATCATCGGAATGTTCTCTTCCTGCGCTACCGGCGCAACCGCCAGCGAGGTAGACGAAATAACCGGCCCAACCAGCGCGGCAATTTTATCATTGCTGACCAGCTTATTAAAAAGATTAACCGCCTTGGTTTGATCGGCCTCCGTGTCATAAGCAATTCCATTGATAGTCTTGCCTTCCAAATAATTTTTGGCATTTAAGACGTCAAAAACCAGCTTGGTTCCATTGCTGGAAGCAATACCATACTCGGCAATCGGTCCGCTTAGCGGCGCTAACAGGCCAATTCTCAGTTCCTCTCCGCCTTGCTCGGTCGTCGCTGTATTTTCCGTCTTGGTTTCCGATTTCGTCTCGTTCTGGGTTTGCGTACTGGTGCCGCCGCAGGCGGTGACTGCCAAGGCCAGGCCCAGCAATAAAGCTAACATCTTTTTCATAAAAATTTTCCCCTTTCTTGCTTTTGCAACTCATTTCCATTTTCCTGCACTTTTACAATTTCTTTCCCCTATAATTGTTGATTTTTATGTTATTTGTAAATGTAAATGCAATTATACATCATTCATCTTGCAAAATCAAGTAATTTTTGCAATTAGTTCAGGCAAGCGGATAATTATATATGACACTGCTCGGGAAAGCTTGCTTTCACAGGCAGTGTCATATATAATTATCCATTTGCGGAACATACTGATAATTCGCTGAAAGCGAATTATCAGTGCCTTGCCTGAACAAAATTTATCTATCACCACCACTCCGCCTTCATGCCGTCAGCATAAAGCTCCCCTAAACAGACACCGGTTTCCATCGGCTCTTTGTCCGCCGCCGGCAAATAAGCTTTGATATACTCTCTGGTATGGCCGACCGTATAATTTTGCCCTGCTGCCTGCACCTGCTCCTCCGGCAGGACTTCCGCCGTCCGGCCGATAAACCTCTGCAAATAATCCCGTTTAGCCGCTTCTCCCAGAGCAATCATCCGGCTGCTTCTGGCGTTTTTGATCTCCTCGGCGACCTGAGCCGGCATGTCGGCCGCTTTCGTACCGGCTCGCTTCGAATATTTAAAGACATGCAAATCAGCAAAGCCGATTTCCTTTACAAAGGCCAGACCCTCGTTAAACTCAGCCTCGCTCTCCCCCGGAAAGCCAACAATAATATCGGTGGTAATGGCCGGCACTGCGTACACCTGACGGAGCAGCCGCACCCCGGCGGCAAAATCCGCCGTCCGGTAGCGCCGGTTCATTCTGGCTAAAACGGCGTCCGAACCGCTTTGCAGGGATAAATGAAAATGCGGGCAAAGATGCTTTAGTCCGGCGATCCGCTTGGCAAACTCCGGCGTGATCAGCCGCGGCTCCAAGGAACCTAAGCGAATCCGGCGCACGCCATCTATCCGGTCAATTTCCTCCAGTAAATCAATCAAACTGATTTTTTCCGAAAAATCTAAGCCATAAGACGTTAAATGAATGCCGGTAATGACAAATTCCTGATAACCGGCCTCAGTCAGCCCTTTGATTTCCTCTAAGATCCTGCCCGGCCGCCGGCTTCTGACCCGCCCCCTGGCAAACGGAATAATGCAGTAGGTGCAGAACTGATTGCAGCCGTCCTGCACCTTAATCGTTGCCCGCGCCCGGTCATGCCGGCCGGCAATCTGCAGTTCTTCATATTCCGGCTTGTGATAGCCTTCCTCAACCACGTCAACCGTTTCCCGGCCGCGGTAAAAATCGCCCAGCAGCGCTAAAATATCCTTTTTGTGATGATTGCCGATTAAAATATCTACGCCCAGGCTTTCCTTTAACAGCTGATGCTCTCTCTGCACATAGCAGCCAACGGCAATCACCACGCAGTGCGGATTTTTCTTTTTGCCTCTGGCCAGCATTTGCCGCGATTTTTTGGCAGCGATATTGGTCACCGTACAGGTGTTGACAATGTACACATCCGCCGTTTCCAGCGCCGCGCTTTCCCGGTAGCCGTCCGCCAAAAAAATTTCCCGGATCGCTTCGCTTTCGTATTGATTGACCTTGCAGCCAAGCGTCACGATCTGGAAGCTTTTCTGCCGGCTGCCGGCGCTGTTTTTTAATGAGCCGGCCGCAACTCTTGGCTGATCGGCGGCGTTTATTTCTTTTTTATAATCTGTCATAGTTCCTCCAATGGTTACCGTTTAGGCAGGCGGATAAGTATAGCGCGCCGCACCGCTATCCGGTAAGGGAAAATTAAGTTATCTATCATTATAATCACTTTCATTTTATTCGGCAAGTTTTTTATGCGTTACCTCTTTCGCCGGCGCCTTTTCCTCTCCCGCCGAAAACTTTCCTGGCCGCGAACTATCCAGTTAAAAAAATTGAGCAAGCAAGAAAAAAACAAGAAACTACTCCTAAGATTATAACCGCCGCTGATTTCATTACAAAATTCCCTTAAATTTTGTAATGATTTTTTAACTTGACTATCCTGCAGTCTGTGATATAGTGAAAAATAGAGCAGTTATGTCGCAGGCGGCTTGCATGGACTCCCATTCCCGCCGGCGGCAGCGCAAATCTCGCATTCCGTTTCGCCTGCCGCCGAAAGGCGCAGCCTTTCTGGAAGCAGCGAACCTAAAAAACTGTTCTGACGAACATCGGAAAGTTGAGTAAACAACTAAGCGAAAAAGGAGGAAAACATGAACACGGTTTCTGTATCGCTGAATTCCATTGACAAGGTAAAATCTTTTGTAAACGTGGTTGGAAAATACAACGCAGACTTTGACTTAGTTTCCGGTCGGTATGTGATTGACGCCAAGTCGATCATGGGTATCTTCAGTTTGGATTTATCCAAGCCGATTACGCTGAAAATACATGACACAAATGAAATTGAGCCAATTTTAGAAGATTTAAAACCTTTTTTAGTGGAAGCCTAAAAAAATACCGCAGGGGTAAGCCTTTCTGCGGCATTTTTTTATTTTAAGCAGCCGGCAGGCAAATTACGGCTTTTTTTGACGAATAAGCCATGTACGGATTAAGCAAATAAATGGCATGCCGTTCCTTTGGCAGACAACTTGCCGGCCTGGCAACACTTATTCTCTTACCTAAACAATCACAGATTTTTGCCCGAAAGCGAGGTTTCTATGAGCAAATATTTGATCCTGATTTCCATTGACGCTTTAAACGCCAAGGATCATGCAATTTTTAAGCATTTACCGCTTTTTCAGGACTTTATTGAAAACGGCGCTTACTTTCCCAAGGTCGCGCCCATTTACCCCAGCCTGACCTACCCCTGTCACACCAGCATTATTACCGGTATGCCGCCGAAAGTGCATGGTATTTTTAATAATGAGATCCCTGAACCGGAAAAAGCGCCGAAGCATGACTGGTTCTGGTACGAAAAAGATATCAAAGCGCCGACCCTGTTTGACGCGGCTTACTCAGCCGGACTGAACTCGGCAGCGGTGCTTTATCCGGTCATGGCCGGCAGCACAAGCATCACCTATAATTTTCCGGAAATCTTTTCCAACACCGGCGAAAGCCAGCTTTCCCTTTTTTGGAAAACCGGCAGCCGCTCGCTCCTGTTTGATGCGCTGCGTCATGCGCCCAAAACCAAGGGCATAGAGCAGCCGTATTTAGATAATTTTGCGTCAGCCTTATTTAAAGATATTCTGCGCAAGAAAAAACCGCGGCTGGCGGCACTGCATTTAACCGAACTGGACGCCGCCCGGCATCATCACGGCGTTTTTTCAGCGCAAGCCAAAACGGCGCTTCTCTCCGCCGCTAAGCGGGTGGAGGAAATTATTTGGCTGACCAAGCAAATGGGGATTTATCCCGAAACTACCTTCGCCGTCTTTGGCGACCATGGCTTTCAGGACTATCAAACCGCCATTTCCTTTAACCGTTTGCTGAAAGATCTGGGCTTTTTGCAAACCGACGAGCAGGGCCGTATCACCAAATGGAAAGTTTACGGTGCTAACGCCGATGGTTCTTTACAGCTGTATTTGCACGATCCGCAGGATGTAAAACTGCAAAGCCAGGTGGAGATCTTGCTGGACGCTTTGCTCTGTCTGCCGGAAAAGCCGTTTAAAGCCTGCTATACCAGAGCCGAAGCTGACTTGCGTTTTCAGTTAAGCGGTCCGTTTTCCTATGTCTTAGAGGCAAACGATGGCTACGCCTTTGTCCAGGATATTTTAGACCATTACTTAACGCCGGTTAACCAAATTCCCGGCTCTTATGTCGCGACGCACGGCTTCCTGCCCACTCAGCCGAACCTAAAGACGGCTTTGCTGCTGAAAGGCCCGGAAATCAGGCATCATTTGCATTTGCAGGAAATCAGTCTGTTAGATGAAGCGCCGACCTTTGCCAAAATTTTGGATTTGCCCTGGCAAACCGGCAAAGCTTTGGATGTTTTCAAGTAGGCTGCTCAAAAAGAAGCCGGCTGCCGCCGGGCAGAAATATGCGGTGTTTCAGCATATACGTTTCGCCAAAAGACTCTGTCTTTCGGCGAAGCGGCTGACCCGGCAGGAAGGCAAAATCTGAAAGCGAAATTACTCTCCCGTGTTCCCAGGCTCCGATCACTCCCGCCAAAAACCATAAACTCCCCAGTCCAAACCAATAAAGCAGTGACTGTTCCCGCAAAGGTATCATCTCCTATCATGAAATTTTACCAATTATTCTTGATAATACATTCTCTCTTGCAATAATATTATACATTCCCTGAAATCGAATGTTAATTCTTGAATTTTATATATTCTGAGAGCATAATAATAAATCGTAAGTTCTTTGACACCATTTTGCTGAACAAACTATGAAAAATTCATTTTTTTACTCCAGATTTAGCTTGTTTTTGCACAGATAATTGACCAGCAAGTATTCTACCACCAAAAGCAGCGCCGTCATCAACAGCGTGATTGCCAACAGCACATTTATTTCGCCTATCATCGGATGATTCAAGCTTTCTAAATAACCGCTCATAAATAAGCCTACCACCGCAACCGTACCAAGGAGCTGCTTAACCGTATAAATGCCGATATAGGAAATAATAGAAAACACAACCTTATTGCGGTTGGCCAGCTGGCCAAAACTCATCGCCAGATAAAAATCCACCATTTGCGTAATCGTGCCAATCAGCATGGTCAGTCCCATCAGAATCAGTGTTGTCAGCGAATAGCCGGACTGCAAATAATAGCGAAGTCCTTCCATCAAAAATTTGCCAAGCTGATCCATTCTTATAAAACTAAGTCCAATCGCCGCCGTCACTGCCAGCGGTGCCAGCATAATGACCAAACCAACTAACAGCTTGGAAAAAATAATCTGCCCAGTCTTAACCGGCAAAGTAAAGGTCAAATAACCCTCGCCGGTAAACATATTTTGATAAAAGCGGAGAATCACCACCACACAGGTCACTAAGTGCATGGCAATCAAGCTGAAAATAAGGACCGGCACCGCCATATTAGCCGCTACACTCAGCACCATGATATCGCTGTCCCGAAACTCAATTAAAAACCGCTGCGACACAATCATCAGCAGAAGCCCCGCCCAAATCAGCAGCAGATACCGAGCCAAATATTTAAATTCATGTTTCATTAATTTTAATACCATCTCATTACCTCCCGGAACATTTCGTCAACAGATTTCTGCTCCCTTTCTCTGATATTTTCCACCGAATCGTATAGGAAAATACTGCCGTTTTTAATCATGATCACATCATCCAGCACATTTTCCACATCATAAATCAAATGGGTGGAAATCAGCACCAGCGCGTTCCGGTTGTACTGCGAGATGATTGTTTGCAGAATATAGTCCCTGGCCACCGGGTCAACCCCGCCAATCGGCTCATCCAGGCAATACACCTCCGCCTCCCGGCTCATGACCAGCGCCAGCTGCACCTTTTCCTGTGTGCCCTTGGACAGGGTTTTCAGCTTTTTCTGCACCGGAATATTTAAGTCCTGGAGCAGATTATTGACTTTAGCCACATTAAAGTCCGTATAAAAATCAGCAAATAAATCAACCAACTGCTCCACCGTCATTTGCGCGTTTAAATAGGATTTATCCGGTAAATAAGAAATCTTCGCCTTCGACTCCGGTCCGGGCTTTTGGCCGTCAAGCAGGATTTGACCCGTGCTCGGCTGAATCAGGCCGTTGAGCAGCTTAATCAACGTCGTTTTGCCGGAGCCGTTCGGCCCCAACAGCCCAATGATCCGCCCCTGTCCTAAAGTCAAATTTACATTTTGCAGCGCCGGAAAAGAACCATATTTTTTTCCCAGCTGAATCATCTCTATTTTCATGTATTCCTCCTCGTATCAAAACCAACCTGGCGTTTACCGCCTTATTCCGCGGCTCTTTTTGAGCCGGTTTGCTTCTTAAACTATCTCTTTTATTGGGTCAGTTCTTTTAAAAGCTCGATAATTTCTTCTTCCTTAAGCCCCAATGATTTCATATCCGCCAAAAAGCTTTCTCCCAGCTGTCTGGCCAGCTGCCGGCCTTTGGCTTTAATTTTTTCCCTGTCCTGCGTCACGTACCGGCCAACCGTTCGATCGGCATAAAGCATGCCTTCCTGCTCCAATTGGGAAAACGCCTTTTGCATCGTATTGGGATTGACCCGGGCGGTTTCCGCCAATTCCCTGACCGTCGGCATCTTCTCTCCCGGCTGATATTTGCCGGCAATAATCTCGCGGGTGATTCGCTCTACTAACTGAATATAAATCGGCCGGCTAGAATCCATCTGCCACACTGTATGTCCTCCTTCCGTAAGACCTCGTTTTGTCTTTCTGTATTATTATATTAATACAATAAGTGTCAGCTGTCAAGCCCAAATTTACTTTTTAATTGGATTCTAATTAAAATCTATTCATGCCCGTCATACTAATAAAAAATGTGGTTTGCCACAGTTTTTATTCCTAAGTGCAAAAGCGCTTGAATCTTTCCCTGTCTTCGTTTATACTAAAACAGAAGGCTCCGCTGCCAGCGCTGGCAAACGGCCTCTTTAGCTTTTTCCTCTTTCCTGAAAAAAGCTTTTGGGGGTAAGCGCGCCGGACAAAAACATGCGGCTTTCAGCGTTTATCGTTCGCAGAAAATTGGGATTATCTTGCTTGGCCGGCTGCGGGTCGTGCAGGAGGCTGCCGCTTGCGGCATTTATCTTTGCGGAAATTCTGTTTTCCTTTGCTTGGCCGGTCATGCCGCGCCTATGCAGAAACAATCTCATCAGCAATTAAGGAGGTAGCGTATGTCAGTTGTATACAGCACAGACAAGGAATATCATATTGGATTAAAAGCCGGCGATGTGGGGGAATATGTCATCCTGCCGGGCGATCCGGGCCGGGTACAGAAAATTGCCGAGCACTTGGACAACGCCGTTTTCATCGGCCAAAACCGGGAATACACCACCTATACCGGCAGCTTAAACGGTGTGAAGGTCAGCGTCATGTCGACCGGCATGGGCGGCCCGTCCACCGCTATCGGCGTAGAAGAGCTGATTCATATCGGTGCCAAAACCCTGATTCGGGTCGGCACCTCCGGCGGCATGCAGCCGGAAGTTGAAGCCGGTCATGTGGTGGTGGCCAGCGGTGCTGTCCGGATGGACGGAACTGCCGGCGAATACGCGCCACCCGAGTTTCCGGCCGTACCTGATTTTACCGTGGCCAGCGCGCTGGCCGAGGCCTGCCAAAACTTAAAACTGCCGCATCATGTCGGCGTGGTTCAATGCAAGGACTCCTTTTACGGCCAGCATGAGCCGGAAAATATGCCGACCAGCTATATGCTTTTAAACAAATGGGAAGCCTGGAAACGCTGCGGCGTTCTGACCTCGGAAATGGAATCCGCCACTTTGTTCGTGGTCAGTGCCATCCGCCGGGTACGGGCCGGCTCGGTCCTACTGGTCATTGCCAACCAGACCCGCCGGGAAATGGGACTGCCCGATCATCAGGTGCATGATACCGAAGCCGCCATCAAAGCAGCGATTGAAGCGATTCGCCTATTGATTGCCAAAGACAAGGCGGCGCAATAATTCCTTTTCCTTAGTAAAAACCATCGGCGCCAAGCCCGAAGCAATATGTTTTTTGCTGTCAGGCAGCTTCATTTTTCTTTATTAAAACAAAAAGCCGATAGCGGCAAACGCTTAACTCTGACGGTATTTCCTTCCCGGCAAAGCGTTTGCCAAATATCGGCTATATTTTTATTCTCTGCCGTTCCGCCGCCTAAGCGACAAAACAGCATTAAACTTTAATATTGTTTTTCCATATTCATAAACCTGGTGTACTCGCCCAGCCACAAAAGCTTAGCGCTGCCGGTCGGGCCGTTTCTCTGCTTAGCGATAATCACCTCGGCCTGCCCTTTATTTTCCGGCGTGGCGTTATAATACTCCTCCCGGAACAGGAACATCACCACATCCGCGTCCTGCTCAATCGCCCCCGACTCACGCAGGTCGCTTAACATCGGCCGATGATCCGCCCGGCTTTCTACCGCCCGGCTCAGCTGCGATAAAGCAATCACCGGCGCCTGCATCTCCCGGGCGATCGCCTTTAAGGAACGGGAAATTTCCGAAATTTCCTGCTGCCGGGACTCGGATCGGGCGCTGCCGGTCATCAGCTGCAAATAATCAATAATGATCAAATCAAGGCCATGTGTTAATTTCAGTTTACGGCACTTGGCCCTAAGATCAGCCACCGAAATACCCGGCGTATCGTCAATAAAGATCTTGGCTTCGCCCAGCACGCTGGCACCATTTAACAGCCTTTCAAAATCAATATTTTCCAAGTTGCCGTTACGGATCTTCTGGGCGTCAATCATTGCTTCGGCGCTGATCATCCGACTGGTCAGCTGCTCCTTACTCATTTCCAGACTAAAAAAAGCAACCGATTTCTTTTCTTTAACCGCCGCATATTGGGTAATGTTCAGGACAAAGGAAGATTTGCCCATTGAGGGCCTAGCCGCCACCAAAATCAAATCGGACGGCTGAAAACCGGCCGTCATATGGTCCAAATCAATAAAGCCGCTGGGCAGCCCTGTTACCGCGCCATGCTGGCCGTAGGCTCTGGCAATACTGTCCAGCGCCGGATTAATCAGGCTTTTAATCAACACCAAATCCGAGGTGCGCCGGTTTTGAATAATATTAAAGATTCGTTCCTCCGCCTTATTTAAAATCTCCTCCAGCTTCTCCTTACCCTCAAAGCTATCGGCAGCAATGTCATTGGCGGAACGGATCAGGCGGCGCAAAATAGATTTTTCCTGCACAATTCGGGCATATTCTTTAACATGGGCGGAGGTCGGCACATTCAAAGAAATATTGGTCAAATACTCCACCCCGCCAACTTCCTCGAGCTTACCCATTTTATTGAGCTGATCCTGCACCGTAATCAAGTCAATCGGCCGGTTTTCCCGAAAAAGGGTATAAATCGCCGCAAATGCAGTGCGCTGCTCCGGCGTATAAAAATCATCCTCGCCGACATACTCGGTCGCCGTATAAACAGCTTCCCGGCTCATCAGCATCGAGCCGATCACCGTTTGTTCCGCCTCCAGACTGTACGGGGGAATTCGCTTGATTTCATCTGCCATGGTTTCCTCCTAAGGCTCCCTATTCCGCCTCCACCTTAACCGCCAGCTCGCCGACCACTTCGGCGTGCAGCTTGATCTCAACGGTATGAACGCCCAGCGTCTTGATCGGTTCCTTCAGCACAATTTTTTTCCGGTCCAAATCCAGTTTCAGCTGCTCCTCAATCGCCTGTCCGATGTCTTTGGCTGCGACGGAACCGAAGGTACGGCCGCCCTCGCCGCTCTTAATCTTTAAAACAACCTGTTTGCCCTTTAAGCTGGCCTGCAGTTCCTTGGCCGCCGCCAGTTCCATTTCTTTTTTATGAATAGCCGCTTCTTTCGCCTGCTTAGCGTCATTGATCGCCCCGCTGGTAGCGGCCACTGCTAATTTTTTCTTAAACAGAAAATTAGCGGCATAGCCGTCGCTGACCTCGACCATTTCCCCTTTTTTGCCTACTTTTTTGACATCATCGAGCAGAACTACTTTCATCGTTATTTTCTCCTTCTTGTAAATACTCATCAATTTTTTGCTTAACCAGTGCAATCGCTGCTTCCATACTCATGCCGGTCAGCTGCGCCCCGGCCATATTCAAATGTCCGCCGCCGCCCAGTTTTTCGGCGATCAGCTGAACATTGACCGTATCAAAAGAACGGGCGCTGACATAAATCGTATCCTCCACCTGGGTGAGGACAAAGGACGCCCGAATCGTCGCCACATTTAACAGCTCATCTGCCGCCTGCGCCGCCACTAGTACAGGATTGGGAATATTGCCCGGGCAAGTGGAAATCGCCATGCCGTCCCGGTAAATCGCCACCCCGTTGACTGTGGCCGCTCTGGCCTTATAGCTTTCCAAGTCATTACGGAAAAGCTCCCGCACCCTGGTAATATCCGCCCCGTTTCGTTTTAAAAACGCCGCCGCCTCAAAGGTCTTGACCCCGGCCTTAACGGTAAAGTTTTTGGTATCAACCGTAATCCCGGCCAGCATTGCATCGGCCTCGACCGCATTTAGCCGCGGCTTGTCGGAAATATAGCGCAGAATCTCCACTACCATTTCGCAGGCCGAGGATGCAAACGGCTCCACATAGCGCAAAACCGGATTTTCCACCTGCTCAACACTGGTCCGGTGATGATCGATCACGACCACGCGGGAAGCCAGCGTCAAAATATCCGGATACTCGGTATAAGACGGCCGATTGACGTCAACTACCACTACCACTGTATTTTCTCGGATCAGCACCTTGGCTTCGCTGTTATTGACCATTACATATTCGCGGTAAATCTCGCTTTCCAGCAGCCGGTCATAGAGACTCTTAATCGAACTTGACACACTATTAACAATGATATGCGCTTCCTTTTTCATCTCCCGGGCGCAGACATAAATTCCCACCGCCGCCCCCAGCGAATCCATATCCGGATTGTGATGCCCCATAATGACGATATTATCCGCTTCCATAAACAGCTCTTTTAAGGCATAGGCTTTCATTCTGGCCTTGACCCGGGAAGTATTTTCCACCCCCTTGGTCTTGCCTCCGTAAAAAAGCGTTTTATCGCCTTCTTTAATCACCGCCTGATCACCGCCCCGCCCTAACGCCAGTTCCATCCCGGCCTTGGCATATTCCATGCTGGCCGAAAAGCTGTCGGCATGAATCCCCAACGCAATACTGACTGTTACCGGCAGTTCGTTGCCCAAATGCAGCTCCCGGATTTCATCCAATATGGAAAATTTCTTTTCCTGCAAAAGTTCCACCTGATCACGCCGTAAAAGCAAAAGGTATTTATCCTTTTCGTAGCGCTTCAAAACTCCTTTGAACTCACCCGCAAAGCGCTGCAAATTGGCGTCAACCAGCGCCATCAGCGGCGACTGCTTGACTTCCTCCGTGCTTTGCATCACTTCTTCATAATTATCAATATAAATACTGCCCAGCACGCATTCCTGCGCCTGCACCTGCTTTTTCAGCGCCGTCATTTCGGTAATATCATAAAGATACAGGGCATAATAAAAGTTTTGCTCCGATCCCTGCAAAAGCCCGTTGCCGCCGGTCAAAAGCAGGCGCTGCAGCACAATCTCATAAAAGCGTTCCTTAAACTCAATTTCCCGCTTAAACGGCACATGATTGGCCGGCAAATCATTGATATGCAGATCCGTCAAATATTTGAGCACACTTTTGCCTTTTAAGTTTTGATCGGGGATCAGCTCCCCAAACTTTTCATCATACCATTCAATCACCCCATCCGCGTCCAGCACGGCATGCGGAATGTCAAAATAATACAAATGTTCCTTCTGCAGCTCCGACGTGCTTAAGGACAGCTGTAAAATTTCCTGCTGCATAGTTTTTTTTGCCCTTAAGATGATATAGGCCAAAAAAACAGCATGGACGATACTCAGCACCAAAAAGGCCAAGCCAATCTCCGCGCTCAGCAAATACATAATACAGGTAAATATCAGCAATAAACACTGGCTGGCCCATGGCCAGAGCAGATATTTCTTCATTCTGGTCGACAATCGAACATCCTGACTTTTCATTCTAAGCTCCTTGCTATTTCGTTATCGTTCAAACGGCAAACGGTTATCCTTGGGGGCGGCGAGGACGCCCCGCCGCAGCGCAAGCCGCCTGCCTGAACTGTAACTTTTGTTGGTGAACAACTCAGTCCTGCCGAATAACAAACGCCTACCTATGCCATTAACATAGACAGGCGTTTTTTTATCTCTTATCTGCGGCGCACCCGAATGCCCGGCGTCTGCCAGAACACCTTTGGCCGAGCCTGCTTTATAAGTATTTGGTCGGATTGACTCTTGTGCCGTTGATGTAGATCTCAAAGTGACAATGATTACCGGTACTGTAACCGGTTGAACCAACTTCTCCGATCTTTTCCCCTTGCGCTACTTTCTGCCCAACGCTGCAAGTAACCTTGCTCATATGTCCGTATAAAGTCTGGGTGCCATTGCTGTGCTGAATCTTAACCATATAGCCATAGCCGCCATTGTTCCAGCCAGCCTGAATAACAGTTCCGCCGTCGGAAGCCACGATCTCCGTGCCGCGCGGTGCCGCCAGATCAATACCGCCGTGGAACGAACCCCAGCGATAACCATAACCAGACGAGAAAATAAAGCGCTTGAGCGGGTAAATAAACTTGCCGGTGGTTGCCTTAGGCGGCAGCGGCATTGTTCCCACCAGCCGGATCTTCGGCTGCATTTCTGTCAGCACTTCCGTATCCAGCACCTGGGACGCGACCTGCTGACCGTTTACCTTGGTAATCAGCGCCTTGACATTTTGCAGGCCGTCCTGCCCCTCTTCCTTAATCTTAGAAGAGCCAACATACATGGTCGGATCTTTTTCTTCCACCACTGTTTTTAAAATCGGCTCATTATACGTTGTCTCATATTTAGCAATTACCTTTAAAAGCGGTTCCGGTGCAGTAATTACAATCTCATCGCCGACATGGATCACCGCCGTACCGTTTTGCAATTGCGGATTTAATTGATAGAGCTTGCTCAGCCCCATATTGTGCTTTTCGGCAATCACGCTGGGCGAATCGCCCTTTTCAACATAATATACTTTCTGCTCAATCCGGTTCTGGGTAACCAAATTAGTTGCCGTTTCAACATCCACGATTTTATTGGGCGCTACATAGCTTTCCGCAATCAGCACATCTTTGGGCAAGCTGACTTCCAGCAATTTTTCGTTATTAGCCGGCGCCGCCTGCGCAACCTGGGCTTCGCTTATGTCAACCACTCCGCCCGCTTCCTGCGCCCCAGCCGCCGCCAATTCGCCCGACAGCTTATCCTTAACCGCCGCTACAATCCCATTTAACGTTTCCAGCGGACTGCGCTTCACATCCGCCGCCGTCGGATCGCCGGAAGTCACCAGGCTTCGCTCTTTTTTCTCCGGATCAAAAACCAAAAGCTTCGGCGTCGTTACCAGACGATTATGCTGATCGGCCGTCAAATCAACGTCAACTACCATATTGGTATCCAAAAACTTCTCCTGCGCCCGGCGCAGCACTTCTTTGGCTGATTCCTCATCCGCCACCGCTACGGTAAAAGCATTGCCGATTTTAACGACATAAGCCTTCTGCTTGGTGTCCTCAATCTTGGAAGAAAACGCAATTTCCAGCTTAGCCATCAAATCATAATAATTATCTGATGAAATCTTAGCGTTCTTAACTTCCTTTAATGTAACGGCCGTATCCAGCTCCGGGTCGTAGCCCAATTTCTTCTTTAAAGCCGTGTACGCCTTCTCGGCTGCTTCATCGGCCGTCTCCCAATCCTCAACCAGTCCTACTTCTTTTCCGTTAAATTCAACTTTATAGGCTTTTTCCACCTGCTTAACAACGACCTGATTCCCTGCGGTCATTTGTGAACTTTGAGCCGGATATTCCGGCGAGAACCTGGTTATTGTTGTGATGACGACTGCCGCCGCCACCGCCGCGCAGAGCTCTCTTTTGTGTTTCCACCAAAAAGGTTCGCGGTATTTCGGTACTCCGTACATACAGACCTCCTTTGCTCCGTCCA